>JBBSBK010000081.1:0-17107 GCA_038251315.1 Rhodobacterales bacterium | reverse complement strand
TGCCCTGTCGGCGCGCGGCGGGGTCAACGGCAAGGGTCAGCACCTCGGCCTCGTCCGCGATGACGCGGCCCAGGATGAACCCGGTCAGGGCGGTTTCCAGAAACACGCCGGGGCTGGTCAACATTCCAGCAAACGCCGCAGCATCCCACGGCGGCGGTGACGTGAAACAGGCGCAGTGCAGGCTGGCCAGATCGTCCGGGCTCACGACAGAATGACCGGTGCGGGTGTGCGCGACGGGGCGGCGTCAGGGGCGCGGACATAAAGTGGGGCGGGGCGCGGTTGCGGTGTGCCAAGGCGGCTGGCGGCAATAAGGGCGATACGTTTCGCGGCCTCGTCGGGCGGCGGAATCATGGCATGATCGGCAGGCGGCTGATCGACCAGCAGCGGCGCATCGGCCACCCGATCAGTGAATCGCTGCACATAGGCTTGCCCGCGTGGGGCCGGGATCATCGCGGTGACAGGGCGCGGCAATCCATAGGCCAGCACGTCGAACCCGTTCACCCCGATGGCAGGTCTCCCAAGGCCCAACGCGAGCCCCCGCGCCGCCGACACGGCAATGCGGATGCCGGTAAAATTGCCCGGTCCGGTGCCGACGCCCAGACCGTCCAGATCGGCCCATGTCAGCCCCGCATCTGCCAGCATGGCGGCCAGCATCCCCATCAGATGTTCGGCCTGCCCCTTGGCCATCGGATCGACGCGCGTCGTGACCTGCCCGCGCGACAACAAAGCGGCGGCACAATGCGCCGCCGATGTGTCAAACGCCAAGAGCTTTAAATCAGGCCGCAACCGGCCGCACCTCGACCACCTCGGGAATATAATGGCGCAACAGGTTCTCGATCCCCATTTTCAACGTCAGGGTCGACGACGGACACCCGGCACAGGCCCCCTGCATATGCAGATAGACGATGCCGCGTTCAAACCCGTGGAACGTGATATCGCCACCATCCTGCGCCACGGCAGGGCGCACGCGGGTATCCAGCAGTTCCTTGATCTGATCGACAATCGCCGAATCCGCGCCACTATGCGCCGCATGGCCGCTGGCGGGCTTGTGGCCTTCGCCCATGACCGGCTGCCCGGACTGGTAATGCTCCATGATCGCACCCAGAATCGCGGGCTTGATATGGTCCCATTCGGCATCGTCAGATTTGGTCACGGTCACGAAATCAAGGCCGAAAAACACACCCGTCACGTGACCCGATCCATAGATGCGCATCGCCAGTGGCGAGGCCTGCGCCGATTCCAGCGTCGGGAAATCGGCGGTACCCACGTCAAGCACTTCCTGACCCGGCAGGAACTTGAGCGTCGCGGGGTTCGGGGTGGATTCGGTCTGGATGAACATCTGGCCAACCTTTTCTGTCAGGCATTTTATATGCGCCTGCAGAGGGGCCGAGTCAAGGTGAGCGGGCCAATCAGGTGATGGCTTCAAGCCGTTCCTTGGACATATCGCCGGGGACAATGGTGATCGGGATCGGCAGGCTTCCCGATTGGCGGGTCAGCGCCGTGACCAGCGGCCCCGGGCCCTTGTTGTCCGTGCCAGCGCCCAGCACGAGAACACCGATATCGGGGTCATCGTTGATCTGGGCCATGATCTCGGGGACGGGTTCGCCCTCGCGGATGACCAGTTCGGGATTGACGCCCTGGCGGTCGCGCATCCACTTGGCGAACACCTCGAAATGCACCTCGATGCGCTCGCGGGCCTCGGCGCGCATGATCTCGCCCACACCAATCCAATGATTGAATTCATCGGGCGGGATGATCGACAGAACCGCGACACCACCCCCGGTATGGGACGCCCGCATCGCGGCAAAGCGCATCGCGTTCAGACATTCGCGGCTGTCATCCAGCACGACAAGAAACTTGCGCATCTGACCTGTCCTTTTGATCCGTGGTGATATTGACGCAAGCACGCAGGACTGGCAACGACGATCAGCCCGCGCTTGCGGCCCAGTCCCAATACATCTGCCGCACCCTGCGCGCCACGGGACCGGACTGATACTGTCGGTCGTCAAAGGCCGACACCGGCGTCACCTTGGCGAAATTGCCCGACAGGAACACCTCGTCGGCATCACGCACATGGTCAAATGTCAGGGTCTTTTCCTGTACGATGATGCCATCTGCAGCCAGATTGGCGATGTGGCGGGCACGGGTGATCCCGGCCAGAAATGTGCCGTTGGGAACAGGGGTCTGGACCACGCCATCGGTGACGATAAAGATATTTGCGGTCGCAGTCTCGGCGACGTTGCCCAGCGCATCGGCGACAAGAGCGTTGTCGAACCCCTTGTTTCGCGCCTCGGCCAGCATCCGGGCATTATTGGGATACAGGCACCCGGCCTTGGCGTTGACCACAGAACTTTCCAGCACCGGGCGGCGAAACTGCGTGGTCGTCAAAGTGGTCGTATGGGTATCTGGTGGCATCGGTATTTCCTCCAGACAAACGGCAAATCCGGTTGCAGTGTCCAGCGGCACGATCGCGCCGTAACCACCATCGATGCCCCAGTACATCGGCCGGATATAGATCGCGGCGGATGTCGGATAAAGCGCCAGCCCCTCGCGCACGATGGCGACCATATCGTCGGTGCTGACCGTCGGTTTCAGCATCAGGGCGGCGGCGGATCGATTGACGCGGGCGCAATGGGCGGCAAGATCGGGGGCCAGCCCGTCCACGTGTCGGGCCCCGTCGAACACAGTGCTGCCGAGCCAGGCGCCATGATCTGCCGCCCGCATCACCGGGACATCGCCCGCATGCCATGTGCCGTCGAAATACGTGCGGATATTGGTGCCGGTGGCCATGTCGATCTCCCTTGGCGCCACCCTAGGGCGCGTGTGCCGCGGGGTCCAGAGGGGGCGCTGCCCCCGCCCTGCGGGCTCCCCCGGAATATTTTCGGCCAAAAGAATGGGCAAGAGTCACCGGCTTCATTTTGCAATGAATACGCCGCCATGAGGCCCGCAGTTCCCTTGCTCGCACCGTCGGGCGGATCTTAAGGTGGGTTTCAACCCAAACCCGACGCAAGAAAAGGCGCGCCCGTGCGGGGAAACGCGGGCGCGCCAGACAGGGTCGGCGCGGGACGAGCCGACGTCACGGGATCGGGGGACGGACAGACCTTTGATCCTGCCCGTCATTCATGGCGTGAGTCTGATTCAGAAATGTGACGAATATCGTCGCGTCCTACGGCTCGGCCAGCAGAGCATGCAGGTTGAAAGGCGCATTGACCATCTTCAGCGCGCCATTTGCTTCACGCGGCCAGTCAGCCTCGGCCCGGTCGACATACAGCTCGACACCGTTCTGATCCGGGTCACGCAGATAGATCGCCTCGGACACCCCATGATCGGCGGCCCCGTCAATCGGAATCCCTGCGTCGATCACGCGTTGCAAGACCTGCGCCAGCGACTGGCGGTCAGGATAAAGGAACGCCGTATGATACAATCCCGTGTGTCCCGGCGGCGGCGGCGTGCCGCCCGCGCTTTCCCAGGTATTCAGGCCGATATGGTGGTGATAACCGCCCGCCGACAAGAACGCAGCGCGGCTGCCATAGGCTTGGGTAATCGCAAACCCCAGCACATCGCGGTAAAACCCGATGGCACGGTCAAGGTCGGCCACCTTGAGGTGGACATGGCCAATACGGGTGGCAGCAGGGGCGAGGTTGGGCATGGGTGCGATCCTTTTGATGCCCTCGATATATGCTCATCGCACGGACCGCGAAACGCGCAAACCGGCACATCAACGGTGCGGCGGTAAGATGGGTCTCGACCCATCCCTACCTTAGCAACCCCACGATCTCATAGGTCCGCGCCAGCACCGGCGCAGCAATCGCCCGCGCCTTGTCGGCCCCCTTGGCCAATATCCGGTCAATCTCGGCCGGGTCGCCCATCAACCGCGCCATTTCGGCCGAAATCGGTGCCAGCTTGGCCACGGCCAGATCGGCCAGCGCTGGTTTGAACACGCCCCATCCCGCACCGGGGTACTGCGCAATCACCTGTTCGGGCGTCTGGTCCGAAAGGGCGGCATAAATGTCGACCAAGTTGCGCGCCTCGGGCCGTTCTCTGAGCCCTGCAACAGTTTCGGGCAGCGGTGCCGGATCAGTCTTGGCTTTGCGAAACTTCTTGGCAATCGTGTCGGCGGTATCCAGCATGTTAATCCGCTCCATATCGCTCTCGCCCGACTTGCTCATCTTCTTGGTCCCGTCGCGCAGGTTCATCACGCGCGTTGCAGGCCCGTCGATCACCGCTTCGGTCAAAGGAAAGAAATCGACGCCGAAATCGTGGTTGAACTTGGCCGCGATGTCGCGGGTCAGCTCGACATGCTGCTTTTGATCCTCCCCCACCGGCACATGGGTCGCATGATACAGCAGGATGTCGGCGGCCATCAGCGCCGGATAGGCGTAAAGCCCAAGCGACTGCGCTTCGGCATTGGCCCCCGCCTTGTCCTTCCACTGGGTCATCCGGTTCATCCAGCCGACCCGTGCGACGCAGTTGAAAATCCACGCCAGTTGCGCATGCTCGGCGACCTGTGACTGGTTGAACAGGATCGACCTGTCCGGATCGATCCCCGCCGCCAGATAGCCCGCCGCCACCTCGCGCGTGCCTTTGGCCAATTCGCGGGGGTCCTGCCAGACCGTGATCGCATGCAGATCGACAACACAGTAGATGTTCGGCGTTGCACCGCCCTGCATTGCGACCCACCGCTTGATCGCGCCGAGGTAGTTGCCCAACTGCAACCCGCCCGATGGCTTGATCCCGGAAAAAACACGAGGGGTGAATGTGGTCTTGGTCATGTCAAGGTCCGGACTGGATTTATCGCCGCCCCTCGCTTACCCATGCGCCCAAGGCCCGTCAACGCAAAGCGGGCAGGATGAGGCAGGCATGAACGACCAAAACCCGATCAACCCGATTCCCCCGGTGGTCATCGCCCTCGTCGCGATCGTCGTCGGAGTCGAGGCAACGCTCAGCATGGCCAGCCAAGGCTGGATCGGCGGCCCCCAAGGCGTCGGCTGGCGATTGGCCGCGATCGAGGATTACGGCGTCTGGTCCGCCGTCTTTGACTGGATGATCCAGCGAGGCGACTATTCCTCCGACCTACTGCTGCGTTTCGTCACCTATCCGTTCATTCATGGCAGCATCACCCACGCCGTCTTTGGTGCGGTCCTGCTGCTGGCCTTGGGCAAATTCGTCGGCGACGTGTTCCACCCGGTGTCGGTCTTACTGATATTCTTCGTTTCGGCCATTGTAGGCGGTCTGGTCTATGCCGGCGTGCTGCACGGCGATCAGCCGCTGTACGGAGTCTATCCGCCGGTCTACGGCCTGATCGGGGCCTTCACCTATCTCATGTGGCTGCGCCTCGGTGCTGTCGGCGCGAACCAGTATCGGGCGTTCCTGCTGATCGGCTTCCTGCTCGCCTGGCAGCTGCTGACCGGGGTTCTGTTCGGCGGATCGCCGCAATGGGTCGCTGATGTGACCGGATTCGTCGCCGGTCTTGGCCTCGCCCCGCTGGTCGGTCCCGGCGGCTGGCAGGCGTTTCTGCGCCGAATCAGACAGCGTTAACGCCGCGTCCGTTTCACCTTGCGTTTCACCTTGTCGGCCTTCTTCTTGGCCGACCCCACCCTGCGCCGCACCGGCCCACCCTTTGGTCTGCCACGCCCCCGCGACGGCCCCTGCGGCATCACCACCTCGTCCAGCTTGACCAGATCGACCAGCAGGCCGCCCGTCACCGGCACCGCCTCGGTCAGCCGCACCGTCACCTTCTGGCCCAGCCCGATGACGATACCCGTATCGGCACCCTTCAGGGTCTGGCTTTCGGCGTCAAAATGGAAATACTCGGCCCCCAGATTGCGGATCGGGATCATCCCGTCGGCCCCCGTGCCGTCCAGCTTTACGAAGACACCAAAGCGCGCGATTCCGCTGATCCGGCCCGTCATTTCCGCCCCGATGCGGTCCGACAGATAGGCGGCCAGATAACGGTCGGTCGTGTCACGCTCCGCCGCCATCGACCGGCGTTCGGTATCGCTGATCTGTTGGGCCGTATCAGAGAGGCGTTCAATGTCGTCGGCACTCAACCCATCCTTGCCCCAGCGATGCCCGCTGATCAGTGCGCGATGCACAATCAGGTCGGAATAGCGGCGAATAGGCGATGTAAAATGCGCGTAATTGCGCAACGCCAGCCCGAAATGGCCAAAGTTTTCCGGGTTGTAATAGGCTTGCGTCATCGACCGCAGGGTTTGCATATTGATAAGTTCGGCATTGTCGGTCCCCGCCGCCTGTTCCAGCAGCCGGTTCAAATGGTGCGTTTTCAACACCTGCCCCTTGGCAAGAACCAGCCCGCTGGCCTGCACCACCTCGCGCAGCACATCCAGCTTTTGCGGAGTCGGTTCTTCGTGAACCCGAAACAGCAGCGGGGTTTTCAGACGAACGAGTTCCTCGGCTGCGGCGACATTGGCCAGCACCATGAACTCCTCGATCAGGCGGTGCGCATCAAGGCGATCCTTGAAGGCGACATCGACCACCGTGCCCGCGTCGTCCAGCACGATCTTGCGTTCCGGCAGGTCAAGGTCCAGCGGTTGCCGCGCTGCCCGCGCCCGCACCAATGCAGCATAAGCGGCATAAAGCGGGCGCAGCACCGGCTCCATCAACGGCGCGACCTTGTCATTCGCCGCCCCGTCGATCCCCGCCTGCACCTCTTCGTAATTCAGCGACGCGACCGACCGCATCAACCCGCGCACAAACCTGTGGTCGATCTTCGTGCCATTCGCGTCAATCCGCATCCGCACCGCCAGACAGGCGCGATCGACCTGTTCGTGCAGCGAACACAGATCGCCCGACAGCCGATCCGGCAGCATCGGCACCACACGGTCAGGGAAATAAGTCGAATTGCCGCGCTTTTTCGCCTCGCGGTCCAGCGCCGAACCGGGGGTGACGTAATGGGCCACATCAGCGATGGCGACCCACAGGATGAACCCACCCGCGTTTTTCGGATCATCGTCAACCTGCGCAAGACAGGCATCGTCGCGGTCACGCGCATCCCACGGATCAATGGTGATCAGCGGCAGATCGCGCAAATC
The DNA here is from genome assembly GCA_038251315.1 of Rhodobacterales bacterium. GTDB lineage: Bacteria > Pseudomonadota > Alphaproteobacteria > Rhodobacterales > Rhodobacteraceae > JBBKXP01. Next base: position 10,055 of record JBBSBK010000081.1, on the reverse strand, counting down.
CTCGCGTCCCTTGATCCCGGCGGGCTTGGCGCGATCCGCCTCGGCAATAACGTCGTCGGGGAAATGGTCGGGAATACCATGCTGATGAATCGCGATCAGGCTGACGGCACGCGGCGCACTCGGATCACCCAACCGCGACACGATCCGCGCCTTCGGCAGACCCATCCGCCCCTTCGGCCCCGCCTGTTCGGCCTCGACCAACTCGCCATCCTTGGCGCCACCCGTGGCACCTTCGGACACCACCCATTGCTTGTCGGCGCCCTTGTCGATGGGCATGATCCGCCCGCCCTCCGACCCTTGCCGGAACACCCCCAAAATCCGCAGCGGATTGTCCCCGATCCGGCGGATCATCCGGGCGGTATAGGCATGCGGCTCGCCCGCAACCTCACTCATCCGGCCAAGCAACCGGTCGCCCGCGCCAAGCGCCGGATCACCATCGCGCAAGATCATCAGCACACGCGGCGGCGTGCCATCGCCTTGCCATTCCAGCGGCTTGGCGTACAAATCGCCATCCGCGTCCGGCCCGGTAATCTCCAGCACCGCCACCGGGGGCAGCTTGTCGGCGTCGCGGTAGCCGCTGCGCCGCTTGGTCAGATCGCCCGCATCCTCCATCTCGCGCAGCAGGCGCTTCAGGTCGATGCGCACGGCCCCCTTGATCCCGAACGCCTTGGCGATATCGCGCTTGGCAGTCTGGGTCGGATGGTCAGCGATCCATTGCAGGATGTCGGCGCGGCTGGGTATATCAGTCATTGTTCGTGCCTAACATGCTTCTTTGGTCCCTTAAACTCCCGCCGGAGGCATCTGCGATCACCGCCTCGCGCCGTCGCCTAGCTGGCAAAATAATCGGTCAAAATCCGCCCGTATATCGCCTTGAGCTGACCAATCTGATCCACCGCGACCCGTTCATCGACCGCGTGCATCGTCTTGCCGACCAGCCCGAATTCGACCACCGGACAGTGATCCTTGACGAACCGCGCATCCGACGTGCCGCCCGATGTGGACAGCACAGGCACCCGCCCTGTTTCGGCCTGCACCGCCGCCGACACCAGCGCCGACAGGTCGCCCGGCAGGGTCAGGAAACTTTCGCCTGACTCCTTGACGCGCAGCGCGATCGGCACGCCGAACTCGGACGATACCTCAGCCGCCATCGCTTGCATCCACGCCGTCACCGACGCGCCGGAATGCAGGTCATTGAATCGGATATTGACCGTCGCGCGGCACGATGCCGGAATGACATTGGTCGCCGGATTGCCGGTGTCGAACGTCACCACGGCCAATGTCGACGGGTCGAAATGATCGCTGCCCTTGTCCAACTCATGCGCCGCCAACCGATCCACCAGCCGGGCCAGCGCCGGGATCGGATTCAGCGCCCGGTCGGGATAGGCCGCATGACCTTGCTTGCCCGTTGCGGTGAAATGGGCCGTCAGCGACCCGCGCCGCCCGATCTTGATCGCCTCGCCCAACACTTCAGGGCAGGTCGGTTCGCCCACCAGACAAACCGACATCGCCTCGCCCGCGCCGCGCATCCAGTCGAGCAGGGCGACCGTGCCGTCGGTCGCGTCGGCCTCCTCGTCACCGGTGATGGCAATCGCAATAGCCCCGTCTGGCGGGGTCGCCTGCACGAAATCCACCGCAGCGGCAACGAACGCCGCAACACCCGATTTCATGTCGGTCGAACCGCGCCCATACAGATACCCATCGCGGATTTCGGCCCCGAATGGCGCCATCGTCCAAGCCGATTCATCGCCCAAAGGCACCACATCGGTATGGCCATTGAAACCGAACGTCCGGTTCGCGCCCTTGCGGCCCCAGCGGGCATAGAGGTTAGCGATGCCGCCCCGATCAACACGGGTGCAGATAAACCCTGCACCCTCCAGCAAGCCCGCCAGAAGCACCAGAGCGCCCCCTTCGGCGGGCGTGACCGAGGGGCAGCGGACCAGAGCGGCGGTCAGGGCGACGGGATCGACGGGCATCGGCGGGACTCCGGAATTGCGGGCAGGCGTAGCGCGGGCCGCCTTGATTTGCAATCGATCGGCCGGACCAGAGGCTGTGACTTCTAGGCGACACATGTGTTGCGCCAAGGCCCACCACGTTCATAAAAGCCTCACCCATACCGCCGTTCTGCCCTACGGTTTCCTCAATAACATGACCCGAGGCAGGGCAAACTCAAGATCGGCGTGGCGCGCAGCAGTCAGCCACAACATATAGCAAGACCGGGGCACAAACCCCCGGCGTGCGTTTGCACTGACCCGGGCCAAGCGGCAAGGGCACGGACAATGGTTAACGGGGTCGAGCTGACCTACAATGCCAACGCGACGGCGGCGCAGATGGCCAATGCCATCTTTGGCAACGGCGTCAACGTCACCGGCGCAAGCTATACCGGGGCAAGCTATGCGTCGGCGATCTATTCCAACGGCCAGTTGGCGCCAGGGGTCGCGCCCAGCAATACCGGTGTCATCCTGTCGACCGGGCGGGCGGCGGATTTCACCAATTCCGGCGGTCAGTCGAACCAGTCGGCAAGCACATCCACCAACACATCCGGCCCCAACAACGTCGCCCAGTTCAACGCGCTGGCGGGCACCAATACTTATGACGCGTCCTATCTGGACGTCGATTTCATTCCGACCGGCAACGTGATGACGATCCAGTTCGTCTTTTCGTCCGAAGAATACCCGGAATACTCCAGTTCGGTCTACAACGACGTGGTTGGGGTCTGGATCAATGGCAGCCACGTACCGTTGTCGGTGTCGTCCAGCCCGACCGCGGTGGGCAGCGTCAACCAGAACAACAACATCAACCTTTTTCACGACAATACTGGGGACCAGTTCAACACTGAAATGGACGGGTTCACAGTGACGATGACCCTGACCATCCCGGTCAACCCCGGTGTCGTCAACTCGATCCGCATCGGCATCGCCGACGTGTCCGATTCCAACTATGATTCCAACCTCATCATCGTCGGTGATTCCGTGCAGACCATGCTGGTGGCCCGCGACGATACCATCACCATGCAGGAAGGCACGACGCGGGTGCTCGACGTGCTTGGCAACGATGTCAACAACACCGCGGGCACTTTGCGGATCACCCATATCAACGGGATCGCGGTGTCGTCCGGCCAGACCGTCACGCTGGCCACCGGGCAGGTCATCACCCTGAACGCAGATGGCACGTTCAGCATTCAGACCGACGCCGATCATGACACCATCAGTTTTACCTATCGGGTCAACGCCGTCGATAGCGCGGGCGACATACTGGAAAACGACACCGGTTTCGTCATCGTCAGCACGATCCCCTGTTTCGTTGCCGGGACGATGATCCTGACCCCGGACGGCGAAGTGCCGGTCGAAAGGCTGGTCCCTGGCGATTTGGTGATGACCCATGACGACGGCCCGCAACCGCTGCGCTGGGTCGGTCAGCGCACGGTTGACGCGTCAGGTGATCTGGCCCCGATCCTGATCCGTGCTAGTACCTTCGGCGATCACCGCACCCTGATGGTGTCGCCACAACACCGGGTTCTGGTGCGCGACAGCCTTGCCGCCATTCTGTTTGGCGAGGATGAGGTGCTGGTGGCGGCCAGAGATTTGATCAACGACCAGTCAGTCAGGCGGGTCGAAGGCGGGACGGTCGATTACGTCCATCTGCTGTTCGACCGCCATCAGGTGATCTGGTCCGAAGGATTGGCTACCGAAAGTTTCCTGCCCGGGCCGCAGACCACCAATCTTTTTGAACAAGCGGTGGTGGCAGAGATCGCCGCGATCTTTCCCGGACTCGACCCCACGACCGGGGCCGGGTACAGCCCCGCCGCCCGCCGCACCCTGCGCCGATTCGAGGCCGAGGTGCTGTTCGCTCAAGTTGCGGCGGCCTGACTGGCATGGGCTGGATCGGGCTGCGTCAGGACAACGCCGGCACATTCCGTCCGGGCGGCCTTGATGCGGTGCTCCCTCCGCAGCCGACCGATCCCGACGCGGTGCTACCGCGTGGCACGCTGGCCTGCGAGTTTGTCTATCTGCCGGCCCGGACCCGGACCAACATCATCCGCTTTTCCGCCCGCATTCCTTGGGCCAGCAGCCTGTCGGTGTGCGTCGATCCGGATGGGACCGCGCATCTTTTCGTCGCCCAGCACGGTGCGGCGCAGGCAATCAGCCTGCGCACGACATTGGGCCAGACTCCGCAAACCGCGATTGCCACTTTTGGCTGGGACGCCCCGGCGCGCCGCGCAGTGTTCAGCGTTTATCTGCCCGAAACCGGCGCCCTGCACCTGACCGATATGACCCCACCGCCACCGCTGTCGCACCGCGATGCGGGCCGCATGGTGACTGATCCCGGCTGTTGCGCGACCGATCCCGCTGTCGTCTGGCTGGCCCTGTCGGACCAGATCGAACCCATCGGCCCGACTGCCGGGTTTGGCGCAACGGCGGTTCTTGACACGCCCGAGGGGCCGCGCCCGATCCATCGCCTTGAACCCGGGCAGCGGGTCATGACAGCGGACGGCGGCACCGCCCAAATCCGCTGGGCCGGTTGGCAGGACTTGCCAGCCCGCGGCTGCCACACGCCGCTGCTGATCCGCGCCCCCTACTTCGGATTGACCGCCGATCTGCTGGTCGCGCCATCCCAGCGCCTGCGCCTGAAAGGGTCCGAGGTCGAATATCTGTTCGGCGAAGAGGAGGTCAGTGCTGCCGCCGCACATCTGTTCGATGGCCGGGCGATCGTGCGCGCTCCGGCAATGCAGACGGTGCGCTATCATCAGATCGTGCTGGACCGACCCGCGATCCTGCTGGTGTCGGGGGCAGCAATGGAAGCCTTCGACATCGGGGCGCTGCAGGCCGATCCGGACCTGCTGCCCTATTCCCTGCTGGCCGCAATGCCGCGCGAATTGCTGCCCCGCGCGGGGCGCAGCCCCCTGCCCATGCTGCGCGCCTTCGAGGCGGTGACACTGGCGGCGACACGGGCGGCCTGAGGGCACCCAGACCTAAAGCGGGGTGCGGCCGTGATCGGGCATGGCCCGATCCCTTTCCCGCACTGACTGAAACGCCTTAGACCAACGGCCTGAATTTTGGACTCTCCAGGGATTCCCAAATCACCAGAGCTCTGACTCAATGCCTTATCGAAGCAGGAGGCAGGCATGGCCGGGCTTGCCAGCCGCCGCGGGTCGGGTCGCCCGCGACGGCGCACGCCGGAGCAGATGGCAGAGCTTGCCGGTTGGGTCGAGGCCGGCCCCGACCTGACGCGGGACGGCGTGGTGCGCTGGCGGCGCACGGATCTTGCGCGCCGGATCGAGGCAGCCTTCGGCGTGATCCGGCACGCGCGCACGGTCGGCAAGCAGCTGGCGACACTTGGCTTTCGTCGGCTCTCGGTGCGCCCGCAGCACCCGAAGTCGGATTCCACAGCACAGGATGCTTTTGAGGAACGTCTGAAAAACCTGCCGCTTTCGGCGTGATCTGATAGACTTTGGCATCCCGGCAAGGAGTCCTTCCGATGCCAAAGTCTATCAGATCACGCCTCCAGCCACCGAGACAACGCCGCGACTGTCGAATCCGGCTGTTCAAGCGGTGGCAGATGGCCCGCGCCGTCGATGATGCACAGGGCCGATCCGGGGATCAGAGCATGCATGATCTCGTGCCGGCTGATCGGGCACAGGGTGTCGTTGCGGCCGCAAAGGACCAGCGTCGGCACGGTCACGCCGCGCAGGGTGGCGCACTGGTCGGGTCGGTCGCGCAATGCGATCGACTGGCGGACAAAGACATCCGGCCCCAGGTCCATCGCCATATCCATGCATAGCGCAAGGATGGCCGCGCGATCCGGGCCGTCGGTCAGATAGTTCGGCTTCATCTCGTCGCGCATCACACCGGACAGTCCACCGGCCTTGACGCGTGCGATCTGGGGCGCGCGGCGGGCCTTGATCACCGCGTCTTCGGCCATCGGATTTGTGTCCATCAGCGCCAGTCGGGCCACGCGGCCGGGGGCCCGCGCCATCACCTCCATCGCCACGATCCCGCCCATCGACAGACCGGCCAGCGCAAAGCGCGCAGGGGCGGCGGCCAGCACGGCATCGGCCAGCGCGGCCATCGTATCATGCCCGGTGATGTCGCCGACATGCACCGCCCGGGACAGCGACAGTGCAGAGATCTGCGGCCCGAAAAGACGTGCATCGCACATCATTCCAGGCAGCAGGACAAGCGGCAGGGTCACGTCGCGCGCGCCGCCCCGTCGGCCCGCGCGCGCAGTTTGGCATAGGCTATATCGGGATCGACCGCGCCATAGCCGGCGAAGGTGCCAAAACCGCAATCACTGCCCGCGATAACGCGGTCCCGGCCGACGATAGCGGTAAACCGCTCCAGCCGTTGAGCGACCAGATCGGGGTGTTCGACGAAGTTGGTGGTTGTGTCCACGACACCCGGCACCAGGATCCTATCATCAGGAATATCGGCCTTGCGGTCGCGGAACACGGTCCATTCATGGCCATGGCGCGGGTTCGACGTCTCGAACAGCAGGTAGCGGGCCCGGGCAGACATCAGCGTATCGAAGACGCGGGCCATCGGAATGTCGCAGACATGCGGGCCTTCGTAATTGCCCCAGCAGATGTGAATGCGCACCCTGTCTTGCGGGATACCATCGAGCGCGTGGTTCAACGCCGCGACGTTGCCTTGGGCCACCTTGACGAACTCCTCGTCCGACAGATCGGTAAACAGCATGTGCCGCGACAGCGCGAGGTCGGGGCAATCGAGTTGCAGGTCAAGGCCCGCATCCACGATGGTGCGGTATTCCGCCTTCATCGCGTCGGCCAGCGCGGCCAGATAAGCCTCGCGCGTCTTGTAATGCGCGTTCTGCAGGAAGAGGCTTATGACTCCGGGCGAGGCTGCGTTCATGAATCCGCGCGTGGCCCCGTGTGCGGCCATCCCCGCCTTGAGGTTGGCGATATCCTTGTCCAACTCGCCCTGCCCCCTCGATCGCACCTCGCCCACGCACATCGGGCGGGCATATTGCGGCGTGCCGCCTTCGTTTGCCAGACGTTTCAGGAAACCAGGAAACAGCTTGAGGTCGGCGGGCGCGTTGCGGGGGCTGTCGCCGTCAAAGCCGGTATAGCGGTCCTTGACATAGGTGGCATAGCTGATCTTGGAGGTTTCGCCATCGCTGACGATATCAACGCCGGCGGCCACTTGTTTGCGCACCGTTTCAGAGACGGCAGCGGTCATGCAGGCGTCAAGAGCGGCGGGGTCGTAGGCTTCGCCCCGTTCCCGCGCGAAGATGAAATCGACGACATCTTGCCTGCGTGGGAGAGAGCCGACATGGGTGGTGAGGATAGTCATGGGGTTCATCCTTTCCAGGTCACGCCGGCCGGGTCGGCCGTCGCCCGGATCCGGAAGATCGAGGATTCGCCCGTCATCGAAGGCGCAAGCGCGTGACGCTGGCCGGGTTGGACAAGCGCTGTATCGCCGGGATTCAGAACCGTTTCCCCATCGTCAAAGGACAGGCGCCAATGGCCCCGCATCGGCATGAGAACAGTGTGCCGGTCATGCGCGTGCATGTCGGCGGGGATCGAATGGCGCGACAAAAGTTCCACGTCGAATCCCGGTCTGTCGCGCAACATCGCATCCTCGCCGATCACGCGGGCGGGCTGACGGTCAGACAGGGCCATCATGTCCTGGTAGCGGGCCACATAGAAGGGCACCACATCCAGCGTCGTCGGTTCGGGATAGTCCTTCAGCGCCACCTCCGTCAGCACCGGCATAGGTTCGACCCCCTGCGGCAGGCTTTCGCCCTTGCGCGTGTCATAAAGTTTGCGGTTCGCCCCCAGGACAAGGCCATGAGCCTGGGCATCCTCGATCACCTGCGGTGCCCAGATGACACCGCCACCCGCATCGTCGCCGCCCAGGATCGCCATGATCATCCCGTAATCGGTGCCGATGTTTTCAAAGCCGCGAAAGATGCCGGTGGGAATGTTGATGATGTCGCCTTCTTCCAGCACCACCTCGCCCGCTGTGCCCCAACGGCCCCAGAAAAACCGCCACCGGCCTTTCAGCACGAAAAACACCTCGGCGGTGCGATGCGAATGCAGCGAGTTGCGGCATTTCGGCGGCTGTCCCGCCGCGCCGATGTTGAATCCCGGCGTGTCGGTGATGTGGACATGCTGATCGGCACTTTCCGACACACCCCCGCCGATGATGGTAAAGTTCTCTTTCTGGTCTGATCCGGGCGTATGGGCATCGATGAATGCCGTCTTGCAAGGGCGCAATTCGCCATAGCGGACCACGCGGGATTCCAACGGGACATGGGTCATGCAGCACCTTTATGCGTTAGGATCTGTTTCCAGATCGCAGTTTCATCAAACAGCACGAATTCGCGGCGAAGCCGTGGGTCGGTACCGGTCACGGCACCGAATTCAGCATGGCTGATCCCCATGACATGCACCCGCGCCCCCGAGGGCCGGCCAAAGGCGCCCCAGCCGGAATGGTGGCCCTCAAGGCTCCACCGCAGGGCGGCGCGGGGCGGCATCATCGGATCGTCGCGCCCGATCCGGTGATGGATGGTCAACACGGCATCCGGAAAAGCCGCGCGCAGCGACAGCCAGAAACGGTCTGCGTCGGCATGTCCGTGCCCGGTCACTCCGCCTGGCAGCTCGATCTGGCAGGCGCGGTCGTAAGAGGCGGGAATCACGCCGAAATCCGCAGCCATGATCCGCGTCAGCATGTCGGCGTACCGCGCGCCCCATGCGCTGTCATTGCCGGTGCCCGTGTAAGGGCCGGGCCGGTCCGATTGCGGGGTGAACGGCAGGCTGGCCCTGTCCGGGCCGCCTTCGCGCGCGATGGTGTCGCGCGCAAACTGTTCGGAGTCCAGGCCCAGTTGACGCACGATCGCCCCCTGATCGCGGATCAGCCATTCGTCGTCGATCTGTCCGTTGCGCGCATGGCAATCGGCAATGACGCGGTAGCCAAGGGTGCGGCCCGTGGCCCTGCCAAAGCTGCCATCGCCCAGGTGGGTTGCAGTGGAAAAGATGCGGTGCGACGACAGCATGCCGGTCTGGGGCGTGCCGCACCAGATCACATCTTCGCCCAGCAGCCTTCGGTCGGGAAATTCGGCCAGCGTCGCCATTGTGGCGGCCATGACATTGGCGTTGCCGATGACCACCCCGGACGGCGTTCGCACCACAAGATCGGGCGCATAGCTGTCCCGTAAAGTGGCGAGCCCGCGATCCTCCCAGATCTCTTTGGTGATCCCGAGGATGTAGGCGGGGAAATCGGCCCATTTGTCGGGAAACCCCGCCATCGGCGCGCTTGAGTCTATGCCCCGTGCCGTCATTCCGCTGTCCAGCCGCCGTCGATCAAAAGGCTTGCTCCGGTCATCAGTGACGAGGCCGCCGATGCCAGAAACACGATGGGTCCCATGATATCCTCGACCTCGCCGATGCGGCCCAGTGCGATCTTGCCTTCGAGCCAGGCGCGGCGTTCGGGGTTGTCCAGCGTCACCGCCGCCAGCGGGGTGCGGATGAAGGTGGGGCACAGCGTGTTGACGCGGATGCCGTGGCGGCCCCATTCGATCGCCATCGTCTTTGTCATGCCTTCAAGCCCGTGTTTCGTTGCGCAATAGACGGCCCGGTCGATCCCGCCAACATGGCCCATCTGCGACGACACATTGATCAGGCTGCCCGGACGGCCCGCTGCAATCAGGCCACGCGCCACGGCCCGGGTCAGGAAATAGGCCGCGCGCAGATTGACTGCGGCCACCGCGTCGTAATCTTCGACCGTCGTGTCCAGTGCGGGTGTGTGACGGGCCAGGCCTGCGGAATTGACCAGCACGTCGAATGGTCCGTGGGCCGCTACAGCCGCCTCGGTCGCCGCGATATCGGCAATGTCCAGCGGCAGCGCAAGGGCCACAAACCCGGCTGACCGCAGTTCGGCCACGACCGCGTCGAGACGCACTGCGCCGCGTGCCGCCAGCACAACATGCGCCCCTGCCTCTGCCAGCGCACAGGCGGCGGCCAGACCGATGCCGGACGTGGCACCCGTCACCAGCGCGCGCTTGCCGTCCAGCCGGAATGACGGGGTGCGGGGCAGGGT
>JBBSBK010000080.1:0-17117 GCA_038251315.1 Rhodobacterales bacterium | reverse complement strand
GCGGCATCGGTCTCTTGCGCCGCTGTTTCAAACGTGGCGATCCGCGCCGCACGTTCCTTGGCCTGCGTTTCGTGCCGGGCCAGATCCTGGTTCGCCCGCTCCAGCGCCCGCGCCAGCGGGTTCACCTGGAACGTCATCTCGGGCCAGACCGGGTCATCGTCAAGGATGCCGGTCAGAAGGAACCCCCGCTGCGCCATCCAGTCCCGCAGCGCATCCGCGGGCAGCGCGCCCTGAAACATCGGCTCGGCGCCACAGCGCAACGTCAACTGGGCGGTGTCGGCCAGCAGGCCGTGTTCGGCCAGCCCCTGAAGGATCGCCGTCTCGCTTCCCGGCGCGTCGATGTGCAGATCAATCGGCCTGGGCAGATTGCCCAGCCGCTTGACCAGTTCGGCGGGGGTGATCGCCGTCGTGGGCGTGCGCGCCAGTTCGCGCAGGCCTGGCAGCACCGCCTTCAGCGCTGCGGTGGGCGGCACGACACTGCGCAGGCCCGGAAAGTTGAACCGCACCAGCGTAACGTCCCCTGCCACTTTGGCTACGGCGGCCACAATCACCCGGACCCCGTCAAGGTTCTCCAGTCGGCTGGCCCGATCGGAGTCGGGTTCGACCAGAACCACCGCGCCCTTTGCCGCGCGGATCAGCCGGTCCAGTGCGTCCTGCGCAAGGGGAGGGGCAATCACCACAAGACTTGCAGCCGTCTTGTCGGCGGCCTTGTCGGGGTGCGGGGCGTCTTGCTGCATGATGATCCTCTCGCGTCCTTGGTTTCCCTTCATAGAATATTCTGACCCGGGGGCCATGGGAAACCACAACTTGCGGTGTCAGAAATCCTTGCCACTCTGTTCGCACGGGCGATCCGGGCGCGCCAGACGCTGGGCCACATCGGAAAAGGAGCTCCAGGTGCTGGCCAGAAACAGATCGGCCGCGGTCAGCAACATCAGATCGGCCATCGCATATTGCAGCTGCGCTACCGAACGGTCGAAATCGACACGTTTCAGAAAGGCCAGGCGGACGCCATATCGTTCGGCGAACAGGGCGTAGGTTTCGGGCAGATCGGTCGCAAGAAAGATGCTGTCGGCCTGTCCATTGGCGATCAGGCCGTCCAGTCGGGCGATAAAACGTTCCGGGCGGCTGCGGGCACGCCATTCGATCAGTTGGGCATGGCGTTCGGCCGGCCAGTTGGCCGCGGATTCGTGCGGCAGATGATCGTACCCTTCGCCCGTGCTGAGCCGGACGTGTAGCGCCACCCGGTTGGGATGCCGTACCGCCGCCACCAGGGCCCGGACCGGATCGGACGGCACGAGCCGGCGCAGGAACCGCTGCTCGACGTCATGGCTTCGGTGTGGACTGGTCAGCGTATAGGCCGAACGGATGTAGATATCGCGCCCCGCAAGAGTGCCGGGGTCAGGTAAAATTGGCTCTTCAAACCGGGAACCAGGTTCTATCTCCATATAGTTGTAAACCTGCGCGGCGGCGTCACGACAGGCATTGGCACCCGCGCGATCGTCAATTACCGGACCACCATAGACCAGCAGATCGTCCAACCGCGCCTCGCAGTGATGATCGACGCACCAGATCACCACCAGCTCGCGCTCTGTCACGGCAGCAATTGCCGCTGCTGACGCCATGGCTCTCAAGCGGTTACACAATCCGTGCTGGACATCGATGAACAGCCGGGCTGTGCGGGGCCGCCACAGGGCCGGGATGGACAGGCCCGGGCTTTTGACAACGGCTCTGGTCATGAGCGACGATCGAACAGCCTGTACCACCAGGTCGCGCGCAGATCAGTCAGGATGCGGCGGGTTGCATCACGATCGGCCATGATCTTATCCAGATTGTCCCGGGTTTCGGACAAGGTGCGGCGCAAGGCGTCGATCTCGACCATCTGGGTTGCGGTCTCGGCTTCCAGCGCGCTTATCCGGGACGCGGCAGATGCATCCGGAAGCGGCGCGGCCAACAGTGCGGCCGCCAGAACCGCCTCGCGCACCTGTGCATCCGCCAACTGGATTTCGATCCGCCGTTCTGCCGCTTCCGCCCTTGCACGGTCCAACCGGGCGTCGCGCGCATTCTGTGCGCAGAAGGGACAGGGCGGGGCCGCAGGAGAGACAATCACGGCAATTCTCTTTATTGGGGACGGGTGGGTGGCCGGGCGGAGTCATGAACCCTGCGGAAACAATCACACCTGCGCGCCGGGGTCGAGTCATTGCGTTCTTGCCTTGCCCCGCGCGTATGCCTGCGGCTCGACAAACTGATACGCTTGCGCCATAGATTTGGTCTGGGCACGCCCCTTGCGACGGGTGGTTCAACCGCAGCTACAGGGCCGACATTGCAGGGCGGATGCCCAGATAGAATCAGGACAATCGAATGACCCATTTTTCCGAGCTTTTCACCGCCAACGCCATTACAATACTGCGTAGCCTGGAACTCTCACAAAAACTCGAAAGCGATGTCCACGTGGTCCCCGACATTTACTGCAGTTGGGACACCACGCAGGGGACAATCGAGATTTCGCTGAAATCGCTCCCAGGTCGGCTGGCCGAGCTTTGGGCAAAGGTTTCGGGCAATCCTCGCTGGCTGTCGTTCAACCTGTCTCTTGGCAAGACCAGGTTTCAGGCCGGCGATGTTCTGGGCGTGATCATCGAAATCGAGGGCTGTGCGGACCACGAATTCCGCCCCTTCATACGCACGGTAACCCCGGCAGGCGACACCGCAGATACCCAGCTTGACGACACGCTGAAAGGTGCCGGTGATCGGGCCGTGCGCACACTGCTGCATCCCGTCGTTTCCGAGAACGGCATCGCGGGGGCAGAAGGTTATCACACGCTGGTCCTGCCCTTGCCGCGCAAGGATTTCTGGCTCGACCTTCGTGACATCCGCGTGTTCGTGGTGCCCGCAGAACGGGGGTTGCGTATCGGCCGCAGCACACTGTCCAGCTTAAGCTGAGCGCGACAGCTTCGGCGAAACGCATGCTGAGACCCTGTCATCGTGTCCGTGACGTGCTTTGCCTGCGGGATGGCAGGACACGCACAGGGGCCGGTTCACACGAAATCCATCGCGCTGGCCAAGCCGACGCTCGACGTGACCCCGTCCAGCACCAACATGTTGTCGGCACCGAAGGTCAGTACCAGATTCCCATTGGCACCGAAGGATCCGAACTGGTCGATCACCTCCTGCCGGGACAGCACACGGTTGCCCCACAGGGCATCGTCCAGGGCCAGACGGTCGGATTCGGACAGGTTGAAATCGGTCACGCGGTCGGTCCCGAAGGCATAGGACCCATCGGAACTGCCGAAGAAGACGAAGACATCCCCCTGATCGCCCCCGGTCAGCACATCGTTGCCCGCGCCGCCGTTCAAGACATCCCAGCCTTGGCCGCCGTCCAGAGTGTCGTTGCCCGCGTTGCCGAACAGCAGATCGGCCTGGGTGTTGCCTTGCACGATGTCGTTGCCGTCACCGCCAGAGACCGTGTCATTGCCTTCACCCCCTTTGACCGTATCGTCGCCACCGTCGCCGGACACCGTATCGTCATTGCCGCCGCCATCGAGGGTATCGTTGCCTGCACCGCCCTCGACCAGATCGACGCCGCCATCGCCCATGACGAGATCATTGCCATTGCCGCCCGACACGGCATCGACGCCGCCACCACCCAGAACCGTATCGTTCCCGTCGCCGCCAAAGGCCACATCGTTGCCCTGGCCCGAGCCGATGAGATCGTCATCGCCATCGCCAAAAAGCCAGTCGTCGCCATTGGCGCCCCACAATTCGTCGTTGCCGTTGCCGCCGTACAGGAAGTCGTTGCCATTGATGCCGCCCATAACGTCGTTGCCGTCGCCCCCCGTCAGGGAATCAGAGCCATCGCCGCCCCAGAGCCGGTCGTCGCCGCCTTCGCCTGACAACGTATCGTTGCCACTGCCGCCAGCAACGATATCGGCGCCCTCTCCGGCCTGCACCCTGTCGTTGCCTGCGGCAGTGAAGATCCGGTTGCCGGACGCGTTTCCGAGCACCGTATCGTTGCCCGACCCGGTATAAAGGTTTTCGATCATCGTACCCCGGGCGATGCCAAAATTCCCGATCAGGTTGCCGATGTCCGAAAAGGTGGCGGCATTCAGATTCACCCGATCGTTCTTGGTGCTGGCCGACAGATCGACCAGGTCGATGCCCCCTTGATCGTAGATGGTGAAGGCGATGTCGTCGCCAGAGAAAAAGCCCGGGTCGATGGTGCCGCTGCCGATCTGGCGAAAGAGATCGCCCAGATAGCCGGGAAGGTTGCTCCAGCGGCCACCCCAGATCGTATCCCCCGCGGTGGCGCTGTTGGCATCGGGGGCGCCGTATAACCGCTGGATCGCAATGATATCGGACATCATCACAGAAAGCAGCGCGGCGCGCGAAGCGTTGGTGGTGGTATTCTGATCCTGCGAGAAATACGACATGATCGAAAGCTGCCGGCTATCGTTCGTGAAGGTTTCATCCCGCCCGAATACCGCGTTGCCGTCATAGGCCCCCTGGTGGCCGAGGCCAAGGGCATGACCGATTTCATGCACATAGGTGGAAAAAGAAAAGCTGTCGATCGACGTGCCGTTCCGGTTGAGCCAACCCGAGGTGATCATCACGTCGGCCCTGTCGATTGTGGCGCCGATCGTGAAGGATCTGGCAGTGGCACTCTGGCCCAGATCGGTATCGGCAAAGGTGATCTGGGCCTTGCCCCTCACCTCGACAAAGTTGATGTTGGCGACCATTTCCCAAGCCTCGAACGCTGCCTGGGCCAGTTCGCGGGCCTGGAAGGGCAGAGCCGATATGTTGACAGTGATCTCATGGTTGCTGCTGGTGGTGTCGAACCGCCGGGGCCCTGCCGCTTGGGAGGCCCAATAGCCATTGACCAGAAAATCGGCCAGTTCGTCCAAGGTACCGTCGCGGGGGCCGCCCGGGTTCAGCATGGGCCCCGAGCCGGCGGCTATTGCCTCGACAGTGTTCATATAGCTGCCGATATGATGATCCGCCAAGGCGCTTGCCGCGATATGGATCGTGCCGTCGGCGGGGGCAGTGATCACCCGATCGGAATTCAAGCTCGGACGGGCGTCATCGTTCTGGGCCAGCAGCGTGCCGGTGACGTCGTACTGCCGCAGATACGGATCGGACAGGCTCACCCCATCCAGACTGATGCGAGTCCGGATTCCCGCTTCAGGAGTCTCGGTCACCCAATCGGGATCGCCTACAAAGGACAGGGTTCCGCCGAACACATCGCTTGGTTTGATCTTATAGGTCGCGCCCACCGATGCGACAACATCAGTGCCTTCGCAGACAGTGACCACGATAAGGTCATTTCCCCCCGCCTCTCCCGTGTGGCGGGCTGGATCAAAAGTCTGGATGTCTCGGCGCATCTGGTACATGGGCTTGCGGTCTCTTTCACACTGGCTTTGAGGGGGACGTCAAAGCGGTGGACGCAGGGCGGCAACGACCCCGGACTGATCGGTAACAAACACGCGGCGAAACTGCGGCAACTGGCGGCGGTCATCGGCGCGTCCATAAGATCCATCCGAAGATCGGGGGCGGTTGCCACCTGACCCGCGGCGGTTTGTCAAAGTCAGATGTCCACCAAGCGCCGATTGGGTTTCGTGGATGACATTCAGGGCGATCCCGATATCGCCCGGTTCCCAGGGGGTTTCCGCCCCACACGACAGCTGACGCACGACGGTGCCATCGGTAGCCTTGTCCGAGAGACTGAGCAGTATCGCCCGGCACAGATCCGGGGCATCACCCGGACAGCTGAGCAGGATCAAGGGCCGACCGGGTGTTTGCGCCTGCATGCTGGCACCTCCGCACATTGAAGCTCGCAGAAAACAGCTAATGAAAAGCGCACAGCACATCCTCCAAGACGGTCGCGAACATGGGTAAGAGGCTGCAATTTTCGAAAGACTTCATTTTGCTAAACCTTTCGATATACAGAGTATTTTCCATGCTCTTGGAGCTTCCTCACCTAGAACTGTGGTATATTTATGAAATTCCCAAGGCCTGATATGCCGCGCCCTTGAAGAAGCATTTTGTGCGCGCCATTTCGCCATCCGCAGCCTCGACACCGGCGCGTTTTTGCCGAGCGGTTGACCCCAAAGCCCGGTCGGGCGAGGTTAAACATAGCGGTCGCGCCGGCCAGACCCGAGGTGCGGGTCACACCGGTCAGGGTTATGCTGTCGCCAGTGTCGAAAACGAACAAGAGATTGCCGCTGGCATCAAAGCCGGAAGTCCCGGGCAACCTGCCGAGTGGTGCCAAAGAGCAGGATTTTCATTGTTCCGGCTCGGGTACCGGCGTCTGGCCGAGGCGCTGACCCACCCCGTCACGCCCCTGCAGGGCCTGGCACCAGGCTGGATTATCAAGATACCACTGCACCGTGCGCTCCAGCCCCTGCTCAAGCGTCATCGAGGTGCGCCAGCCAAGTTCGGTGCGAATGCGTGCCGGGTCGATCGCATAGCGCAGATCGTGGCCAGGGCGATCCGCCACATGGGTGATCAATGCGCCATGGGGGCGGGGCTCCGGGCGCAAACGGTCCAGAATGGCACAAATACCGCGTACGAGATCGATATTCGAGGCTTCATTTTCTCCGCCAATGTTATAGCTGCGTCCATCGGCGCCACGGTCCAGCACGGTTAACAGCGCATCGGCGTGATCTTCGACAAACAGCCAATCGCGGATATTGCTGCCCGCACCGTAAACCGGAATGGGCCGCCTGGCCAAGGCGTTCAGGATGACCACCGGGATCAGCTTTTCGGGAAACTGATAGGGGCCGTAATTGTTCGAACAGTTGGTGATCACTATGGGCAGGCCATAGGTTTGGTGCCAGGCCCGAACAAGGTGGTCGGAAGCCGCTTTTGAGGCAGAATAGGGACTGTTCGGCGCATAGGCGGTGGATTCGGTGAAGGCCCCTGCCGGGCCCAGGCTGCCATAGACTTCATCGGTCGAAACATGGTGGAATCGAAACGTTTCGGGCCGCTGCGACGTTTCCCAATAGTGGCGGGCCGCCTCAAGCAGGGTATAGGTGCCAGTGATGTTGGTGTCGATGAACGCCCCCGGTCCGTCGATCGATCGATCGACATGGGATTCCGCAGCGAGGTGCATCACCGCATCGGGGCGATGGGTGTCGAAAATTCGGCGCAGGGTGGCGGCATCGCGAATATCGGCGTGTTCAAAACAGTAAAGCGGGCTATTGGCCACGGACGCGACATTGTCGAGACAGGCGGCATATGTCAGCGCGTCAAGGTTCACCACGCGCCGGCCCCGGGCAACCGCCAGCCGCACGACCGCCGAGCCGATGAAGCCGGCACCGCCGGTGATCAGCAGGGTCATGGGCGCGGCCCGCGCGTGAAGGGGCTGTCAAAGGCCGACAGGGTCGGGGCGGCGGCATCTTTCGTGCTGATCACCGGATCGTCGGTCAGTCCCCAATCGATGCCGCAACTGTCCCAATGCACGGTGCCGTCGGCTTCGGGCGCGTAATGACGGGTGCACTTGTAGACGATCTCGGTCTCGGGTTCGCGGGTCACGAAACCATGCAGAAATCCTTCGGGGATCATCAACTGTCGACCGTTCTCAAAGCTCAGATCGACCCCCACCCATCGGCCATATGTGGCACTGTTCCGGCGGATATCGACCACGACGTCGAACAGACGCCCGCGCCCGCAGCGCACCAGCTTTGCCTGAGCATGGGGCGGCGCCTGATAATGCAGCCCCCTTAGTGTGCCCGGTAGTGCGGACAGGGAATGGTTGTCCTGGACGAAATCGTAATGCAGCCCGGCCTGGGCCATGCGCGCCGCACTCCAGCTTTCGCAGAAAAAGCCCCGGTGATCGCCATGCCGCCTGGGGGTCAGGATCAACACGCCCTGCAGCGGCGTGGGTTCAATTTCCATTCTCGGGCTTTCCTGTTTGCAAAAAGTTCTGGCATACTTCCGGGGTCGCGTAACTTGCGACTTTGGCCAGAGTTTGACACCGGATGCAAACTGTGACCTCTCAGTCGCTAATCACGACTTATCTGATGGCGGGGCGCCCGGTGACACAGCACAGGAAAAACCGCGTGGGAGCTGGGCGCCTGGTGGCCGTGGTCGTGACCCACAACCGGCTGGACCAGCTGAAGGCGACCGTCCATCGGCTGCTCGACAGCCCCGAACGCGATTTGCAGGCCGTGGTGGTGTTCGACAATGCCTCGGACGGCGACACCCGGTCGTGGCTGGCAGCGCAGGGCGACCCGCGTCTGGTGATCCATCACAGCCCCGACAATCTGGGCGGGGCGGGGGGGTTTGCCGGTGCGATGCGTCTGGCCGTGGCGCAGTTCGATCCGCACTGGCTGGTCGTGATGGATGACGATGCCCGCCCCGCCCCGGGGGCCTTGGCGGCGTTCCACGCCTTGGCGCCTGCCGATGGCGGCGGCGTTGCGGCGGCCGTCTATTACCCCGATGGGCGGATCTGCGAGATGAATCGCCCGTCGCGAAATCCGTTCTGGGATTGGCGCACCTTCTGGCGGTCGTTGCGCCAGGGTCG
Organism: Rhodobacterales bacterium; assembly: GCA_038251315.1. GTDB lineage: Bacteria > Pseudomonadota > Alphaproteobacteria > Rhodobacterales > Rhodobacteraceae > JBBKXP01. Next base: position 8,602 of record JBBSBK010000080.1, on the reverse strand, counting down.
GTCGGGGTTTCATCTGTCGCCCGAGGCCTTTACCGCGTCCGAGGGCCGGGCGGTCGATGTCACATCCTTTGTGGGCTTCTTCGTTTCGCGCGGCGCCATCGCGCAAGTGGGTTACCCCGACCCGAGGCTGTTCCTGTATGGCGACGACGGGCTTTACACCATCGGCCTGCGCAAGACAGGCGGCGCGATCCGGTTCGAACCGTCTGTGCGTTTCGAACACGATTGTTCCACCTTCTTGACTGACAGCCACCGTTTCACGCCCTTGTGGAAGGTATATTATTACCACCGTAACCTGTTGTTGTTGTATCGGCAGGCGGCGGGGTGGTTGTTTTGGCCCGCACTGTTGATCGTGTTACCCAAATGGCTGGCCAAGGTCCGCCATCACACCGGCGTGCGGCGACAGTTTCTGGGGCTGATGTTGCGGGCCATCCGTGATGGTCTTTTGCGCCGCACTGGTCAGCCCTTGGCGCGTGTGAAGATTTGGTCGGGCGGGCGCTGAACTCAAGCAACATCGCATGAGGCGCTGCATCAGGATGGTTCGAGGAGTTGCCAGTACTGAGAACCACAAGGGAATCGTTCACTGGTCGTTCTGCTATCATGGAGATGCCACTAGATTTTGATCGCCTAGACCGATGGCAGATAAGGTCTCCCCTTAGATCATGTCAAGGCGCAGTGGCCGGAAATAGATCGGGTTCGGTTTCGCAACTGCTGGGCAAACCGGATGCCTTTGACGATTGTCGGTCAGTGGTTTGCCTGCCAACCACGAGATGGGGCAAGAATGGTGTTGAAGTTGTTCCTGAGAAAGGATCGCACCATGGATCCGTGGGATTGATTACCTTGAGCAGCTAGTCTTACTGTGCCTTCAATCAGGCTGAGCAGGCGCCTTCCCTGGCGCGATCAAGTTCTCTTTGACACCGCAAATAGAAAGCCTTGGGAGGTTTGTTGAATCATTCTGCCGGCAGGTTTTCGCGAAAGACGATCTGGAGGCGCGGCATCAGGGTCTCATGAGGTCGTCCGTTCGCCGCAGCTATCAACGTCAGCAACGCCTCCCGTGCTTCGACCTTGGGATTCTGGTCGATCACCGCATCGAGCGTGCCATCGATGAGCAGCGCCTTGTTGCCTGCCGTCGCCTCATGCGCGACGAGGACAATGCTGCGGTCACGTCCGCGTTCCTTCAACGCCCGTGCAATACCTGCGGTCGCCCCGCCGGCATTGTAGATTGCCGCCAGATCCGGGTGGCGATCCAGCAGCGCGAGCGTTTCGGTAAAGGCGCGCTCGCGATCCTCGTGAACTTCGCGCCGATCCACCAGCAGAACCTGTGCAAAATCCTCGGTCAGCACCTGACGAAAGCCCATCTCGCGTTCCTGATGTCCCCTGTAGGCCATCGATCCGGCGAAGAACGCGACCTTGGCAGGACGTACCGAACCCACGAATCGCCCCATGACGTATCCCGCAAGCCGCCCAGCCTGCCCATTGTCGATTCCGATATAGGCCAGTCGTGGCACAGACTGGATGTCGGACACCAGCGTCACGACAGGGCTGCCGGACTGCACCAGACTGCGGATCGCCTCGCGCACAGCCGGATGATCGACGGCGATGAGGGCCACGCCGTCGGTTTGTCCTGTCAGCGCCGCAAGACTGCTGGCAATCGCCGCGGGATCGAAAACCACGAGGCTGTCGATTGCGACTGTGAGCCCCGGGATCGCTGCGGCCTGCCTGCGGACCTGGTCGGCCAGATCCGCGATGAAGGCATTGGTGCCAGCCGGCAACAAGACGTGGAGCCGTATCTGGCGAACCGGCAACACAGCCGGCGGGTCGGCGAGGTAGCCGATCTTGGATGCGGCGGCCAGCACCCGGTCACGGGTGCGCGGTTTGACACCCGGACGATCGTTGAACACCCGGTCAACCGTGGCGACCGACACGTTCGCCGCGTGCGCGATGTCTCGAATCGTCAGTCGCATAAGTCCCTTCATCCCAAAATGATGTATTTTGAGGTAGTCAAAAAACCTCGTTCAGTCAACTTTATAAGAACTTTACTCCAAACTTTCCCTGATCAACAGGAACTGCCCTGCGATTAAACGCAGAAAACATCATTGAGATCATCAAAACCTGTCACAACCGAATTGACTCTGGTGCCGGTTTGCAGAAGTCTGGTGGTCTGATCGCAGAGGAAGCAGGCCTTGGCATGACACGACTGTTCGGCATGGATCACGACCGGGCGTCGTTGGCCGCGCGCTGTGGCGGGCTGGCACAGGTCGGCGGTGTCCGGCTGATGACGCTGGGCGATGGTGCCGAGCGCGGGGTCAGGATGCTGGAGTTTTCGACCGGCAGTGGCCTTCGTTTTACCGTGCTGGTCGACCGGGCGATGGATATTGCCGATGTCACGCACAACGGCTGCGGCATCGGCTGGCATTCGCCCACCGGCGTCCGCCACCCAGCCCTGCACGAACCCGAAGGCGAAGATGGTCTTGGCTGGACGCGCTCCTTTTCGGGATTTCTGAGCACTGGCGGGCTGGACCATATTCTTGGACCGGAAACCGTGACGGCAGATAGCTACAACTATCCACGCAAGGCGACTGTGCGGCATGGGCTGCATGGCCGCATCGGTGCGATTCCGGCACGGCTGACGGGGTATGGCGAGACCTGGGACGGCGACCGCTGTGTGCTGTGGGCCGAAGGTGTTGTGGTGCAGGCGGCGGTCTTTGGCGAGGTGCTGCACCTGCACCGCCGGATCGAGGCCGATCTGGGCGGCAACGGCATCCGCCTGATCGACCGGGTGGTGAATGCCGGGTTCGCCGTGACGCCGCATATGATGCTTTATCACGTCAACCTTGGCTATCCGCTGATTGACGCGGACAGCCGCTATATCGCGCCAATCCGCGAGGTTCTCTGGGCCTCGCACGAAGCGGCCGGGCTTGAGTCGCAGGGCGTCGGTTACAGGCGCTGCCCGGAACCCGTGTTCGGGTTCACGGAACAGGTCTGGGAATACGACATGGCGGCGGATGAACAGGGCCAGGTCGCGGTGATGGTTGCCAACGACAGGATCGGGCTTGGCCTGCGGGTCGAGACGCACAAGGATCAGTTCCCCTGCGCCTACCAGTGGCAGAATTTTCAGGCCGGCCACTATGTCATGGCGATCGAGCCGTCGACGCATCACATTCTGGGCAACACCGCCGCGCGCGAGCGGGGCGAGATGATCTGGCTCGACGCCGGGGAAAGCCGCGACTACGCGACGACGTTCAGCGTCTTGGTCGGGGCTGACGCATTGGCTGCCGCAGAAGCTGCGATAAATGCCATCTGCCCCCAACCAGATACCGATTACCCCGTCCCGACCGGACGTTTTCCGCAATTGGCCGGGCGAGACAAGTCGTGACGACGACAGACATCTTGTTTACGCCCCGCGACTACAGCCTGACCGGGCCCGATGGCGAGGCCGCGGTTCGGTCGGGTCTGGCCTCGGCGGAATGGTATCACTCGGACGTTCCGCGCAAGACAATGAAAGCGCTCATGCAGCGGTCGGACCAACCGGCGTTGCGCGATACCGCACTTTGGCTTGGACTTCTGGTGGTCAGCGCGGCGGGCGGCATTGCGGTCTGGGGCACATGGTGGACGGTGCCATTCTTCATCGTTTACGGCGTGCTTTATGGCTCGGCCTGCGACAGCCGCTGGCACGAATGTGGCCACGGCACCGCGTTTCGCACCGGCTGGATGAACGATGTCGTCTATCAGATCGCGTCGTTCATGGTGATGCGCAACCCGGTCAGCTGGCGGTGGAGCCATGCCCGCCATCACACCGATACCATCATCGTCGGACGCGACCCGGAGATCGCGCTGATGCGACCGCCGCAACTAATTCTGGGTGCGCTGCAATTTATCGGTATCCCAGACATATACCTGCACTTCCGTGTGCTGGCCCGGAATGCCGCAGGCATCCTGACGCCGGAGGAAAAGAGTTATATCCCTGAAAGCGATTGGACAAAGGCCGTGTTCGGGGCGCGGGTCCATGTGGCGATCTATGCCACTGCCTTGGTTGCGGCCATCGCGATGTGGTCAATCCTGCCGTTGCTGTTGATCGGGGGGCCGCGCATCTATGGCACCTGGCACATGGTGATGACGGGGTTGTTGCAGCATGGCGGGCTGGCGGAGAACGTGCTTGACCATCGGCTCAACAGCCGCACGGTGCTGATGAACCCAGTCAGCCGCTGGATTTACTGGAACATGAATTACCATGTCGAACATCACATGTTCCCGATGGTGCCCTACCACGCCCTGCCCAGGCTGCACGACCTCATCAAGGACGACCTGCCCGTGCCCGATCCGTCGATCCTGCAGGCCTATGCCGGAATGGTCCGTGCGCTGTGGCGACAGCAGCGCGAGCCGGGCTATTGCATCACCCCGACCCTGCCACCCACCGCGCAGCCATACCGTGCCGATCTGCACAGGCTTGACGTGGCGCGGGCCTGACAAAAGGAACGACCGATGAGCGGCTGGATAGACGTCTGCGAAATTGACGACATAGACCCGGAGGATGTCATGCGCTTTGACCACGGCCAGCGCACCTTTGCCGTATTCCGTTCGGAAGCGGGCGAAGTGTTCTGCACCGATGGTTTGTGCACGCACGAGCAGGTCCATCTGGCCGACGGACTCGTGATGGACGACACCATCGAGTGCCCCAAGCACAACGGGCGTTTCAACTACAAGACTGGTGCAGCGCTGCGGGCACCGGTGTGCGTCGCACTTGCCACCCATCCTGCGCGGGTAAGCGAGGGGCGCATCCAGATTCACGTGCCCGAATGACCCCGCGCCTGCGCCCCACCGTCGCCGATTTGCGTGCCCGCAAGGGCAAGGGTCAGATGACGATGCTGCGCTATTTCACCCTGGACGAGGCCGCAGCAGCCGAGGCGGCGGGGATCGACATCGCCTCGGTGCCGCCCGACGTCGTCTGCGACGGGGCCTACCGCGCTGCTGCACCGGGCGTCTTCAGCATGACCGGAAAGACCCATCTCGACGCAGGCAGCGCGGACGATTATCTGCGTTTCGCGGGGGAGGTGATGGGCCGGGGCGCCGACGCGGTCTACTGCTCGGGCAGTGTTACCACCGTCGCGCACCTTGCCCGTGAGTATATCCCCGTGGTCGGCCACGTCGGACTGGTTCCGTCACGCGCCACATGGACGGGCGGGTTTCGGGCCGTCGGCAAAACTGCCCAAAGTGCGGTTGCCATCTACGATGAATGTCGCCGTCTGTCTGAGGCCGGGGCGTTTGCCGTCGAGATCGAGGTGGTGCCCTTTGACGTGGCGAGTGCGATCAGCGCCCGGTTGGACATCCTGCTCTGGTCGATGGGCGCGGGGGCTGGCTGCGATGCACAATATCTGTTTGCCGAGGATATTCTTGGCGAAAATCGCTCTCACGTGCCGCGCCACGCCAAGGTTTATCGCAACTTTGCAGCGGAATACGACCGGCTTCAGCAGGAACGGATCGCCGCGTTTCGTGAATTTCGTGACGATGTCGCTTCGGGCGTCTTTCCCGCACCGCATCATCTGGTGTGCATGGACCCGCGCGAACGGGACGCATTCTTGAAGAAAATCGGCGCATGAGGATTGATCTGGCAGGCAAGGTGATCGTGGTCACAGGGGCCGCCAGTGGCATCGGACTGGCAATTGCCCGACAGGCGGCGGCTTCGGGCACTGGTGGCATGCTGCTGACCGACCGCGATGCGGCGGGGCTGGACAAGGCGGTCCAGTCGATTACGGCCACAGATGCAAACGTGCAGGGATATTGCGCCGACTTGTCGCGAACGGAGGCACCCGCCGCCATCATCGGGGCCGCAAAGTCCGCTTTTGGCCGCATCGACGGGCTGGTCAATGCCGCTGGGTTGACCACGCGGGGGTCGTTTCTGGACGCGACCCCGGATATCTGGGACGCGCTTTTTGCCGTCAACGCCCGCGCTGCCTTCTTTCTGATGCAGGCCGCCATCACCGACATGAAGGGCCGCAGCGCACCGGGCGCGATCGTGAATATCCTGTCGATGAACGCGCATTGCGGCATCCCCGAACTTGCCGTCTATGCGGCGACAAAGGGGGCGTTAGCCACCCTCACCAAGAATGCGGCCAATGCCCACATGGCGGACCGGATCCGCGTTAACGGCATCAATCTGGGGTGGGTCGCCACCGAGAATGAGCACCGGGTGCAGGCAGAGGTTCTGGGCCGAGGACCGGATTGGGAGGCCAAGATTGCGGATACCCTGCCTTTGGGCCGTTTGGTGACAGCGGAAGAAGCAGCGCGGCTGGCGATATTTCTGCTGGCCGATGCGTCGGTGCCGATGAGCGGGGTTCTGGCGGACCTTGAACAGAAGGTAACTGGCAGTGTGTAATCTGGCGATCAGCCCCGGCGACCCCGCGCTTCCCATGAAAATTCAATTTCAAATTCTTGATTTCGCGAAAATGATTGCAGAGTTTTGTCAGATTGCTAACCTTGGCGCGTGGGGGGACGCTATGGACTGGTCATGCAAATTCGACTTTAACGACGCGGATGTCCTTGTCGTCGGTGCCAGTCGTGCCGGGATTGGCGCTGCGATTGCACGGGCGTTTCAGGATGCCGGGGCGCGGGTCACGATCACCGGCGCTGAACCGGAACCGGCGGCCGAAGATGCGGCCCGTTTCACCTATGAACAACTCGATGTCACCGACCTCGCGGCGGTCACCGCACTTGCGGCGCGGTTGCCGCGCCTTGATATTCTGGTGAACTGCGCCGCCATCACCTCGCGCGGGGAAGAAATGGCACCGGCGGTGTTCGCAAATGTGCTGGATGTGAACCTGCTCGGGACCTTTCGGACCGCCGCCGCCTTTCATCCGCATCTGCGCGAGGCAGGTGGCGCGATGATCAACATTGCGTCGATGTATGCGCAATACGGCAGCCCCCGAAATCCGGCTTACGGCGCCAGCAAAGCCGCTGTTGTGCAGCTGACAAAATCGCTGGCCATCGCTTGGGCCGCTGACGGCATCCGGGTCAACGCTGTTGCCCCCGGTTTCATCGTTACCCAGCAATCGGCGCGCAGCCGCACCGATCCTGCCCATGTCGCCGCTGTCAACATGCGCACGCCGATGGGTCGCTGGGGCGAACCGGGCGACATTGCCGCGCCGGTGCTGTTTCTGGCCTCGCCGGGTGCGGCGTTCATGACCGGCACCTGTCTGGCGATCGACGGGGGATATTCCTGTGCCTGACCGCGCCCCTTCAGCCGCCGTCATCGGCACCGGATTTATCGGGTCAGTGCATATCGGCGCATTGCGTCGTCTGGGCGTTCCCATCGCGGGCGTTCTGGGGTCGAGTGCGGCACGGGGCCACGAACGTGCCGCCGATCTGGGGGTGGCACGGGCCTATGCCTCGCTGGATGAATTGCTCGACGATCCTGCGGTTACGGTGGTGCATGTCACATCGCCGAACCACGCTCATTTCGATCAGGTGAAACAGATCCTCGCCGCCGGTCGGCACGTGATCTGCGAAAAGCCGTTGGCGATGACGTCGGACCAATCGCGCGAAATGGTCGAAATCGCCGCAGCAAGCGGGCTGGTCGCCGCTGTCTGCTACAACATCCGCTTTTATCCGCTGAACCAACAGGCACGGGGCATGGTGGCGGCGGGCGACCTGGGCGACGTCCGTTTCGTGCATGGCCATTTCCATCAGGACTGGCTTGCCAAAGCGACTGATTGGAACTGGCGGCTGGAATCCGACAAGGGCGGGGTGCTGCGGTCGGTCGGCGATATCGGCACGCACTGGATCGACCTGACGAACTTTATCACTGGTCAGCGGCCCAGCGCGGTGATGGCCGAACTCGCTACCTACATTCCCGAGCGGCAACAGCCGATTGGCCCGGTCGAGACGTTTTCGACCAAGGACGCGGGCCCGTCGCGCACCCGCAAGATCGAAACCGACGACGCGGCGATGATCCTGCTGCGCTATCCCGGCGGCGGGCGCGGAATGATGTCGACCAGCCAGATCAGCTTTGGGCGCAAGGGCGAAATGGCGTGGGAAATATCGGGCGCGCGGGCGTCTGCTGCGTGGCAGGCGGAAACGCCGGATCACCTGTGGATCGGGCATCGCGATGAACCCAACCAGATCATGCTGCGCGATCCGTCATTGATGAACCCGCAGGGGGTCGCGGCATCATCCCTGCCCGGCGGCCATGTCGAAGGCTTCGCCGATAGTTTTCATGCGTTTTTCCGGCAGGTTTACCGCGATGTGGCGCAGGGTGGGCGGCAGGCTGATTCGGCTTGGGCCAACTTTGACGATGGGCATTTCGAGATGCTGTTCTGCGATGCCGTTCTGGAAAGCGCGCGCAACGGTACTTGGGCGCAGATCGCGGACGTATAGGGGGGACGAACATGCACCTTGGCATTCTGACAGCATCGTTTCCGGATAGCGGGCTGATGCAGGTCGCCGGCTGGGCGGCGTCCGAAGGCTTCGACGCGGTCGAAATCGCTTGTTGGCCGACCGCGGAGGGCGACGCACGGCGCTATGCAGGCACGGCGCATATTGACGTGGATGGGCTGACAAAGGACAAGGCGTCAGAGATTGCAGGGGAATTACAGGCCAAGGGCATCAGCAT
>JBBSBK010000079.1:0-18065 GCA_038251315.1 Rhodobacterales bacterium | reverse complement strand
TTTCGACGATCTCGACCCGCTGTCGGCCGAACCCGAGGTGAGCGTGCAGATCATCGCACCGGGCCGCCCCCTGCCCGGCGACGCGACGCTGATCCTGATCCCCGGCAGCAAGTCGACGATCGCGGATCTGGCCGATTTCCGTGCCCAAGGGTGGGACATCGACCTTGCCGCCCACGTGCGGCGCGGCGGGCATGTGCTGGGCATCTGCGGCGGCTACCAGATGCTGGGTCGTTCGATTGCAGACCCGGACGGGATCGAAGGTGCGGCGCAAAAGGTGCCGGGGTTGGGGTTGCTGGACGTGGACACCGTCATGTCACCGCACAAACGCCTGTCACTAACCAAAGCGACCTATGCGGCGACGGGCGATGCGGTGGAAGGTTATGAAATCCACATCGGCCAGACCGATGGGCCGGACCGGACCCGTGGCTGGCTGGATATCGCCGGACGCCGCGCGGGTGCCACCAGTGCCGATGGCCGGGTGCGCGGTTGCTATCTGCACGGGTTGTTTGCTGCAGACGGATTCCGGCGGGCGTTTCTGGCCGGACTGGGCGCTGACGTCGCGGGGGCGGACTATGGCGCGGGGGTGGAAACCACGCTGGACGCTCTGGCCGACCATGTGACGGCGCATCTGGACATCGCCCGAATCGCCGCACTGGCGGCCGACGTCTGACGCCTATTCGAATTCCTGACTGTTGATGACGCGGTAAATCTCGCGGCGGACCAGTTTGCGGACGTTGCGGGTGATCCGTTCGCCCAGTTCGCCCTGCAATTCCTGCCTTACGATCTGGGCGACCATCTCGCGCAGGGCGGCTTCGTCGACCAAAGCGTCATCATCGAGAAAGGCGGTCAGGTTGTCGGTCGCCGCCTCGTCGGAGTCGTCGTCAAGCAGATCGTCCTGATGGTCGTCGTCGGTTTCGTCATAGGAATTGTGATGAAACGCAACTTCCGGTTCGGCAGACTGAGCGGGTGCATCGGCGATCTCGGCATCGCCGGCCAGTTCGTCGACAACCCGGCGGCGCAGGTCAGGTGGCGCCGCGGACCAGTCTGTGGCGGTGGCTTCGCTCCCATCGGGTTCAAAATCGTCATCTTGCCAAGTGACCGCCGCCTCAAGTTCGGCAATCGTGGCTTCGAGTTGCGACAGGTTGCGGTCGTTGGTGAGGATCAGGGGAGACGGATCGACGTGGTGTTGGTCGGTGGGCAGCACAGGATCGGCATCTCGTTCGACAACCCGTAACGCCGGGGTCAGTACAAAACGGTTGGGCACGGAGGGTGGCGACGACATCGCCGAGGGTGGCGCAGCTTCAGCCTTTGGCGCGTGCGCAGCATTGCGGTCACCTTCGGACACAAGCCTGCGGATAGAGGACAAGACGTCCTCGATATCGACATTCGTCACCGGGTCGGACATTTTTGTTCCTGCTTCAGCCTCAGACCCAGCATAACCGCAGTTGCGGGCGCAAACAACACAAACGGCGGGTTTTGGTTATTCCCTGCCAATCGCCTGCAGCACCCGGTCCAAAGCCTGCCCCTGCGGCGAGGTGATCGTCGGGTTGTCGCGGACCAAATTATAATAGGCTGCAGGATCGTAAATCTGCACCGGCAGGCCCAGACGCGCCGCAGTCAGCAGGCCCATTGACGACAGGACTGCATAACTCGCCGTCACCTCGTCGGCGGCGGCGGTGATCCGGTTGGCCTGCGCGTCAAGCTGGATCTGCTCGGCGTTCAGCACATCCAGAGTCGTGCGCGCCCCCAGCGTTGCCTCTTCGCGCACGCCCTCGAATGCCTGACGGGCCGCACGGACCTGACGGTCGGACGCATCACGCCGGGCCCCGGCGACGTTGAGCAGCGCATAGGCGTTGCCAACCGTCTGCTGGACGTTCAGGGCGGTCGTGTGCAAACCGGACCGTTGCGCATCGCGCCGCGCCATGGCCTGACGCGCCAGTGCCGAAAGACGGCCGCCTTGATAGATCGGCCCGGACATGGTGATCCCAAGTTGGGCACCGGCGATCAGGTTGTCGTTAACCCCGACCTGCCCGTTCAGGGTGACGGTGGCCTTCATCGCCGCGTCGGCCCGCAGGATCGAAAGTTCAGCGGCAGAGACATTATGCTGACCCGAAAGGACGAGCGGATGATTGCGCACGGCATAGGCCTTCGCCTCATCAACGCTCCGTGACACCGGAGCGATCGGCGCGGGCTGCAGGTTTCGCGGTGCGCGGCCGACGGCAACTCGGAATTCCTCGACCGCCTGAACCTGATCGCCTTCAGCGGCGGCGAGTTCGCTGCGCGCCAGTGCCAGACTCGATTCTGCCAGCGAGACGTCGGTGCGCGTCACCTCGCCGACGTCGAAACGGTCCTGGGCGGCGCGATACTCCTGGGTGATGACGCGGACGTTGTTCTGGCGCAGCGTCACAACTTCTTGGGTGGTGCGCACATTCTGATAGGCTTGCACAGCCCGCAGCAGAACCTGCTGTTCGACGTTCACAAGGGCTTCGCGGGTCGCCAGCACGACCTCTTTCTGGGCTTCGATGGCGAATTGGCTTGCGCCATAGTCGAACAGCAGCAGTTCGGCCGACATGCTGATCTGGCCGTTGATGACCTCGGTCCCTGGCGCGCGGGGTTCGTTGATCGTCGCGGTCGCTGCCCAATTGACGATCGGCAGCAAGTTGGCCATGGCAACGGCGACATCTTCGTCAGCCACCCGCAGAAGGGCGCGGTTCTGATCCAGCAGACCTGAGTTTTCATAGGCAAAAGCAAGTGTATCACCAAGGGTGTCAGCGCGGGCCAGCGGAGCGGCCATCATAAGGGCCATCGCCATCAAAGTGATCCGGCCGCTGAAATGCGTCATGACATCGTTCCCGTCATTGGCCTGCCTGCTGATATTTGAGCTGGCGTCAATCCGATCAGTGGCACCCGCGTCACAGTGCAAAGACCGCCTGTTTGTGAAATCCGGCCAGCACCGGGGCACCAGCATTGAAGGCGAATCGCCAGTTCATCTCTCCGTCGATCTTGTAGCCGATCCGCACCACACCCAGCGCACCTTCGGAGAAAATCGCGGCGATCCGCCCACCATCCCTAAGTTGCATCAAGAGCGGGGCGGGCACCTGTTCGACGCCCCCCTGCAGGACTATCACATCGTAGGGCCCGGATTTCGCCGATCCGTCGGCAAGCGGTCCGGTCATCACCGCGGCGTTGTCGATCCCCTGTTCGGACAGGATCGTCTGCGCCTCGGCAGCGCGGCCGGCATCGTCGTCAACGGCGACGACGAATTCGGCCAGTTTCGACAACACTGCCGTCGAATAGCCCAAACCACAGCCCAGATCGAGAACCACCTCGGCGGGTTGAATATCGAGCGCGTCCAGCATCTTGGCCAAAGTGCGCGGGTCCAGCATGACACGTCCGCCGCCAAGGCTCAGGTTTTCGCCGACATAGGCCGCCTCGCGTTGCGCGGATGGTACGTACAATTCGCGCGGAACGGTGAGCATGGCGTCGATGATCGGGAATTTGGTGACGTCCGACGGTCGCACCTGCGTGTCCACCATCATCGTGCGACGGGCTGCATAGTCTGCCACGGGCCAATCTCTTTCGTTCAGAATCCTGTGCGTGGTGATGCCACAGGCCGTCGGCATCGGCAACGCCTGATGACCGCCGATCGCATGGTTCCGAATCAGCTGCGCGCGGCCGTCATGAACCGGTCGCGGATCGCCACCGGGTCCATCGTGATGACCGGTACCTTGATGTTGCCGCTGCTGCATTTGCAGACGATGACAGTCATCTTCTTGCTGGCGATGGCGTCTTTAAGCACGCGGGCTGTATCCGCCGCCTGACATTCGATCACATTGTCGCAGCCACAGGCCGTCGCCACCGCCGCAAGCGAGGTCTTGCGCCCCGCATAGGTCGGCTGATCGCCGGTCGACCCGTAACTGCCGTTGTCGATGATCAGCAAAATGTAATTGTCGGCGACGTTGTTGGCGATGGTCGGCAGGGTGCCGAAGTTGGTGAGCACCGACCCGTCGCCGTCGATGGAAATGACCGTTTTGGGCTGCGCCAGCGCAAGGCCAAGGCCGATCGACGACGCCAGCCCCATCGTGCCCAGCATGTAGAAGTTCGTCGGCTGGTCGTCGATCAGGTGCAATTCCTGACTGGGCAGACCGATGTTGCAGACGACCAGATGGTCGCGCAGAACCGGGGCGATATCGCGCAGAACGTCGGACCGGATCATGCGGCATCTCCCTTCCAGAACGACGCATCCGTCAGGATCGCCACGGGTTTGTTGCACATGAACGTGTGTTTCAGGATCGCGTCGAATTCGTCGGCGTCCGAGGCCCTGTGGAAATGGTAGGTCGGAATGTGCAGTTGCGCAAGCAGCGCCTTGGTATGCACCGCCATTTCGACTTGACAGGCCACAGGTTCGCCGAGTTCGCCCCGGTAGCTGATCAGCATCGGCAAGGGCATCCGGTAGAACTGGGTCAAGGTGACAAGGGTGTTGATCGTGACACCGATGGCGGTGTTCTGCATGATGATCGCAGGCCGCTTGCCACCCATGAAGGCCCCGGCACAGAGGCCCATGCCTTCGTCCTCCTTGTTCGAGGGGACGTGGTGGATGGCCGGGTGCCTGTCGATCAGGTCGATGACGGTCGCGAGTTGCTTGCATGGCACCGTGGTGACGAATTCCACCTTGTTGGCGACCAGATCGGCGACAATTTTATGACTGACGTACAAAAGTGGTCTCCTCGAAGGCTGTTGTCCGGCTGGCTACACGATTCCCCCGCTCCTGCCAGCCCCGTTTCGAAATTCCAAAGTTCAGGTTTGGATTTCGGTTCCATCAATGCCCTACCCCTTGACGCCCACCGCCCCGAACCTTAGTGGAACATGCTGTGAGGCGAGTTGGCGGAGAGGTTACGCAGCGGATTGCAAATCCGTGTAGACCGGTTCGATTCCGGTACTCGCCTCCATATCCTTGACCAACGCAGTCTGGTCCGTGCCATTGCATAACATGCAGTCGGGTGTATTGCGCGACGACCGCGAAATGGCATGCAAAGCGACGGCAAAGTCGAAACCTGTCTGAACGCGCCAACCGAGGTGGTGATCGTGCAGTATGGCATGCGGCACGACCCAATGAACGCGCGGCGCGCGCGTGCTGATCTGGATCAACGATACGAACCGGGCGTCGGCGGCTGACGGTCAGGGTGCTGTTGCAGGAAACGCGATCACGGCTTTTTCATCGCAGCACCGATCCGGCTGCGCAGGTCGTCTGGCAAGGCGTCGATCGCGCCCGCGATGAACGCCAGATCCTGGCGGGCGGCGTGCAACTGGTCAATGAGCGAGATCACGATGCCAAGGGCCGATTCATCCAGATCGAGATCATCGGACAGATCGCAAAGCAGCTCGATCCGCGCGATGTCGATGCGGCGAAACACATATCCACCGTCTGCCTGCTGCGGCCTCACCAGATCAAACGCGACAAACCGGACAAGCTGGCTGCGGGTGAGTCGGGTCACCGTGGTGATGACATCGTCCTCGGAATACAAATCGGTCATGCTGCGGCCCCTTTCAGCAGATCGGTGCGCGGGTCAGACGCATGGGTCTTGCGCCATTCGGTCAGAAAGTCGCGCAGCCCCGCATCGGTTTCCTTCGGGACGACGATCTTCAATTCGACGTTCTGGTCGCCCTTTGTCTTGCGCCCTGCCCGCGAGACCCCGCGCCCACGCAGGCGCAGAACACGACCCGAACTTGCCCCCGGAGGTATCGTCAGGCCGACGGGACCGTCGATCGTCGGCACTGTCACCTTGCCGCCCAGAATGGCCTCGTCAAAGGTGATCGGCAGCGTCAGCATGATATCGTCGCCGACCCGCCGGAATACGGGGTGGTCGCCGACCATGACGGTGACAAGTGCGTCCCCCGCCGGCCCACCGCCAAAGCCGGGTGCGCCCTTGCCCCGCAATCGCAGGGTCTGGCCGTCTTCGGTGCCTTGCGGGATCTTCACCGCAAGGTTTTGACCGTCCGGCAGGGTGATCCGGGTCTCGGCACCCCGTACGGCATCCAGAAACGGCACTTCGAGCGTATAACGGGCATCGCCACCTGCTGCGGCATACCCCCGGTCGCCAAAGTCACCGCCACCGGTTGCACGACTGCGTTGGCGCAGAATTTCGGCAAAGATATCAGATGGATCGACACCGGAACCGAAACCACGCCGCTGCTGGTAGTCATGGTCGGACGCATCGGCAAAATCACGATAGTATTGACGCTGCGGGCGTTCCGCGCCCTGCGCGTCGATCTCGCCCGCGTCATAACGGGCACGGGTCTCGGGGTCTTTCAGCAGATCATAGGCGCTCGATATTGCCTTGAACCGGTCCTCGGCGCCGGGATCATCGGGGTGCAGGTCGGGATGCGAGCTGCGCACCAGCTTGCGATGGGCCTTCTTGATCTCGTCGGCCGTTGCTGACTTGGTCAGGCCAAGGGCCTCGTATGGGTCAGTGTTCATGCTTGGGCCTCTTGCACTCATCTGTCCGCAAACCGGCCGACTGGCCCCGTTTGGAAGTATCACAGATGCCATTATGACGCCGGGACTGTCGCTGATCCAGATCATTGTGCAATTTGCGGAACCGACTTAGACTGTAACGAAATGATGATGACCTTCGGCAATTTCCTTGCGGGCCGGTCACGGACGGGTGCCAAGTCTTGAAGCCAAAAATCATCACGACGCTGCGGCATTACTCTGGTTCCCTGTTTCTGGCGGATCTGTCCGCCGGGGTCACGGTTGCGATGGTCGCCCTGCCTCTCAGCCTCGCGATCGCCATCGCGTCGGGTGCGGACCCCGGCAAGGGGCTGGTGACAGCCATCGTCGCGGGGTTCCTGATTTCGCTGTTCGGCGGCAGCCGGGTCCAGATCGGCGGGCCGACTGGGGCATTCATCGTCGTGGTTTACGGAATCATCGCAAAACACGGCTATGACGGGTTGGTGCTGGCGACGTTCATGGCCGGGATCATTCTGATGATCGCCGGGTATTTTCGGGCAGGCAACCTGATCGCGCTGGTGCCGGAACCGGTGATCTATGGTTTCACCATCGGGATCGCGATCGTGATTGCGACAAGCCAGTTGAAAGACCTCCTCGGCCTCGACATCGCCCAGGTTCCCGCCGCGTTCTTTGAAAAACTTGCAGTCCTCTGGGATAGCCGGGGAAGCTTCAACTCGCTTGCACTGGCCTGCGGTCTCGCGTCGATGGCGCTGATTGTCCTGCTCCGGCGGGCCGCGCCGAAACTGCCGGGGCTGATCGTTGCGGTTGGCGTGACATCTGCGATCGTGGCATGGGCCACCTTGCCGATCGACACGATTTATTCCCGGTTTGGCGATCTGCCGCGCGGGTTGCCTATCCCTGAGTTGCCGACTTTTACGCTTGCCCGCGCAACCGAATTACTGCCCTCTGCCTTCGTCATTGCCTTCCTTGCCGGGGTGGAATCGCTCCTCTCGGCCATGGTCGCCGACCGGATGATGGGCGGACACCACCGACCCAACGCCGAAGTGCTGGCGCAGGGGATCGCGAACATCGGATCGGCTCTGTTCGGTGGGCTGCCCGCGACGGGGGCGATCGCCCGCACTGCGACGAACATCCGTGCGGGTGGCAAGACTCCCGTAGCGGGCCTTGTGCATGCCGTGACCATTTTTCTGGTCATGTGGATCGCGGCGCCCCTTGCGGGCTATCTGGCAATGCCCGCCCTTGCCGCTTTGCTGATCCTGACCGCGTGGAACATGAGCGAGCCGCATAAATGGCGCGGCTACCTTGCCGCGCGACGATCGGACCAGTTTCTGCTGTTGATGACGATGACGCTGACAGTCGTGGTGGATCTGACCGTAGCTATCGGTGTTGGCGTCGCCGTCGGTCTCGCCCTGCGCCTGCGCAGACGTAACGATGCACCGTCGAACTGGTCGAAACCGGACAGGTGAAATCGGCCCTTCGACATGTCAGTTCGGGCCAGGGCAGCCCTTTGTCGCCATCGGCAACGACAGGACGCTGGCAACGACCAGGCCGGTCATGACAAGAAGCAGCCTGTCGTCGTCCGCCGCGTGCAAATCATCATCAAAAAGGCCTGGCAATCCGATCTCCGGCCCGGCCCACACTCTAGACCCGAACGACCTCGGCTGCATGCTCGGTGGCTTGCCCGTCGAAGGTCTCATCGGATGCATCGGCCTCTGCTCTGGTTTTCTGCACAAGCTGATCGCGATGATGGGGCGGACCATAGACTGTGTAAAGCTTGAGCGCGTCATGCCCGGTGCAGAGCACGTTGTGATGCGCCCCGGCAGGCACGACAATGCCGTCCCCCATCTTGACCTTGTGGGTGACCCCGTCGATCACGACCATTCCCTTGCCGGATTCGATGCGAAAGAACTGATCCGTATCAGCGTGGATCTCTCCGCCAAGTTCCTGTCCCGGTTCGACCGACATCAGAACCAGTTGAAGTTTTGAACCCGAATACAGAACGCGACGAAAGTCGGTGTTCTCGGTCGTCATTTCCTCGATATTCGCGACATACCCGATCATGGCGGTCCTCCGGAGGTTGCTTGGCGTGAAATGCATTCGAACTTGTTCTGACGCATTTTCGAGGCTGCCGCGCTGACACAGATCAATGTGGGCGTCAGTTTCAGGGGATAAGAACGCAGGATGAGACTGGCCACACCGCCCGTTCAAAGGCTCTAAGCGCATGCCCAAAACCGAAAAGCTTCTGACCGACAGCCCTGCGTCCGGCGGTATTGTCCACGCCGTCAGGGGCGCGGTCGTGGATATCGTCTATGCAGGCGCCGACCTGCCATCCATCAATTCCGCCCTTGTCGTGGAATGGGCCAGGCCGACACCTTTGATCCTTGAGGTGCACAGCCACATTGACCTGACCACGCTGCGCGCCGTCGCATTCCAGTCCACGGCGGGACTTGCGCGCGGGGTGGTCGTGCGTGCGCCGGGCGGCCCGGTGGCGGTGCCCGTTGGCGATGCGGTGCTCGGGCGGCTTCTGGATGTCGTGGGCAATCCGCAGGACAACGGACCCCCGCTGCCCAAGGATACGCCACGCCGCTCGATCCACGCCAGCCCGCCGCCCCTGAACGCACAGACCCGCACCACGGACGTGTTCGAGACAGGGATCAAGGTGATCGACCTGCTGACGCCGATGGCACAGGGCGGCAAGGCCGCGATGTTCGGCGGTGCAGGGGTGGGCAAGACGGTTCTGGTGATGGAACTGATCCGCGCCATGGTCGAGAAATACGAAGGCATCTCGGTCTTTGCCGGTGTCGGTGAGCGGTCGCGCGAAGGGCATGAACTGCTGACTGAAATGCAGGCCTCCGGCGTTCTGGAACGCACGGTTCTGGTATATGGCCAGATGAACGAGCCGCCGGGTGCGCGTTGGCGGGCCCCGCTGACCGCGCTGACGATCTCCGAATACTTCCGGGACCAGAAGCACAAGAATGTGCTGCTGTTGATGGATAACGTGTTCCGGTTTGTCCAGGCCGGTGCCGAGGTGTCCAGCCTGCTGGGCCGGTTGCCGTCGCGGGTGGGCTATCAGCCAACGCTGGCAACAGAGGTGGCGCGCCTGCAAGAAAGGATCGCGTCAGTAGCAGGATCGGCAGTGACGGCTATTCAGGCGGTCTATGTGCCGGCCGACGACTTCACCGACCCGGCGGTCACGACGATTTCCAGCCACATGGACTGCGTCATCGTGCTGTCGCGCGCCCAGGCGGCGGAGGGGTTTTATCCGGCGATCGACCCGCTGGCCTCGTCTTCGATGCTGCTTGATCCGCTTGTCGTGGGGCAAGACCATTACAAGACCGCCGAGGCTGTCCGTCAAGCGCTGGCGCGATTCCGCGAGCTGACCGACATCATCTCGCTTTTGGGGGTCGAGGAACTTGGGGCCGCCGACCGGCTGACAGTGAAACGCGCGCGGCGGTTGCAGCGGTTTCTGACCCAGCCGTTTATGGTGACCGAGGCCTTTACCGGCACGCCGGGCGCCAGCGTGCCCTTGGCCGATACCCTTGCCGGATGCCGCGCCATTCTGGATGGTGAGGCCGATGACTGGTCGGAAAGTTCGCTGTACATGGTCGGCACGCTGGAAGATGCACGCAAAAAGGACGCAAGGTCAGAGGACTCCAACGACCCCGCCTCAGATACTGAGGCATCCGAGCCCGCAGCCGCAAATTCCGAGGCAGCGGCATGAAACTGCGGATCGTCACCCCGCTGTCGGTCGTGGTGGATGCCGAGATTGACAGTCTGCGCGCTGAAGATGCCAGCGGCGGTTTCGGTATCCTGCCCGGACATGCCGCGTTCCTGACGACCTTGACTGTCTCCATCGTCAGTTGGCGACGCGCAAAACAAGAGAGTTTCTGCGCCGTGCGGGGCGGCGTCCTGACTGTGACCAGCGGCACCACGGTTGCGATTGCAACGCGCGAGGCCGTGGCGGGTGATGACCTT
Source organism: Rhodobacterales bacterium (assembly GCA_038251315.1). Taxonomy (GTDB): domain Bacteria; phylum Pseudomonadota; class Alphaproteobacteria; order Rhodobacterales; family Rhodobacteraceae; genus JBBKXP01. The sequence continues at coordinate 7,618 of JBBSBK010000079.1, read as the reverse complement.
GCCACGCTGGACCGCGACGTGCTGGCCCGGTTCCAGTCTGATGTCGACGCGGAAAGAATTGACCGCGTCGAGACCGTCCAACTGCAACTCAACGCGATCCGACGCATGGTCAGCCGGTTGCATACAGGCGCAGACACGGGGGCGCTCCGCTGATGCCCGATCCCGAGGACGACCCGCTGATCGTTGAAACCCGCCTGCGCCGTGCGCGGCGGGATCGCTGGCTGCGTGACGGCGATTTGTCCGTGGGCCGCCGCCTTGCGCAGATCGGTGTGCTGGGGTGGATCTTTGTCGCACCAACGCTCGTGGGCCTGTTCCTTGGCCGCTGGCTCGACGCTCGGCTTGCAAGCGGCATCTTCTGGACCGCCCCGCTCATGGTGCTGGGCCTTTGCCTTGGCGGCTGGACCGCTTGGAAATGGATGAACGCGCGATGACCGATTTGACGATTTTACCTTTGTCCATCACACTGCCGGTGGGTTTTCTTGGCGGACTGCTGCTCGGTTATGGCTACTTCCGAGCGCTGCGCGAAACGACCAATTTGATCGTCCGCCATGGTCATCCGCTGCTGGCGCTCGCCCTGACCTTTGGACGGCTGGCCGTGTTGGCTGCCGGTTTTTATGTCGCGGTGCTGGCGGGCGGGTTTGCCCTGCTGGCCGCACTTGCAGGCCTTGTCTGCGCAAAGGTCCTGATGCTGCGACGCTTGCCGGGGGCCGCTGAATGAATTCGCCACTCTCGTCAGTCGTCCTGTTTACCATCGGGCCTGTGCCCATCACGCAGGCAGTGGTGACCACCTGGGCGATCATGGCCGTCCTGATCCTGGGTGCGGCTTTGCTCACCCGGCGGCTCGATCCGGTGCCGGGGAAAAGGCAGGCGGTCCTTGAACTGATCGTCATCACGATCGACACCCAGATCCGCGAAACGACCGGGGTACAGCCAGCGCCCTACCGGAGCTTCATCGGCACCCTGTTCATGTTCATCCTCGTGGCGAATTGGTCCTCGCTCATTCCCGGCGTGGAGCCGCCGACTGCCCGGCTTGAAACCGATGCGGCGCTTGCCGTCCTCGTCTTTCTGTCGGTGATTTGGTTCGGCGTGCGCGCCACTGGCGTGCGCGGCTACCTGAAATCCTTTGCCGCGCCCAATCCAGTGATGATCCCGTTGAACATGCTCGAAAGCATCACCCGCGTCTTTTCGATGTTCGTCCGCCTGTTCGGAAACGTGATGAGCGGCGTCTTTATTGTAGGCATCGTCGCCTCGCTGGCTGGGCTGCTGGTGCCGATCCCGCTGATGGCGCTCGACCTGCTGACCGGGCTGGTGCAGGCCTATATATTCGCGGTTCTGGCGATGGTCTTCATCTCCGCCACCGTCGAAGAAGGCCAGCCGCAGGCAACGGACGCCGAAAATGCCCCTCCCTCAAAGAATAAGGACTCCTGATGGATTATCTTCGTCTCGCCAGCATCTTTTGTGCCGCACTTGCCGTATCGTTCGGTTCCATCGGTCCGGCATTAGCCGAAGGCCGCGCCGTCGCCGCCGCGATGGAGGCGATCGCGCGCCAGCCAGAGGCGGCAAACACGATCTCGCGCACGCTGTTCGTCGGCCTCGCGATGATCGAGACGACGGCGATCTACTGTCTGGTAATCGCGTTGTTGTTGCTTTTCGCCAACCCGCTGCTGGCCTGAGCGCATGACAATCGACTTCTGGGGATTGGGATTGCAGGCGGTCAACGTCCTGATCCTTGTCTGGCTTCTGTCGCGCGTTTTCTGGCGGCCTGTTGCAGCCGCCATCGCCAAACGCCAAGAGACCGCCAGCGCTGCGATGGAGACGGCACAAGCGACCCAGGCCAAGGCCGATGCGACGCTGGCTGAGGTGTCGAAAGCCCGGACGGGCATCGAAACCGAGCGCAACGCAGCCCTTGCAGCGGCCAAGGCAGACGCAGAGAGCGCGACACAGGCGGCACTTGCCGAGGCGCGCACCACGGCTGACGCGATGCTGGCCGCCGCAAAGTCCACCATTGAGAAGAACACCGAGGTCGCCCGCAAGGCCAATGCGACGCAGGCATCTGACCTGTCGCTGAAGATCGCGGCGAAACTTCTCGCGCGGCTGAACGGTCCCGCAGTACAGTCCGCTTTTTTGGCTCAACTGATCGAGGCCATCGAAAAGATGCCCGCCGCCGACCGGGCGACGCTGGCGGACGATCCCAAGGGCATCGAGATCGTCGCGGCCATTGATACGGGCGCAGAGCAGGACACAATCGAAAAGGCAGTCAAGACAGCCCTTGGTGGCACCCCTGATCTGCGGTTCGTTACCGATCCCGCCCTGATTGCCGGTCTTGAACTGCGCAGCCCGCATTTCGTCCTGCACAACAGCTGGCAGGCAGACCTGACGCAGGTCCGAAAAGCGGTGCAGGATGCCGCCTGATACCGCCGACTGGGTCGCGACGGCAAACGACGTACTGAAGGACGTCGCGTTCGGTCCACGCGCCGAACACCGGGGCCGGGTCGAGGAGATCGGCGACGGCGTTGCGATGATTTCGGGCCTGCGTGATGTGCGACTGGATGAGGTGCTGCGCTTTGCGGGCGGTCAGGTCGGCTTTGCGCGGGTGCTGGACCCCGATCTGATCGGTTGCGTCCTGCTGGATGCCGCCACGGATGTCGAGGCGGGCGATGCGGTGTTCGGCACTGGCGAAGTCGTCAACGTGCCGGTGGGCGACGCCTTGTTGGGGCGGATTGTTGACCCGTTGGGCCGCCCGCTCGACGACAAAGGGCCGATCGATGCTGAGGCGCATCTGCCGATCGAACGCCCTGCCCCGTCGATCATCGAGCGCGATCTGGTGACAGAGCCGGTGCAGACCGGGGTCGTCGTGGTCGATACGCTTTTTGCCCTTGGCCGGGGCCAACGCGAGCTGATCGTCGGCGATCATTCCACCGGGAAGACCACGCTGGCTATCGATACGCTGATTGCCCAGGCGCACAGTGACATGATCTGCATCTACGTCGCGGTGGGGCAGAAAACCTCGAGCGTGCGGCGTGCCATCGACGCGCTTCAAGCCCGGGGCAATTTCAGCCGCTGCATCGTGCTGGTAGCAGGTTCAGCCTCAGCCCCCGGCCTGCAATGGATCGCGCCCTACGCGGGCATGACCATGGCCGAGTATTTCCGTGACAAGGGCCAGCACGCGCTGATCGTCATCGACGATCTGTCCAAACACGCCGCCACCCACCGCGAAATTGCCCTTCTCACCCGCCAGTCGCCGGGGCGCGAGGCCTATCCGGGCGATGTCTTCTACATTCATGCCCGCCTGCTGGAACGCGCCGCCAAGCTTTCCAAGGAACGCGGTGGCGGCTCATTGACCGCCCTGCCGATTGCCGAGACGGATTCAGGCAACCTGTCGGCCTATATCCCGACCAACCTGATCTCGATCACAGACGGGCAGATCGTGCTGGATGCCGCATTGTTCCATCAGGGCCAAAAGCCCGCCGTAGATGTGGGACTGTCCGTCAGCCGCGTGGGCGGCAAGACGCAGGCGCCCTTGTTGCGAAATGCGGCTGGGACGCTCCGGCTGGATTATGCGCAGTTTCTGGAGCTGGAGGTATTCACCCGATTTGGCGGCATGCCCGATGGCCGGGTACGCGACCAACTTACGCGCGGCGCGCGGATCAGGGAAATCTTGCGCCAGCCCCAACATGCGCCATTTCGCCTCGCCGACGAGGTGGCCCTGATGATCGCCGTACAGGCGGGACTGCTGGATGCCGTGCCGCTGGCGGCGGTGACGGTCTTCCGGGCTGAACTGCCGGCGGTGCTCGACAGGGACGCTTCCGAGGTTCTGAGTGCCATGGACGAGACGGGAAAGCTTGATCCGAAGTTGCGCGAGGGGTTGATCGGCGTGATGAAACGGTTCGTGGCGTCTCTTTCCGATGACAATACAGGGGCCACCAAAGACCCTGCCCCATCGGCAAACCCATGACTGAAAGGCTGGCAGACATCACCGCCCGGATCGACGGCATTCGCCAATTGGGTGCGGTCGTGAATGCGATGAAAGGCATCGCCGCTGCCCGCGCCCATGTTGCCCGCACCCAGGTGACTGCTGTTGACGGCTATGCCGCAACCATCGCGGCGGCGATGTCGCGCGTCCTCGGACCCGACAGGACGTTATCCACAGCGACACACGAGAGCGGTAGCGGTAAGCCGGGCCTTCTGGTTTTCGGTGCCGAGCAGGGTTTTGCGGGCGCGTTCAGCGAACGTGTTCTGGACGGCGTTGTCGCAGGGCCGACTACAATTTTCTTGATTGGCACGCGTGGCCTGTCCGTCGCAACCGCGCGCGGCCTGAAACCGTACTGGACGGCACCCTTGCCCTCGCACACGCAAGGCGTGCCGAAACTGGCCGACCGGATCACAACGGCGATCTATGATGCGGTAGCCGAAGGGCGCATCGACAGCCTCGATGTCATCTCAACCGAGTGGGATGCGGGTCGCCCTTCGCTGGTCAGGCAGCGCCTTTTCCCGATCGATCTGACCGATCTTCCGCCCGCCACGCAGGACCGCCCTCTGATGCAACTGCCCGAAGCCACTCTTATTGCCGCGCTGGGGCAGGATTATTTCAACGCGCAGGTCTGCAAGGCGGCACTCCACGCCTTTGCCGCCGAAAACGAGGCCCGGATGCAGGCCATGTCGTCGGCAGGCACCCAGATCGCGCGTGAGCTGGAGACGTTTGAGGCTACGCTGCGTCGGGTCCGGCAGGAGGCCATCACAGCCGAGATCATCGAGCTTGGTACAGGTGCCACCGCGGCAGCAGCGGCACGATGATCCGGGTGCAGGGATCGAAATAGGGCATCCGAAGGGCCTCGTCTGCATGAATTTGTGATGCGCTGACCAGAACTACGCAGATCACGTTTCAATTCGTACAAAACTGCCTCTGTGATTGACATAGATCATGCTCTGGCGGCAATTCATCACCTATGCCTTCAGCAGCCCCCCGCCAGTTCATGGCCAGGCTGGAAAAGGATGCATCCATGCCCACGCCTGTCTCCACGCCCCCCGAAGAACCGGTCCGGTTCCGCTTTCCCTCAGCCTACACGATCCTCTTCGCGCTGATCGTGATCGTCGCGGCGCTGACTTGGGTCATCCCGGCAGGCCAGTACGAGCGCGTTGCCTCTGAGGCCCTTGGCAAGGACGTTCCGGTCGCCGGAACTTACGCCCTGACCGATGCCAATCCGCAGGGCTTTTTCGACGTGATCCTTGCCCCTATTGCGGGGTTCTACGATCCGGTCAGCTATACCGCCAACGCCATCGACGTGGCGCTTTTCGTGCTGATGATCGGTGGGTTCATCGGGGTGGTCACGGCCACCGGGGCCATCGACGCCGGCATCAAACGCGCGATGACGCGGCTGAAGGGGCGGGAAAAATGGATGATTCCGATCCTGATGGGACTGTTTGCCCTGGGTGGCACGACCGAAGGCATGGCCGAGGAAACGCTGGCATTCTACGTCTTGCTGACCCCGGTGATGATCGCGGCGGGCTATGACGCGATGACCCCGGTCGCGGTGATCCTGCTGGGCGCGGGCATCGGCGTGCTCGGGTCAACCGTCAACGCATTTTCGACCGTCATCGCGTCGAACGCCGCTGGCGTGCCGTTTACCGACGGGCTGATCCTGCGTCTGGGCATTCTTGCCGTGACCTTCGTGGGGACGGTGGCATACGTCATGCGCTATGCGGCACGGGTCAAGGCCGATCCGTCCCGGTCGCTGGTGTTTGACCGCAAGGCCGAGAACGAGGCGCATTTCAGCCGCGGCTCCGACGCCACGACCGATTTCACCGGCTTGCACAAGATCGTGCTGCTGCTGTTCGGGGCGACATTCGCGGTGATGATCTGGGGCGTGTCCCTTGGCGGCTGGTGGATGGCCGAAATGAGCGGGCTGTTCCTGTTCGCGGGCATCGGCATCGGCCTGATCGGACGGTTGGGCGAAAAGGGTCTGGTCGAGGCGTTTGTCGGCGGGGCGCGCGACCTGCTGGGTGTCGCGCTGATCATCGGGCTGGCACGCGGCATCGTCGTGGTGATGGACGCAGGGCACTTGACCGACACCATCCTGCATTGGGCCGAAGGCGCCGTCACCGGGCTGAACCGGATCGTGTTCATCAACGTGATGTACTGGATCGAGGTGGCGATGTCGTTCTTCGTCCCCTCGACCTCGGGCCTTGCTGTGCTGTCGATGCCGATCCTTGCCCCCGTCGGTGATTTCGCCGGGGTTGAACGCAGCCTGATCGTCACCGCGTTCCAGTCAGCGGCGGGTATCGTCAACCTTGTCACCCCCACGTCTGCCGTCGTCATGGGTGGCCTCGCCATTGCCCGCGTGCCTTATGACCGCTGGCTGCGCTTTGTCTGGCCCGTGCTGTTGGGTCTGACGATCATCATCATGGCTGCCCTCAGCCTTGGCGTCGTTTTACAAGGAACACCCACATGACAATCACTTATGGCGTCCACTCCGAGGCGGGCAAGTTGCGCCGCGTCATGGTTCACAAACCGGGGGCGGCGATGGCGCGGCTGACCCCGGCCAACTGCGCCGAGTTGCTGTTTGATGATGTGATCTGGGTGAAACAGGCGCGGATCGAACACATGACCTTTGTCGATGCCATGCGCAATCGCGGGGTCGAGGTGGTGTTTCTGCGCCAGATGCTGACCGAGACGCTGGCGGATATGGACGCCCGCCGCTGGCTGCTCGAGGCGCGGGTCAACGACAACACCGTCGGCGTGGGTCTGTCCGATGATCTGCTCGCGCATCTGATGGAAATCAGCGCCGACCTGCTGTCCACCATCCTGATCGGCGGGATGAGTCGCGCCGAACTGCCGATCCCTGCCAACGGCGTTCTCGCTGGCGTGCTGGAGCCTGCCGATTTCATCCTGCCGCCGCTGCCCAACCACATCTTCACCCGCGACACGACCTGCTGGATTTACGGCGGTGTGACGCTGAACCCGATGCACTGGGCCGCGCGGCGGCTGGAGACGCTGAACCTTGCCGCGATCTATCGCTTTCACCCCGATTTCAAGGATGCGGGATTCCCCATCTGGTGGGGCGACCCGATGCAGGATCACGGCCCGGCCACGGTTGAGGGCGGCGATGTCATGCCCATCGGCAATGGCACGGTCCTGATCGGCATGGGCGAACGCACCACGCCACAGGCGGTGGGGCAGATTGCGCGCGGGCTGTTTTCGGGTGGCGGGGCGACACGCGTCATCGCCTGCCAGTTTCCGCGCTCCCGTAGTGCGATGCACCTCGATACCGTGTTCACCTTCTGCGACCGTGATCTGGTCACCGTTTTTGCCGAAGTGACAGATGCCATCCGTTGTTACAGTCTGCGTCCGGGTGACGGCGAAAAGGTCGTCGTGGAAACCGAGACAAAGCCTTTCCTCGAAGTCGTCGCCAAGGCTATCGGCGTCAAGGCGCTGCGTACTGTGCCCACCGGCGGCGATGCCTACGAATCCGCCCGTGAACAGTGGGATGACGCCAACAACCTGCTGTGCCTCGAGCCCGGTGTCGTCGTCGGCTACGAGCGTAACACCTTTTCCAACACGTTGCTGCGCAAGGCCGGGGTAGAGGTCATCACGATCCCCGGATCGGAACTTGGTCGCGGT
>JBBSBK010000078.1:0-18200 GCA_038251315.1 Rhodobacterales bacterium | reverse complement strand
GCGCAGATCGCCCTGATGCACCGCGAGCTTGTCGAAACCCGCGACTGGCTCTCAGAACAGGAATTCCTGCGCGCCCTGTCGTTCTGCATGCTGCTGCCGGGGCCAGAGGCGATGCAACTGGCCACCTACGCCGGGTGGAAACGCGGCGGCACTCTTGGTGGCCTGATCGGCGGCAGCCTCTTCGTGTTGCCCGGCGCGGTCGTGATAATGTGCCTCGCCCTGGTCTACAGTCAGTTCGCCGCCCTGCCCGCTGTCACCGCCCTGTTTCTAGGGGTCAAGGCGACTGTGGTCGTGATCGTGATCGAGGCGATTTTGCGGGTTTCCCGACGGGCGCTGAAGTCGCGGACGCACTGGATCATTGCCGTCCTGGCCTTTATCGCCCTGTTCGCCTTTCAAATACCGTTTCCACTGGTCATCGCCCTGGCCGCACTCTGGGGCGGCTTGACAACTCATGACACCGCCACCACCCCCCCGATCAAACTGCCAGTTGCCCACCTGCCCCGCGTCATCGGCATTGGCAGCGCCCTGTGGGCTGCCCCTCTGATGATCGCTCATGCCAGCGGCCAGACCTTCCTCACCGACCTTGGACTTTTCTTCTCCGAATTGGCGGTCGTCACTTTTGGCGGCGCTTATGCGGTGCTGGCCTACATGACCCAGACCGTTGTGCAGGACTACGGCTGGCTGACCACAGCACAAATGATGGATGCGCTGGGGCTGGCGGAAACCACGCCGGGTCCGCTGATCCTGGTCACCCAATTCGTCGGGATGATCGCCGGGCTCGCGCAAGGTGGCATCCTCACCGCGCTGATCGCCGGGGCGCTGGTGCTATGGGTGACTTTCGTGCCCTGTTTCATCTGGATTTTCGCCGGGGCGCCGATGATCGGCTGGATTGCCACCCGGCCACGCCTGACCGGCGCGCTGGCGGCGATCACCGCTGCCGTGGTCGGGGTCATTGCCAACCTATCGGTCTGGTTCGCAGCACATGTGTTCTTCGGCCGGGTCGGGCAGATCGACAGCGGCCCGCTGCACCTGATCGCGCCCGATCCGGGCACCGTGAATCTGACCGCCTTGGCGCTTGCGCTGATCGCCGGATGGCTGCTGCTGCGCTGCCACTGGGGTCTGGGGGCGGTACTGGGCCTGTCAGCGGCGGCGAGCCTGACGCTCTGGTCGGTTTTCGGCTGAGGTTGACCGACGCCCCTTATCGATACCAGAGCGACTGGCCGTTGTGGAAAATCTGCACCTTCGCCGGATCGGCGCTCAGTTTGACTGCCTTACCGCGCAGATCGCCGTGGATTCCCGGCAGCTTGGCCAGGATTGCGTCATTGTCGCCGATCTTGTTGAAATACAAGATCGTCACCTCACCCAGGGCTTCGGTAAAGTTCACTGTTCCCTCGAAGATCGGGGTGCCTTCGGTGGCCAGCATATCCTCGGGGCGCACTCCCACATTGACCTTGAGGCCGTTGTCGCCGTCCTGCGTCGGCACATTCGACACGGCCGTACCACCGCCATCCAGCCTGACGGTCGTCTGCTTTCCGGTGCCGACAATTTCCCCCAATAGCAGGTTCATGGCGGGCGATCCGATGAACTGCGCAACGAATTCGTTCTCGGGGCGTTCATACAGGGTCAGGGGTGCTCCAACTTGTGCGATGCCCTTGTTGGCCAGCACCACGATGCGGGTTGCGAGCGTCATCGCCTCGACCTGATCGTGAGTGACGTAGATCATGGTGCTTTCGGGCATCGACTCCTTCAACTGGGCAATCTCGATCCGGGTGGCGACGCGCAGGGCGGCGTCGAGGTTCGACAGCGGTTCATCGAACAGGTAAACCTTGGGGTCGCGCACGATGCTGCGGCCAATGGCGACCCGCTGACGCTGGCCGCCCGACAGCGCTTTGGGCAGACGGTCAAGGTAGGGGTCGAGTTGCAGGATTGTCGCAGCCTTGCCGACTGCCGCGTCAATTTCGGCCTTGGATTTCTTGGCGAGTTTCAGCGCGAACGACATGTTGTCGCGCACCGTCATGTGGGGATAAAGCGCGTAGGACTGAAACACCATCGCAATGCCGCGTTGCGCGGGTGGCACGTCGTTGACGACCTGTCCGTCGATCTCCAGCGTCCCGCTGGTAATGCTTTCCAGACCCGCAACCATCCGCAACAGGGTTGACTTGCCACAGCCAGAGGGACCGACAAACACGATCAACTCGCCGGTCTCGATGTCGAGATTGATGTCTTTCAGAACCTCGACGGTACCGCCATAAGTCTTGCCGACATTCGTCATTTTCAGGTCAGCCATGGTCTGTTCCCCTCTCGGACGGTGTTCCGTCAGTTTTGTTTCAGTGCCAGGCAAACCTGCCAGGGGCCCAGATGCAGTTTGCCATCGGCCGAAACCTGGGCGCTGCCCAGTTCTGACCCGATCGGTGTCCAGTGACCCTCTGGCATGGTGAAATCCGACGGGCTGTCCGAGACGTTGAAGACGCACAGGATCGCTTCGCGCACGTCGCTTCGCGTGAACCAGACCACATCGCCCGCCGACCGCAGCCCATCATGATCGCCACGCATCAGGGCCTGATGCGAATGGTGGAATGCGATGGCGCGGCGGTAATGATGCAGGATCGCGCCGGGGTCATGTTCCTGCACTGCCACCGCCAGATGCAGGTGTTCAGACGCCACCGGCAGCCATGGCCGCGCATCGCTGAAACCGCCGTTCTGGTTGTCACCGTCCCAGACCATCGGAGTACGGCAGCCGTCGCGCCCCTTGTATTCGGGCCAGAATTCGATGCCATAGGGGTCTTGAAGGTCTTCAAAGCTCAACACCGCCTCGGGCAGCCCCAGTTCTTCGCCCTGATACAGGCACACCGATCCGCGCAGGCACATGATGAGGGTCGCGAACATCCGGTTCGCAGCGGGCGAAAGACCCCAGCGGGTCACGTGCCGCGCGACGTCGTGATTGGAAAACGCCCAGCAGGGCCAGCCATCACCGGCGACCCGATCCACATCGTTCATCACTTCGACGATCCGCGCGGCGGTGGGATAGGTTGGCGACAGGAATTCGAAGGCATAGCACATCTGCATCAGATCATCGCCGGCGGTGTATTGGCCCATGATCTCGAGGCCGCGCTGCGCATCGCCCACCTCGCCCACGGCGGCGGCGCCGAACGGCTCCATCACGGCACGGAATTTACGAAGGAAATCGAGATTCTCCGGGCGGTTCTTGTCGTAAAGATGTTCCTGATGGTTGTAGGGATTGACCGAAGGCGCAATCGTCGCGTTGCGCTGATCCTTGGGCAATCCGGGGTTGTCGCGTAACTGCTGGTCGTGGACGTAAAAGTTGATGGTATCGAGGCGGAAGCCGTTGACCCCCCGGTTCAGCCAGAACAGCGCCACATCGAGCAGCGCCTCCTGCACCTGCGGTTCGTGAAAATTCAGGTCCGGCTGGGACGTCAGGAAATTGTGCAGATAATACTGTTCGCGCCGGGTATCCCATTGCCACGACGACCCGCCAAAGATCGACAGCCAATTGTTCGGCGGGGTGCCGTCGGGTTTCGGTTCCGCCCAGACATACCAGTTGGCGCGGGCGTTGGTTGTGTCGCCGCGGCTTTCCTTGAACCACGGATGTTCGGCGCTGGTATGGCTCAGCACGAGGTCGATCATCACCCGAATGCCGAACGCATGCGCCGTCTGCACCACCGCGTCGAAATCGGCCAGCGTGCCAAACATCGGATCGACGTCGCAATAATCGCTGACGTCATAGCCGAAATCTTTCATCGGCGATGTAAAGAACGGGCTGATCCAGATCGCATCGACGCCAAGCGAGGCGATATAGGGCAAGCGACTCACGATCCCCAGCAGGTCGCCGATGCCGTCGCCGTTGCTGTCCTGATAGCTGCGCGGATAGATCTGATAGATAACGGCACCCCGCCACCAGTCGGGATCGGTGGCAAGGGTCAGGTCGGGTTTGTGGGCAAGGGCCGTCGTCACTTGACCGACCCCGCCAGCAATCCGCGCACAAGGTATTTCTGCATCGCAAAGAACACGACCAGAGGCACCGCGATACTGACGAAGGCGGCGGTGGCAAGGATTTCCCAGTTGCCTCCACGGGTGCCCAGCAATTCGACGATCTGCTTGGTCATTACCGTTGTTTCACCGGTCGAGTCGATCAGGAACACCAGCGCCACCAGCAGGTCGTTCCATGTCCACAGGAACTGGAAGATCGCGAAACTGGCCAGTGCCGGGAACGATAGTGGCAGGATGATCTTGGTGAAAATCTGGAAATCGGTCGCGCCGTCCACCTTGGCGTTTTCGATGATGTCGCGCGGCAGGCCGACCATGTAATTGCGCAAAAGATAGATCGCAAGCGGCAGGCCGAAGCCGGTATGGGCCAGCCAGACGCCAAGGTATCCCTTGCCGATGCCGATATCGTTGTGGAACTTCAGCAGCGGGATCAGCGCCAGTTGCAGCGGCACGACCAGCAGGCCGACGATGATCGCGATCAGCAGGGCGCGGCCGGGGAAATCCATCCAAGCCAGCGAGTAGGCGGCAAAGGCCGCGACAAGGATCGGGATGATCGTCGCCGGGATTGTCACCGTCAACGTGTTGAAGAAGGCCTTGGCCATCGAATCGCCGGCCTGTGCGCCCGATGCTCCCCCGGTGCCGAGGCCCAGGATTACCGCCAATCCGATAAACAGCGCGAACCCGATCAGCATCGCTCCGGTCTGTGCGCTGGCATAGCCCGCGCCGCGCAACCCGTAAAACGCCCCGACGGCGACCACGGCACCGATCGCTGCGAATTTCAGGATCGACTGGATCACGCCTTTGCCCAGCACCGCGTCATAGTTCGCCATCGTGAATTCCGGCGGCGTTTCGGCGGTGACAAAGGCGCGTTCGCCGCGTCCCGTCAGCTCGGCTGTGCCGGTCCAGATGTAATCACCGTTAGCCTGCACCGTCAGGGCCTGCCCGTCGCCCAGATCGGCCGTCGTGCCCGGTTCATAGGCGGCGACGTCCTGCGACGTGATCCCCCATGCGGAAATGTCCGATGAGCCCGCTTCGCCGAACAGGTTGCCTTGGACGGTATAGACGCCGTTGACCTGCTCCGCCGTCGCCCCTGGGTCGGTGCGCAGCGTCAGGTTTTGTTCAGACGGGAACATCGCCCGCCACCAGCCGTTCGATGCGATCTGATCGGCGGTGCGGAACGACGACACGAACAGGCCCACGGTCGGGAACAGCCAAAGCGCGACCAGGACGACCACCGAGGCCTGAACCAGCCACCCCAAGCTTGATTTGCTTCCCGCAATGTTGTCCATCAACGCATCTCCTTGCGGGCATTATAGACGTTCCAGACCAGGATTGGCGTCACCAGCAGCATGATGGTCATCGCCGCCGCCGATCCGACGCCCCAGTCGTTGGCGCGAAACAGCTTGTCGTACATGTAGTTGGCAAGCACTTGAGTTTCCCACTGACCGTTGGTCATGGCGAAGACGATGTCGAAGACCTTGAGCACGACGATGGTGATCGTGGTCCAGACAACGACGATGGTGCCCATGATCTGCGGTACTTTGATCTTGAAAAAGATCTGCAACGGGTTGGCCCCGTCGATGATCGCCGCTTCGATCGTTTCTTCGGGGATGCCGCGCAGGGCGGCGGACAGGATGACCATGGCGAACCCGGTCTGGATCCAGATCAGCACGACCATCAACAAGAAGGAATTCCAGAACGGAATGGTCAGCCAATTCTGCGGTTCACCGTAAGGGAACGATGCGGTAAACAGTCCGAATATGCTGCCCAGCGACAGCCAGATCAGCCAGACAGCGCCAACTGCGACCAGTGCACGTAACGCGATGAACCCCCAGCCGCCGCCGTTCTCTTCGGACGCGAATATCGGGCGGGCAAAGATATAGCCGACATAACCGACGATGGCGGCGAACCCGGCCAGACATAAGGCAGGAACGATCCGCAGCATTACCACCGACCCGACCCCACCGTCGAACAGCAGCCAGACCGCGTTCAGCACACCGATCTGGTTGCTGTCCACGGGCCGGGTGTCATAGATCAGCTTGAAAATGACCGCCGCGCCGACAAACGAAATCGCCATCGGCATGAAGATCAGGGATTTGGCGATCTGGCCCCACCTGATCCGGTCGGTCAGTTGTGCGGCCAAAAGTCCGAATGCGGTGGCGGCGGCGGGTACGACGATCAGCCACAGCATGTTGTTGCTCATCGCCTCCCAGAATTTCGGTTCGCTGAACATCTGGCGATAGTTGGCGAAGCCGACAAAGGCATCGCCCTTTGACCGATCAGTGACCGAATACCAGAGCGTCGCGAACACCGGATAGGCGAGATACAGGCTAAGGGCCAACACAGCAGGGGCGACGAACAGCCACGGGCGGATCATCTCGGCGCGGTTGATGTTGCGGCCAATGTTTGGTTGGCCACCCCCAACCAACAAATATGCAAGTCCGAAACCCAGCCCGCCGACTATCAATACTAAAACAATTCGACGTAGTGCAAATGCAGCCACTATCGTTTCAGTCAATGGATCGCCTTTGATAATTGAGGATATCCACTGGACAAGTAACGGAAGCAGCAGAAACGCGAACGCAATTGCGAACACAAAGGCCCCAACAAATATGGCGGTCTTTAATCGATGAGGTCTTAATTGATCTTCAGAAAATTTTCTTGTCGGAAATAGCACCTTGTCCAGAAACATATTGGAAAAGTAGAAATAACTGACGCATCCACCGACACCGATGATGATGGTCAACAGACCCTGTAATGCGGGATTCATGATCCCCTCCCCCCGGTATTGCCGCAATTCTTGGATTGGCTTGGTGGGGCGACCCGGACTTTGCGCCCGGATCGCCCAAGGGGTCTTACTTCAGCGAATCCCACGACGCTTGAATGGCATCGGCCACCTCTTGCGCGGACTTGCCTCCGGCATAATCCACCATCCCGGTCCAGAACGATCCCGCACCGACGCCACCGGGCATCAGGTCGGATCCGTCGAACCGGAAGGTCGTCGCGTTGGTCAGGATCTCACCCAGCGCCCGCTTGGTATCGTTGGAATAGGTCGCGGCGTTGGCGGTGGTCAGAGGTGTCAGGAAACCTTGATCGGGCTGGGCCATCCACACCTCGTGGGCGATCGGGGTTTGCAGGAAGGTGATCAAGGCCTGCGCGGCAGGGCTGTCTTTGGTGATGGCGAACAACGTTCCGGCACCCAGAACGGGCGAACCCAGATCCTTGTCGGCATAGGCGGGGAAGTAGAAAAAATTCGCGTCCCCGTCTGCGCCGACAACCGTGCCTTCAGGAAAGAACGCCGGGATAAACGACGCCTGATGGTGCATGTAGCACTGCGGCGGCGAATCAAACAGGCCCTTGGGGCTGTCGCGGAAGTCGGTCGAGGCGACGGCACCCGTGCCCCCGGCAACGCGACCGTCAGCGATGAAATAGCCGAACTCCTCGATTGCGCCGACCACTTCAGGGCTGTTGAACGGCAGTTCGTTGGTCACCCACTTGTCGTAGGTTTCCGGGGTTTGAGTGCGCAACATCAGGTCTTCGACCCAATCGGTCGCAGGCCAGCCCGTTGCACCACCCGACCCTAGGCCGATGCACCAGGGGGTTCCGCCATCGGCGACGATCTGTTCGGTCAACGCCTTCAGATCTTCCATCGTCGTCGGTACTTCGTACCCGGCGTCGTCAAAGTTTTCCGGCACGTACCAGACCAGCGATTTCACGTCGGCCTTGAACGGAAAGGCAAAGAAGTGGTCGTTGCCGTCCTTGTCGGTGTAAGTACCCAGATCGACCCAGGACTGGCCGGCGGCATAGTTTTCGACCATCCAGTCCGACGCGCCGTCGGCGATGGGTGCCAGGAACCCGCGTTTGGCCATATCGGCGGCCAGACCGGGCTGCGGAAACACGGCGACGTTGGGTGCCGACCCCGCCTCGGCGTCGATGACGATTTGCTGTTCAAAGCTGTCGGACCCGACATAGCGCACGTCGGCATTGGCGGCCTCGGCGAAATAGGCCAGCACGATCTCGATGGCGGCCTGATCCGGGCCCAGCCAGGGGCCGAATACCGTCACCTGTTCGCCGCCCAGATCGGTGGCGTCGGCAAAGGCGTTATAGCTGTCCCAGTTGAAATCGCCTTCGCCGGGCGCGAACATCAGATGCGCCTCGGCATGGGCCATGCCAGCCGTCAGCGCGACCGTTGCCACAGAGGCAAACAGTGTCTTTTTCATGGTAGTCCTCCCAAATGCGCGTTGCCGCGCGATATGTCCGCCCTCCGCGCCCGGAATCAACCTCAAAGCGCTTTGGATACAACCCAAAATTGCCCAATTTCAGGACGTTGTCAAACATCGGATTGGCAAGGGTCAGTATTTGCTGACCTTTTTGCAGATGCAGCATCCTGAATCAGTTCCGGAACCCTTTGACGATGATCCATGGTTTGCGTAAGCTGAGGTTCAATTTGAAAGCGCTTTGGCCCGCCATGTCGATGAATCTCAAAGAACTTTCGCACAAGCTGGGGCTAAGCCAAACCACTGTGAGCCGGGCATTGAACGGCTATCCCGAGGTCAGCGAGGCGACGCGCGCCCGGGTTCAGCGCGCTGCAGAGCAGCATGATTACCGCCCTTCGGCGCGTGCAAAGGGTCTGGCCACCGGACGGGCCCTGGCCATCGGCCACGTCATCCAGACTTCGACCCGGCACGAAATGGTCAACCCGATCTTCGCCGATTTCATCGCCGGGGCCGGCGAAACCTATGCCCGCAACGGCTATGAAATGGTCCTGTCCATCGCCGAGGACGCCGCCGAAGATCAAGTCTACCGCGCCTTGCGGGCGCGCCGTGCCGTCGACGGAGTCATCGTCCACGCTCCACGGATGAACGACGCCCGGATCGCGTTGCTGAACGACATCGGCTTGCCCTTTGTCGTGCACGGCCGGGCTAGTGGCATCACTCTGCCCTATAGTTGGCTGGATGTGAACAATCGGTCGGCATTCGCCCGCGCGACCGGGTTCCTGCTCGACCTCGGGCATCGCCGGATCGGCTTTGTGAACGGGCTTGAGTTCATGGATTTCGCCCATCGGCGTCGTCTCGGCTATACCGGCGCGCTCGGCGAAAGTGGCATCACCGCCGATCCCGGTCTGATGCGGTCCGGCGAAATGACCGAAGAATTCGGCTATATCTCGGCCCGCGACATGCTCGCCGGGCCGCATCCACCATCCGCGTTTCTTGTCGCGTCGATGATCTGCGGCGTGGGCGTGCGGCGCGCCACCCAAGCCCTGGGTCTGCGGATGGGACGCGACGTGTCGGTCATCATCCACGACGATGTGCTGTCCTATCTGCAAAACGGCGGCGCCGTTCCGATCTTTACCGCGACCCGGTCGTCGGTGCGCGAGGCCGGGCGGATGGCCGCTGAAATGCTGCTCCAGAACATCGCTACCCCGGACCGCCCCGCCGCCAATATCCTGCTCGAGGCCGAACTGGTCGTGGGCGGATCGACCGGCCCGGCGCCGCAACAGGAGGCACCATGAATTTTCGCCGTACCGACTTTCCCGCCAGTTTCCTGTTCGGCGCTGCCACCGCCGCCTATCAGATTGAAGGCAGCCGTTTTGGCGGCGCGGGCCCGTCACATTGGGACACCTTCGCTGCGACCCCCGGCAACGTCGTCAACGCCGAAACCGGTGCGACGGCCTGCGACCATTACCACCAATGGCCCACCGACCTTGACCTGCTGCGCGACGCCGGGATGGACGCCTATCGCTTTTCGACCTCATGGGCGCGGGTGATGCCCGACGGGCGCACCGCAAACCCCGTGGCGCTCGATTTCTACGACCGCCTTGTCGATGGCATGCTGGAACGTGGGCTGAAACCTTTCCAGACCCTCTATCATTGGGATCTGCCCGTTGACTTCGCTGACCTTGGCGGCTGGACCAACCGCGATACGGCGCTGCGCTTTGCCGATTATGTCGCCGTGATCACCGACCGGATCGGCAGCCGGATGGAGGCAATCGCAACGATCAATGAACCTTGGTGCGTGTCTTGGCTGTCCCACTTCCTCGGCCATCATGCCCCCGGCCTGCGCGACATCCGCGCGACAGCGCGGGCAATGCACCACATCATGCTCGCGCATGGTACTGGCATGACGGCTCTGCGCGCGGCGGGGATGAAAAATTGCGGCATCGTGCTGAACTTCGACGGCGCCCTGCCGGTAGACGATGCTCCCGAAAACATCGCCGCCGCCAACCTGCAGGACGCCATTTCCAATCGCTGGTTTATCGAAGGTATGACGCTAGGCACTTACCCGACCGAGGTTCTGACCGGTTTCGCCGGGCATATGCCGGATAACTGGCAGGAGGACATGGCGAAAATCAGCCAGCCGACCGATTGGCTGGGCGTCAACTACTACACGCGCAGCCTGATCCGCGCCGACCCCAATGCCGCTTGGCCGTCGCTCTCCCCAGTACCCGGCCCGCTCCCTAAAACCCAGATGGGGTGGGAAGTTTTCCCTAACGGCCTGCACTATTTCCTGACCCGGATGGCACGGGACTATGTCGGCGACCTGCCGCTTTACGTCACCGAAAACGGCATGGCATGGGATGACTTGGTGGAAAATGGGGCCGTCTATGATCCTGAGCGGATCAGTTTCATTGATGATCATATGCAGGCCGCGCTGCGCGCCATTGCCGACGGGGCCAACGTGCGCGGGTTCTTCTACTGGTCGCTTTTGGACAACTTCGAATGGGCGTTTGGCTATGAAAAACGGTTCGGGCTGGTCCACGTCGATTTTGACAGCTTGAAGCGGTTGCCCAAAGCATCCTATCACGCCCTCGCGGCCGCACTCGCGCGTTAAAGGAACCCCGACATGGCTCATCCCGCAAACACCCTTTCGCTGGTCGCCGACATCGGCGGCACGAATACGCGGGTGGCGCTTGCCAACGGTCGGCAGGTGCTTGAAGGCACGATCCGGCGCTACGCCAACAGTGGCTTTCCGGGGCTTGAATCGGTGCTTACCCAATATATCGGTGACGAAGGTGGGGTCGATCCGATCGCCGCCTGCGTTGCCGTTGCCGGCCCGGTCCGCGATAGCCGTGCGACGATGACCAACCTTGACTGGACCATCGACAAGGACGTGCTGGGCCGCGCGACCAAAGCCGAAAATCTGGCGATCCTGAACGATCTGCAGGCCCAGGGTCACGCCATCGGCTACATCGATCCCGCCCTGCTACGCCCGATCCTGTCGGGCAACGTGATTTCCGGGATGGAGCCGAGCAACCATGCGGCCAAACTGGTGATCGGTGTTGGCACCGGGTTCAACGCTGCCCCCGTTTTTGACACCGAGTTCGGACGGCTGGTGGCGCCCTCCGAAAGCGGCCACGTCAACCTGCCGGTGCGCACCGACGCCGACATGCGGCTTTGCACCTATGTGGCGACGGCGCACGGGTTCCCCTCGGTCGAGGATGTGCTGTCGGGGCGCGGCCTCGAACACGTTTATAGCTGGCTTGGGGCAGAAGCGGGCGACCCGCGCGAGGCGCTGGCCAAAGACATCATGGCCGCCTGCGCTGATCGGTCCGATGCTCGTTCAGTCGACGCGGCGCGGGTATTCACCCGGATTTTGGGGACGGTAGCGGGCAATCTTGCGCTGGTGCAACTGCCGTTCGGCGGCTTGTTTCTGTGTGGTGGAGTGGCGCGGGCCTTCGCCCCCTATCTGCACGATTTCGGTTTCGGCGAAGCGTTTCGCGACAAGGGCCGCTTTGCCGGTTTCATGGGCAATTTCGCGGTCAGCGTGGTCGAAGACGATTACGCCGCCCTGACCGGCTGCGCTGCTCATCTGGTCGCGCGGGCGACCTGACAACCGCCAAGGTGGGTGATCCGCCGCCACGGGGGATCGTGCAACTCGGCTGGCGCGGCCTCAGGACAACTGGCGCTGCACCGTCGCCGTCAGTTCGGCCAACGAAAACGGCTTGGGCAGGAATACCGATTGCGGGATCAGCGATTGGTGTTCGCCGAATGCATCCTCGGCATAGCCGGACACGAACACCACCTTGGTCGCCGGACGCTGTTCCAGCGCCTCGCGCACCCAGGTCGGGCCGTCCTTGCCCGGCATGATGACATCGGTCACGAACAGATCGACCAAAAGTTCAGGATCGGCGAGCATGTCCAGCGCCGCCTCGGCGCTGTCGGCCTCAAGCACGGTGTAACCGCGCAAGCGAAGTGCCCGGCTGGCAAAGGCACGGACCGGCGCTTCATCCTCGACGAGGAGAACCACACCGTCGCCGTGCAGGACATTCGGCACCGCCACCGCGATCACCGGAGGTTGTGACGCTGGCACCTCGGCGGGTAGGTTATTGACCGGCAGATAGAGTGTGAAAACCGTTCCCACCCCGACCTCGCTGTCGACGAAAATGAACCCGCCGGTCTGTTTGACGATGCCATAGGCCGTTGACAGCCCCAAGCCCGTGCCCTCGCCCGTCTTTTTGGTCGTATAGAAGGGTTCAAAAATCTTGCCGATCTTTTCCGGCGGAATGCCGTGCCCTTCGTCAATCACCTTGACCAGCACATAACGCCCGGCCGGAATGCTGGCGTGATCGCGTTCGATCGGTTCGGGCAGTGTCAGGTTCTCGGTTTCGACCTTGATCTCGCCGCCGCTGGGCATCGCGTCGCGGGCGTTGACGACCAGGTTCATGATGACCTGTTCCAGCTGTCGCTTGTCGGCGCGGATCGGCAGCAGTCCCGGATCGTGGTTCAGCGTCAGCATCACCCGTTCACCCACCAGGCGGTTCAGCAGATGCGTCAGATCGGCCAGCGTGTCGCGCAGGTCGACCACTTCGGGGCGCAGGTTCTGCTTGCGGGAAAATGCCAGCAGCTGACCCACAAGACTGGCGGCGCGATTGGCGTTCTGATGGATCTGGATCAGGTCAGAATAATCCTGATCGCCCGGATCGTGACGCAACAAAAGAAGATCGCAATGCCCGGAAATCGCCGTCAGCAGGTTATTGAAATCGTGCGCGACGCCGCCCGCCAACTGGCCGATGGCCTGCATCTTCTGGCTTTGGACAAACTGCGCCTCAAGCGATTTCAGTGCAGTAACATCGTTCAGCACCGCGATCAGATGCGCCGACTGGCCTTGCCCCGCCGGGTTCAGAGTCACCTGCACAAAAACGTCCTGCTGGTCATCGGTGCCGCGCAGGAACTGCGCAGCGCCCGTGCCCCGGCCCGCACCGACCTCCTGCAGCCAGTCGATGATCGGCCGCCCGAGACCTTCGAGCAGGTCCGACAGCCGGGTGCCGTTTTCGATCTCGGCGCAAAGCAGATCGCGCGCCTCCCGGTTCGAGGCAAGGATTTCACCCGTCACAGCAACCTTGAGCAGCGGCACCGGCAAATCCTCGATCGCGTCCCAGTCGGCCGGCCGGGCCCGTGCCGCCGCTGCCGCATCGGCCGGCAACAGATAGATTTCCTGCCGCCCGCCGGTGCGCGACACGATTGCCAAAAGGCAATCTGCCGGTCCGTCGACCCCTTCGACCTGATAAACCCGGCCCGACACGAGCGGCAGGGTCGTGAACATCCGGTCGAGGGATTTGACCCGCGCCCCGATCATCCGGCGCAACGCTTCGTTCATATAAAGAACTGTACCTGAAGGCCCCGCCGTCAGCATCGGCAGGCCGACCCCGTCAACGCCCCGCGCGCCCTGCCCGTCCGTCAAATCCTCCAGACGCCAGAGAAAGGCGGCGGCACCGACCTGATGCACCGACAACCGGAACCGGCCGCGGCGGGTCACGATATCCTCGCGTCCGCCTCCCAACGCCTGTGCACGGGCCTGCAGCCGAAAGAGCACTGCGCCGGGATTGGCGAACAGATCCGCCAGACTGGCGATCAACGTCTGCGGCACCGGATCATCGCCGCCCCTGCGCACCCGCGCAGCGGCGTTGCAGACCTGCAAGGTCCCATCGGCATCGGTCAGGTAGCTGGGGGTCGGATCATGTTCGATCAGCCTTGCCACCGTGCCGTGCAGGTGAGTGGCGCCGCTTCTTCCCAGCAAATGCCGCGCAAGCAAAAGCAGTGTTGAGGCAACAAGCATGACGCCGCCAATCTGCAGCCCCAACACCAGTCGCACATCCGACGTCAGCCCCGACATGCCAAGACTCACAAGCCCGGCCAGCAGGATCAATCCGGCCGAGCGCAAGATACGGCTGGTTGTCGCGGTCCCGATTCCCGCCAGGCCCTCTGTCCGCGTGCCTGTCACGATGTCAGCCTGCGACACTGCCCTGCTGCCCTTCATGATTCGTTCCTGCCAATCGACTGCATAAACGTTAACTGTCGATTAACTCCCGCCGGAGCATGCGGAAAAGGCCACCGATTTGCAACTTAAGGTTGCCCTCGACCCGGTTGCAGGACGGCCAGGAAAAAGCCGTCGCCGCCGGGCCCCGGCAACCAGCGCGAGGTGTTGACCAGTCGCCAGCCGGGACGGCGCGCCAGGAACCCCGCGACCTGAGCGGAATTCTCTGCGTCCAGCACCGAACAGGTCATGTAAGCCAGCGTCCCCGCTGCGTCGACACGGTCCGCCGCCAGGTCAAGGATCGTGGCCTGCAAACGGGTCAGGTCGGCCAGCGCAGCGGGCGTCAGCCGCCATTTCGCATCGGGGCTGCGCCGCCATGTCCCGCTGCCCGAACAGGGCGCGTCGCAGACCACCAGATCGAAAAGTCCCGCCGTCGCCGGATCGCCGTTCAGAATACCGATCCTGACCCCGGCGCGCGCCGCTCTGATCTCGAGATCGGCCATTCGTCGGGGCGCACTGTCATGTGCAATGATGTCGAGACGCGCCCTGTCGGCCAGCGCCAGCGCCTTGCCGCCACCGCCCGCGCAATAATCCAGCACCCGATGCTCCGGCGCCAGTGGCAGGGCCAGCACCGCGGCCTGCGACGACGCATCCTGCACCTCGACCTGCCCTGTCAGGTATGCTGTAGACGAAGAAACTTTGCGCGAGTTTTCAATGACCTCCAAGGCGGTGCTTACGTCAGGATGAGGCCGCGCCCCGATCCCGTCAGCGGCCAGCGCCGCTTGCGCATCCGAGCGGTCGATCCGCGACAGATTAACCCGTAGAAACAGTGGCGCGCGGGTCTGCATTGTGGCCAGAACCGGGTCGCAATCGGCGCCCAAGGCCTCAGCAAACGGCGGATAAAGCCAGTCGGGCAGGTCGCCGCTTTCTGCCGGGGTTAGCGGCATCTTCTGCGGCGTTTCGACGGCAAGCAGCGGTGGCGGTCCATGGCCGTGCCCATTGAACAAGTCTGACGGATCAATCCCGGCGCGGCGCAAAAGCCCGATCATCAACCCGCGCCCGGTCATCGCCCCGCCCAGAGCCGCCATTGACCGTTTGGCACGCAGCGCATCGAACACATGGTCGCGCACCGCCGCCCGGTCACCCGACCCCGCGTAACGCGCCCCGCGCGCCCAACCGATCAGAGCCTTTTCGGCAGCCTCGCCCGCCAAGACAAGGTCGAGGACCGTTATCGCGGCGGCCACCCGCCCCTGCGGGGTCATGCCGACATCAGCGTGGAACCGGCGCCTGCCCGCATCAGCCGACCTGGTAGTTCGGGCTTTCGCGGGTGATCTGCACATCATGCACATGGCTTTCGCGCAGGCCGGCCCCGGTGATCCTGACGAAGGTGCAATTGGATCGCATCTCTTCGACGGTGGCGCAGCCGGTATAGCCCATCGCGGCGCGCAATCCCCCGACCAGTTGGTGAATGACGGCGTGGGCAGACCCCTTGTAAGGCACCTGTCCCTCGATGCCCTCCGGCACGAGCTTGTCGCTGGCGGCATCCATCTGGAAATAGCGGTCAGCCGACCCCCGCGCCATCGCCCCTAAAGACCCCATGCCGCGATAGCTTTTGAAACTGCGACCCTGATAAAGGATCACATCGCCGGGGCTTTCGTCGGTCCCCGCGATCATGCTGCCGACCATCGCACAGGATGCGCCCGCCGCGATCGCCTTGGCGAAATCGCCGGAAAACTTGATGCCGCCGTCAGCGATGACGGGTACGTCGCCGGCACCCGATGCGGCATCCATGATCGCAGACAACTGGGGCACGCCAACGCCCGCAACCATCCGCGTGGTGCAGATCGACCCCGGCCCGATCCCGACCTTGACGCCATCCGCGCCTGCGTCGATCAAGGCCCGCGTTCCCGAGGCCGTGGCGACGTTGCCTGCAACCACCTGAACCTCGTTCGACAGCATCTTGGCGCGTTCGACGGCCCGCGCGACGCCCTCGGAATGGCCATGTGCGGTGTCGATGACGATCATGTCGACACCGGCATCGACAAGGGCCTGCGACCTCTCATACCCCGCATCCCCCACTGTCGATGCGGCAGCGACGCGCAGGCGGCCCAAAGCGTCCTTGCAGGCCTGCGGGTTCAGCACCGCCTGTTCGCTGTCCTTCAGGGTCAATAGCCCGGTCAGCTTGCCCTTGCCATCGGTGATCAGCAGCTTTTCGATCCGCCGCGCCTGCATCAGGCTGCGGGCCTCGTCAAGGTCGGCGGGTTCGGTCAGCATCGCCAGATTGTCGGACGTCATCATCACGCTGACCGGGGTCGCGTCGTCCTGCGCAAAGCGCATGTCGCGGTTGGTGACGATCCCGACGACCAGACCGTTCGCCCCGACGACCGGAAAACCGGTCACGCGGTAGCGCTCCATCAAGATCTTGGCGTCGGCCAGCGTCTGTTCCGGGGTCAGGGTGATCGGGCTGTCGACGATTCCCGAAATGAACCGTTTGACGTCCCGAATCTCGCGCGCCTGTGTTTCGATATCCAGATTGCGGTGGATGACACCAATCCCGCCCGCTTGCGCCATGGCGATGGCCATCCGGCTTTCGGTCACGGTATCCATCGCGCTGGACAGCAGCGGGATATTCATCGCGATCGACCGGGTGACGCGGGTGCGGGTATCCGCAGTCGATGGCAGCACCGACGAGGCGGCCGGAACCAGCAGTACATCATCGAATGTGAAGGCCTCACGAATCTCCATTGGGACACCTCCATGGATCGCTTCATTTGGCACGTCGCTATTGCACGGATACTGCATCTGCGAAAGGGGCGGCACCAACAATTCCCTCTTGCCGCTTCTTTTGGCCCGGAATACTCCCGCCGAGGCTCAAGAGTCGCGCCTTGACCTGACGTTCTGCGCGGCACGTCAAGCGACGGTTTACGGGTCCAAAACAGCGTGTCGCGCCACCGGCGCGTCGTCCAGATCACGTGCGATGCCGCTAAGGCACCGCCTTGTGACGCCTTCGCCCTTCCGCCCGCCCGCAATTCCGCTATCTTCCCGTCAACACGCGAAAAACAAGGCCTGAGGCATGAGCACCGACCCCCTCGTCATCTTTACCCCTTCGGGCAAACGGGGGAATTTTCCGACCGGGACACCGATCCTGACGGCGGCGCGCCAGCTTGGCGTCGACCTTGATTCCGTCTGCGGCGGGCGGGGTATCTGTTCAAAATGCCAGATCACCCCGGCCTACGGAGAATTCCCCAAGCACGGCGTCACCGTCGCCAAGGATGCCCTGTCGGCCTGGAACAGCGTCGAGGAACGCTATGACAGCATCCGCGGCCTGCCCAAGGGGCGGCGTCTGGGCTGTCAGGCGACCGTGCAGGGCGACGTGGTGATCGATGTGCCGCCCGAATCCCAGGTCCACCGGCAGGTCGTGCGCAAGGAGGCGAGCGAGCGCACCATCGTCATGGACCCGGCGACGAAGCTCTACTTCGTGGAGGTGCAGGAACCCGACATGCATGAACCCTCGGGCGATCTCGAACGGCTTGCCGACGCCCTCAAGGCGCAATGGGGCGTCGGCACGATCAAGGCCCCGTTGGCCGTCCTGCGCAAGCTGCAGCCGGCCCTGCGCAAGGGCAAATGGCAAGTGACGGTCGCCCTGAACAAGGGCCATCGCGATTCTGCCCATCGCCTGCTCGACATCTTTCCCGGCTTTCACGAGGGGCGCATTTACGGCCTTGCCATCGACCTTGGGTCGACCACCATCGCCGCGCATCTTACCGACCTGCGCAATGGCACAGTCAAAGCCAGCGCGGGTGTGATGAACCCGCAGATCCGGTTTGGCGAAGACCTGATGAGCCGGGTCAGCTATGCTATGATGAACCCCGGCGGCGATGTCGAAATGACCAATGCCGTGCGCACCGCGATCAACGACCTGGCGCGATCCTTGGCGACCG
>JBBSBK010000077.1:0-18431 GCA_038251315.1 Rhodobacterales bacterium | reverse complement strand
CCAGATGAAAGATGGCACAAAGGAAGAATACCTATTTCTTCAGGACCTCGACAGGGAACATCACAAATTCACGGCTGACTTTCTGATGCGAGAACTTCGGACACTGGGCGACGACGTAAGCCTCCCCGGATATCAAGTGTCCCGTCTTGAGCATTCATTGCAAACGGCGACGCGCGCCTATCGGGACGGTGCGGATATCGACTGGATCATTGGCGGTCTGCTTCATGATGTCGGCGACAATCTGGCGCCGCAAAACCATGATGAGTTCGCTGCCTTGGTCATTCGGCCGTTTGTCCGCGAAGAAGTGGCTTGGGTCGTCAAGCACCATGGTCTGTTCCAAATGGTGTACTATGGCGAGCACTATGGCATGAACCCGAACCAAAGAGAAAAGTACAAGGAAAACCCCTTTTATAAATCCTGCGTGGATTTTTGCGAACGGTGGGACCAGTCGTCATTTGATCCCGATTATATCAGCGAGTCGATCGAGCTGTTCGAGCCAATGGTGCATGAAGTATTCGCCCGCAAGGCCTACAATCCGGCCGTCATGAAGCAGGGGGTGGTTATTGGCGTTCCCCAACCGAAATGAAGAATGACTCGCGCCATCCGATGGAACTTGCATGAAACTGAATCGACCCTGATTTTGGCGTTTTGGCGTGGGATGCATATCTGCTGGAGGTTTGTCCATAACTCGGCAAGTTACGAGAATCGCGTGGGTGAATCTTCAGGTTAACTCGAATTTCAAGGTCGCTCGGCTGGCGAACTCCAAAATCCTTAATGATACCAAACTTCTCTGTGATGGCAAAGGCAGGCAGATGGTGATGGTGATGGCTATGGTTATGGATGTTCTTGCTGCGCTTTTGACAGCCAAGCTGGAATCTTGAAAGTCGCGGCAAAAATTGGATTCGAGTTGTGACAGTGACAGGAAGCCTCGCGGTCGCATACAATGAAAATTGTGAGATCCAACGCGCGAACGAAACACCGAGAGAATGATGTCTTCCTGCAAGAGAAGAGAATATTCGAAACCCTTACCGATGCCAAAGAGCGGAGTGAGCCCATGCCAATGATTCAGGTCCAACTGCTAAAGGGCCGCAGTATCGACCAAAAGCAAAACATGACCAGGGAGATGACCGAAGTATTTGTCAGACACTGTGGTGGCGAGGCAAGCGAAGTGAACATCATTATCCAGGAAGTCGAAGCTGCCAATTGGGCGTGCGGCGGCGTGCTGTGCAGTGACATTGCCGAGCATCGGCCGAATTCAAGCTCCGGCGCATCAGGTCCAGCGTGAAGCGGGCTTCGGATCGGACGGGAACATGATTTGATCAACTATTTATGATTGTCCATCTTGTGATGTATCCCTCCTCAGAAGAATCCTAGTAAGATTTCGGTGATTAACACGATGATTTAGAACAGAAACGAAGATTTTTAGATGGCGTATCGGGGCTCTCCGCGCGACGCGGATATGACAATATTATTGACTCAACTCTCAGTCTGGAGCAAAAGTTGATCAACTATCTACATCTATCTGGAGGAATCGAATGGACGACGTTCGACGCAACAGGGATCTCGATTCAGCCGTCGCCGAAGCCACGGCGCGCTATGTCGCCGCAAATCCGGCAAGCGAGGCACGCCATCTGAAGGCGCGGGAAAGCATGCCCGGAGGCAACACCCGCTCGGTCCTGTGGTATGAACCCTTTCCGGTGGCTTTGACCAAGGGCGAAGGCGTGCATGTCACCGACCTTGACGGTCACCTTTATGCCGATTTTGTCAGTGAGTATTCTGCCGGCCTTTACGGCCACTCGAACCCCACCATTATGGCCGCCATGACCGAGGCAATCGGCAATGGTGTCGCCCTTGGTGGGCCCAACACCTACGAGGCGCGCCTGGCCGAAGAACTGGTTGCCCGCTTCACTGCCCTTGAACAGGTGCGGTTCTGCAACTCCGGCACTGAGGCCAACATCATGGCCCTGTCGGCGGCGCGGGCGATTACTGGACGCGACAAGGTGATGGTTTTTCATGAAGGCTATCACGGCGGTGTGCTGTCTTTCGGCCATGGCGGCTCGGTACTGAATCTGCCGTTCCCCTATGTCTTCGCCACTTACAACGATGTGGAGGGCACCGAGGCGCTGCTGCGCGCCAACAAGGACAGTATCGCTGCCGTCATTCTGGAACAGATGCTGGGCGGCGGCGGCTGCATCCGGGCGACAGATGCCTTTTTGTCGATGTTGCGCCGTGTCACGCAGGAAATCGGGGCACTACTGATCTTTGACGAGGTCATGACCTCGCGCCAGCATTTCAACGGAATGCAGGCAATCACGGGGGTCGTGCCCGATCTGATGACGCTTGGCAAATACATCGGCGGCGGGGCCAGTTTCGGCGCATTCGGCGGGCGCGAAGACCTGATGCGTCACTTCGATCCAACGGCGCCGCAGTCTTTTGGCCACGGCGGCACCTTCAACAACAACATTCTCAGCATGACCGCCGGCTATACAGGATTGTCCCAGGTTTTGACCCGTGAGGCGTCGGAAAGATTCAACGCGCTCGGGGACGCGCTGCGGGTCGGCATGCAGAATCGGATCGACACGCATGGCGTTGCCGCCTGCACCACCGGCTTCGGCTCACTTTTCAACCTCCATTTCCTGCCTGCGGATCAGGTGACCCCAGAGGCGGTCGAGGCGGCGGATCGCCGGCCCGGCAAGTTGTGGTTCCTCGAGATGATGCTGGCGGGGCAATATGTGACGCCTCGCGGAATGATTGCACTCGCGCTGCCCCACACCGGAACCGATACCGACGGCCTTCTGAACGCGTTCGACCGATTTCTGGGCGACCATCGGTCGATTCTGCCGAAGGCGGTGGCATGATGCGGCCCGTCATTATCACCTGCGCCCTGACTGGCGACAGCGACACCCCGGACCGCAGTCCGCATGTACCGGTCACCCCCGAACAGATCGCCGCGAACGCACTGGCCGCTACTGCCGCCGGGGCCTCCATCGTCCATATCCATGTCCGCGACCCGGCCACCGGCAAGGGCAGTCGCGAAGTGGCGCTTTACCGCGAAGTGACCGAGCGCATTGCCGCCGCAGACACTGGGGTGATCGTCAACCTTACCGCCGGCATGGGGGGCAAGCTTATTTTCGGCGGCGAAACGCCCCTTCCGCCAGCCCAGGGCACCGATCTGGTCGGCGCAACCACGCGGATGGCGCATATCATGGCTTTGCGTCCTGAAATGTGCAGCCTTGACTGCGGCAGCTTCAACTCGGGCATGGGCGACGAGATCTACCTCAGCACCACGCCGATGATCTTGCAGATGGCCGCGCAGATGCGCGATCTCGGGGTGAAGCCAGAGTTGGAGGTCTTTGACTTCGGTCATATGCGGCTGGCCTGCCATCTGGTGGATGCGGGCCTTGTGGCACCGCCACCGCTGTTCCAATTCGCCTTGGGGCTGCGCTGGGGGGCGCCTTCGGACGCCGCGACGATGCTTGCGCTGCGGGCGATGCTGCCTGCGGGTGCGCAGTGGGTCGCCTTCGGCGCGGGGGCCGAACAATTCCCGGTGGCCGCGCAGTCCGTGCTTCTTGGGGGCAATGTCCGCGTCGGGCTCGAGGACAATCTTTACCGGCGTCGCGGCGTCCTTGCCACCAATGCCGAGCTTGTCGAAGACGCGGTTCGCCTTGTGGAAACCCTTGGCCATCGCGCCGCGACACCCGACGAGGCGCGCGCCCTTCTCGGCATCGCCGCGCCTGCTGGTTCCGCCGCATTGGGGGCTGCCAATGCCGGATGACAGTTTCGACCAAAGCCTTTCGCTGAGTCATGAGCCGATCTATCAGCATCTGCGTTTGGAGCTCATGCGCGGCGACGTTCGACCCGGTGATCGGATGGTGGTCAAACACCTGTCCGACCGTTTCGACACCAGCACGCTGCCAGTGCGCCAGGCACTGCAACGGCTGGTGGCCGAAGGGGCGCTGTCTGACGAGCCTTACCGCGGCGCCCGGGTTCCGCTGCGCGGAGTTGAGGAGCTGATGGACCTGCGCCGCGTGCGCTGCGCGATCGAGGGGCAAGCAGCGGAATGGGCCGCCGACCGGATCAGCGAAGAAGAACTGAAACGCATGCATGGGCTTCAGGCCAAGTTGACCAGCTTCGACGGTGCGGAAAAATCACAGCATTATCTGGCCTGGAATTTCGAGTTCCATATGACTCTGTACGGCGCCGCGCGCTCGCCGCTGCTGATGCCGCTGATCGAGCGGCTCTGGCTTCGGGCCGGCCCCTATCTGAACGCGATGCGAACGGAATTCACTCTGGGGCAAGGGCTCGACCATCACGAAGAAGTACTGACGGCGATGGCGAGCGGGGACGGCAAGGCGGCCCGGGCAGCAGTGGCGGCTGAACTGTCCGAGGCGGCCGAAGTCATGGTGCGCGCGATGCTGCGCGGACCAGAAATAGACGGCGACGAGACGGAACCAAAACAATCAGAACAGGGAGACAAGACATGAAAAGGACACTTCTCGGGTCAGTGCTTGCACTGACGCTTACTGCCACCCACGGATCTGCCGCCGAATGCCTGCGCGTGATCGGGACCGAGGGCGGGGGCCCAGCCGTCACATTGGATCCGGCCTTCAACAACCTTAACGACGACAGTTATCAGCAGAACCTCGTGTTCAACAAGCTGGTGAACCTTGACGCAGATTACCAGCCGATCCCAGAACTTGCCAAGGCCTGGTCAGTTTCGGAGGATGGCAAGACCTGGACGTTTGAGCTGGAACAGGGAGTGACCTTTCACGACGGCAAGCCACTGACTGCGGCGGATGTGGTCTGGAGCTTCAAGCGCCTGATTGACCCGGCGACAGGCTCGCCCGGGGCGGGGCTGCTGGGGTTTCTCGACCCCGCCGGAATCGTGGCTGTGGACGATCACACTGTAACTTTCACCACCAAAGACGTGGTCGCCGAACTGCCGCTGCTGATTTCAAACAAATACACGATGATCGTGCAGGATGGCGCGACGTCGGAAGTGCTGAAGGCAACGGGCATCGGCACCGGACCATTCATCCAGGATGTCTATGACCTCGCACAGGATACGCGCGTCTTTCAGCGTAATCCAAATTATTGGCGCGCGGGTTTACCAATCGCGGCCTGCATCGACCTCAAGGTGATCACCGAAGAGGTCAGCCGGATCGCCGCGATCCAGTCCGGATCGGTCGATCTGATCGTTTCGGCCGGACCGGCTACCGTGACCACTCTGGGCGGCGATGCGCGGGTCAAAGTGGTTCCTGCGGCGGCGGCGGGCGGCTACATCAATCTGTCGATGCAGACCGACCAGCAGCCCTTTGACGACGTGCGGGTGCGCCAAGCGATGAAGGCGGTGGTAGACCGTCAGCTTGTGGTCGATACCGTGCTTCTGGGCAATGGCGTACCCGGCAATGACACCCCAATCGCCCCGACCAACCCGATGGCCTTGACCGCCGAGACGATGCCGCGTGACGTCGCCAAGGCCAGGGCCCTGCTGGCGGAGGCTGGCTATCCGGATGGCATCACCGTAGATCTGAACACCGCCGAGGCGGGGCCAAGCTATGTTCTTCTGGCGCAGGTCTATCAGCAGATGGCAGCCGAGGCGGGCATCACGGTCAACGTGGTCAACAACCCGGCCGACAGTTACTTCGATGTGATCTGGATGAAGACGCCCTTTTTTGTTTCCAGCTGGAACGGTCGTTCGGTACCCGAGGCGCTGGCCTATACGTTCCTCTCAGACGCCGAGTACAACGAGGGCAACTGGAAGAACGCCGACTACGACGAACTGGTGATCGACGCCCGCACCGAGGTTGATCCGGCCAAGCGCGCCGAAATGGTGAAGCAGGCGCAGGCGATCCTTGCTGCCGATGGCGGGCTGATCATCCCGGTCTTTTTCACCGATGTCGCGGTGCTGCGCGCTGGCTGCGACGGTTTCGTGCCGCATCCTTCGGCCTCGATCCTGAACTACGAAACCCTCACCTGCGCCGATCGGGCGAACTGAGGCTGAGCCCGGCCCGGCACGCAAGCCGGGCCGGGCCGTTCAATGACAAAGGCGCAGCGCCATGTCCTTTCTGCATTTGATCCTGACCCGGATCGCTGCCTCGACGCTGACACTGGTGCTGGTGTCGATGATCATCTTCGGGGCGGTGCAGGGCCTGCCGGGCGACGCTGCCGCCCGCATACTGGGGCGTGAGGCGTCGGAGACAGCAAAAGATCGTTTGCGCCAGGAAATGAACCTCGATGCGCCGCTGGTCCGACGCTATCTCGACTGGGCAGGGGGCGTGCTGCAGGGCGATCTGGGCAAATCGTTTTCCGGGCAGAAGCCAGTCACCGAGCAACTGCTGCCGCGGTTGAAAAACACGCTGGCGCTGGCGGGGATTGCGCTGCTGCTTTATGTGCCGCTGTCGATCCTGCCGGCAATGATGCAGGCGCGCCATCCCGACCGGCGGCTTGACCGGACGCTGTCGGCGCTGACGGTGCTGATCCTTTCAACGCCGGAATTCCTCTTCGCGACGCTGCTGCTGTTCGGGCTTGCGGTCTGGCTGCCACTGTTTCCGCCTATCGTCCAACTCTCCTCAGGGATGGGCTGGGGTGCCTGGCTGCATGCGTTGTTCCTGCCGTCGCTGACGCTGGCAATCCTGATGGCCACCTATGGCACACGGCTTTTGCGCGAAAGCCTGATCGAGATCCTGCAATCGGACCATGTGCTGCTTGCCGAACTGAAGGGTCTGAGCGAGTCGCGCATCTTGTGGCGGCATGTGTTGCCGAACGCTCTGATCCCCTGGATGAACGCGACCGCGCTGAACGTCGCCTTCATGATCGGCGGCGTGGTCGTGGTCGAGAAGGTCTTCGGCTTTCCCGGCTTCGGCTCGATGCTCGTTGATGCGCTGCAAATGCGCGATCTGCCGGTGATCTCGGCTGGGGTGCTGGTAGCGGCGACTCTATTCGTGTTGGCGAACCTTGCTGCCGATCTGGGGGCGTTGCTGGTGAACCCGCGCTTGCGGGTGAAATCATGACCGCGATCCCGGTTACCGGCCGGTGGCAGAGGACGCCGGTGGCGTTCCGTCTGGGCGCGGCGATGTTGGCGGTGCATGTCGTGCTGGCGGTCTTCGGCCCGTGGATCGCGCCCTACCCGCAGGCAATGATGATGACCGGACCGCCGGTGCAGGGCTTCAGCCTCGCGCATCCCTTCGGCACCGATCAGCTTGGTCGCGATATCTGGAGCCGTGTGTTGGCTGGTGGTTGGATCGTGATCACGTTGTCGATCAGTGGCACGGTGATCGGCATGGCCCTTGGTGCTGCAATCGGTTTGATCTCGGGCACCATCGGCGGGAGGATCGACGAGGTGCTGATGCGACTGACCGAGGCAGTGCTGGCGATCCCGTTCCTGATCTTCGCCCTGTTGATTGTGTCGCTGGCCGGGCCGGGGCTGCAGGGCTCGCCGGTGCTGCTGATCGGAGTGGTTGCGGCGGTTTATCTGCCTCGGATCGCGCGGATGGCGCGCGCGGCGGCCACCGACATCGTGACGCGCGATTACGTGCTGGCAGCGCGGCTGCGCGGCGAAGGCACATGGTCGATCGCGCGACGCGAGGTTTTACCCAATGCCTCAGGCGTCCTGCTGGTCGAATTCGCGGTGCGGGCCGGCTATGCGCCGGTGCTGATCGGCACAATGGGGTTTCTCGGCTTCGGGCTGCGACCGCCAACACCGGAATGGGGGCTGATGATGGCCGAGTATCGCAACTTGATGACGGCACAGCCGATGGCGGTGTTCGGGCCTGGGCTGATGCTGGCATCGCTAGTCATCGGGCTCGGTTTTTTCACCGAGGGCCTGTCGGCCATGTTGGGAAAACGCGGGAGCCTGCGATGACGCAGCTTCTTTCGGTGGAGGGCCTGTCAATCGACTATCTTACGGCAGCGGGCTGGTCGCGCGCGGTTTCCGAGGTGACGCTGGAGATTGCCCCCGGCGAGGTGTTCGGGTTGGTAGGTGAAAGCGGTTCGGGCAAAAGCACGCTGGGGCTGGCCGCCCTCGGTTATCTGCCCGCGAACGCGCGGGCGTCGACGGGACGGATACTGGTCGAGGGCCAAGACGTGTTGGCACTCCCGCGGCGCGCGTTGTCGCGCCTGCGCGGCGTGCGCGTGGGTTTTGTGCCGCAGAATCCGACGACCGCACTGAACCCGGCGATGCGTGCCGGCGTACAACTGGCCGAGGGCCTGCGGCGGCACACCAACCTGTCGTCGGCGGAGATCACCTTACGCTGTCTCGATCTGATGCGCGACGTTGGTATCGCCGATCCGGCGGGGGCGCTGCGGCGGTTTCCGCATCAGCTGTCGGGCGGCCAGCAGCAGCGTCTGACGATCGCCATGGCGCTGGCCTGCCGACCGCCACTGATCGTGCTCGACGAACCGACCACCGGACTGGACGTGACGATCCAGCGACAGATCATTGCGCTGCTGCGGGATTTGCGCGCCGAGCACGGGGTGGCGATGCTCTACATTACGCATGACCTGCCGCTTCTGTCGTCCATCGCCGACAGGATCGGGGTGATGCACCAAGGCGTACTGGTCGAAAGCGGTGCCGCGCGCGCGCTCTTTTCACACCCGCGCATGGCTTACACCCGCGAGCTGATCGCCGCAGTGCCCGACCCCGACGCCAGCGCCCCAAAGCGCCCGGCCGCAGCGCCGCCGATCCTGACTGCCACCGATCTGACCATCGGCTATGCCCGCAGAGGACTGCCTTGGGCGCGCAGCCCCGTGGTTGTGGCACGCGATGTCAGTCTGGCTCTCGCTCCTGACGAGACGCTGGCACTGATCGGCGAAAGCGGTTCGGGCAAATCAACCACTGCGCGGGCGATCTGCGGGCTGATTTCGCCCTTGGCGGGTGAGGTGCTGCTTGAGGGTCGGCTGCTGGCCCCACGCCTGCGGGCACGCGACGGGACCGATCTGCGCGACATCCAGTACATCTTTCAGAACCCCGACGCCTCCCTGAACCCGCGACAGACCGTCGCGCAGGTGCTCGAAAGGCCGCTGGCGGTGTTTCATGGCATTACCGGACCCGAGGCGCGGCATCGGGCGGCCACAGCTCTGGCCGAGGTGGAGCTTGAACCGGCATATCTTGACCGCAACCCGGCGCAGCTTTCGGGCGGCCAACGCCAGCGTGTTGCAATAGCCCGCGCACTGCTGGCCGAGCCGAAAGTGCTGTTGTGTGACGAAGTGCTGTCAGCATTGGATGTCTCGGTGCAGGCCCGGATCATTGACCTTCTGGTGCGGGTGCGGGTCGAGCGGCGGATGGCGATGCTGTTCATCTCGCACGATCTGGCAGTCGTGCGGCGGCTGGCAGACCGCGTGGCTGTGATGCAGGCCGGCCGCATCGTCGAGACTGGCCCGACCGAGACAATCTTCGCGCAGCCGACGCATCAATACACCCGAACTTTGCTGGCGGCGATCCAGCGTCTTGGAAAGGCGGCGTAAGCCATGAGCTGGCCCCTGCTTGCAGATCCCGCGCTGGCGGCCGAGTTCCGTGCCTGCCCTCTTGGCCATCACAGCCCGGCGCTGCAACGTTTGCTGCGGGCATTCCGCACGCTGCCGGTGGCCGGCAAGCACGCGGCCCTGCGTGTCGGCGACCGGCGCGCATGGGTCCCGGCGTTGCTGGATACCGTGCCGATCTGGTGCGCCTTTGGTGCCTTGACGATCACCGCGACGGTCCGGGCCTGCAGACTGAAACAGTCGCGGCCACATTCGCCGGGAACTATCCGGGGCGCAGCCAGCCGGTGCGGATCGGTTCGGCGATGGAGGTGCGGCATCCGGGGCTTGCCGGACATTCGTGCTTCAGCCTGACGCTGTCGATGTTCCCGACGCTGCACGGCGCGGCGGTGCAGGTGATCGCGGCCACCGACCTGTGGCAATTGCGGCTGGTGGACGGCAGGCTCGACTGCGTGACGACGGCGGGGCGGATTGCGCTCGAAGCCCCGCTGGAACCTGTGACGCGGTTCCGGCTCGAAGCGCTCGTATCCGTTTCAGTTTGCCGGCATGTCGAGTCCGAACCGCCCGCGAAACCGGGCGATCTCGCGCGGTTCAGCCGGATGACCTGTGTAGATTTCAACATAGTTCGGGATGCGGGTCAGACGGGTTTCGATCGTCTCGTCAACCTGCAACGAAATATAGCCAATCTGCACCAGATAGATCGTCCGCGCCCGCACGTCGGCGTCTTGCGGACTGTGGCCCCAGCGTTCCAGCATCGCCGTCAGCGCCGCGATCCGCCGCTGGTCGGCCTGCGCGATTTGGGCAAGGATGGCTGGTTCTTTCAGACCCCATCCGCGCATGGCGAACTCGAGCTTTGCGTCAAACGTCTCGGTGCGCAAGAAGCAACCGATGACGTTCAGCATGGCCTCGGTCTCGGTCTCGGCATAGTCCCGCGTCGCCGCAATGAGCGGTGCGGTCGTGCGCGCATCCCACATCTCGGCCAGCGCGGCCAGAAGCGCATCGCGATCCTTGAAGAACCAGTAGAAGCTGGTCCGCGACAGCTTCATCGCTGCGGCCAGCGGCATGATCTTCACCGCTTCAATGCCTTCCCGGATCAGCGTGACATAGGCCGCTTCAAGCCAGCCTTCGCGCGATCCGCGCCAGCCTGTCCCGGGTTTTTCACCGTCTTTCATGGCAGGCAAACTAAGCTGAACCAAGCGCGCTCGCAAGAAATGATCTGCCATGAATGTAA
This sequence comes from Rhodobacterales bacterium, assembly GCA_038251315.1. Taxonomy (GTDB): domain Bacteria; phylum Pseudomonadota; class Alphaproteobacteria; order Rhodobacterales; family Rhodobacteraceae; genus JBBKXP01. Next base: position 7,723 of record JBBSBK010000077.1, on the reverse strand, counting down.
TGTTGACACTTATGTACAGGACGCGTCACATAAGGCATTCTGACAGGAGATCCCGATGTCCAGCGATCCATTGCTCCAACCCTACAAGCTGAAACATCTGACGCTTCGCAACCGCATCATGATCACCAGCCACGAACCGGCCTATCCCGAGGACGGGATGCCGAAAGGGCGCTATCGTGCCTATCACGCGGAACGCGCCAAAGCTGGCGTGGCCCTGACCATGACCGCGGGCTCGGCCTCGGTGGCGCGAGACAGCCCGCCGGTTTTCAACAACATCCTTGCATGGAAGGACGAGGTCGTCGGCTGGATGAAGCAGATGGTCGATGAATGCCACGACCACGGCGCGGCGGTGATGATCCAGCTTACCCATCTTGGCCGCCGCACCCGCTGGGACAAGGCCGACTGGCTGCCCGTTGTCGCCCCGAGTCATGAACGCGAAGCCGCGCACCGCTCGTTTCCCAAGCGGATCGAGGATTGGGACATCGCCCGGATCATCAATGACTTCGCCGACGCCGCCGAACGGATGAAGGCCGCCGGCGTGGACGGTATCGAGCTGGAGGCCTACGGCCACCTCCTCGAGCAATTCTGGTCGCCCCTCACGAACGATCTGGCAGCCCCCTATGGCGGCAGCCCCGATAACCGGCTGCGTTTCACCTTTGATGTCCTGCGTGCAATCCGCGCCCGCTGCGGCGAGGAATTCATCGTCGGCCTGCGCTATACCGGCGATCAGGACCTGCCCGGCGGCATGACCAGGGCCGAAGGGATGGAGGTCAGCCACAAGTTGAAGAACAGCGGCCTGGTGGATTTCCTGAACGTGGTGAAAGGCCATATCGACACCGACGCCGGTCTGACTGACCTGATCCCGATTCAGGGCATGAAGAACGCGCCGCATCTGGACTTTGCCGGTGAAATCCGTGCGGCAACGGGATTCCCGACCTTCCACGCGGCGAAGATCCCCGATGTCGCAACCGCCCGCCACGCCATCGCGTCCGGCAAACTCGACATGGTTGGCATGACCCGGGCCCACATTGCCGACCCTCATCTTGTCCGAAAGATCATCGAAGGTCGCGAGGATGATATCCGGCCTTGCGTCGGGGCGAACTACTGTCTTGACCGCATCTACCAAGGCGGGCTCGCCTTCTGCCTGCACAATGCCGCGACGGGCCGCGAAGAAACGATGCCGCATACGATTTCTGCGGCTTCCGCCAGAAAGCGCATCACCATCGTCGGCGCAGGTCCGGCCGGGATGGAAGCCGCCCGCGTCGCTGCCGAGCGTGGGCACGAGGTGACGGTGTTCGATGCCGCTGACCAGCCCGGCGGTCAGATCCGCCTGACCGCGCGGGACATCCGCCGTCGCGAGATGATCTCGATCATCGCGTGGCGCATGTCGCAGTGTGAAAAGCACGGTGTGACCTTTCACTTCAACACCTTCGCAGATGCGGCCGCAGTCCTTGCGACCAACCCCGACGAGGTCATTATTGCGACAGGCGGACTGCCGCATTCTGCAGTGCTGACCGCAGGCAACGATCTGGTCCATTCGGCCTGGGACATTCTCTCGGGTGACGTGACGCCCGGTTCCAACGTGCTGATCTTCGACGATGCGGGCGACCATGCCGCACTTCAGGCGGCCGACCTGATTTCAGCCACGGGGGCGGCGGTCGAGATCGTGACGCCCGACCGCAGCTTCTCGCCCGAGGTCATGGCAATGAACCTTGTCCCCTATATGCGGAACCTGCAGAAGCGGAACACGACCTTCACTGTGACGTGGCGCCTGTTGTCGGTCGCGCGCGAGGACAATCAGCTGCGCGCGACACTCGGCAGCGACTACAGTGATGTGCAGCGCGACCGGCTTGTCGATCAGGTCATCGTCAATCACGGAACGCGGCCGTTGGATGAACTATACTTCGAACTGAAACCACAATCGTCGAACCTTGGCGCGGTAGATTACGACGCGCTCGCGACGGGCGGGCTCCAACAGGTCGTGCGCAATCCCGAGGGCCGCTTCCGACTGTTCCGCATCGGCGACGCCGTAGCAGCACGCAACACCCACGCGGCGATCTACGACGCGCTTCGGTTGATGAAGGATCTCTGAGCGGCCTGGATTTCGGTTTCGTGGCAGCAGGTTTAGCTGGCATTTTCTGGGCCTCATAGCCATGAAGCTGAGATAGTCCCATTAATCCCAAGACGTGCAGAATGCCCTGTTGGCGGCATTGTTGATGGCGTGGATGCTATTTTCTTTCTGTGATGACCTCAGCATATTGATGGCGCTATCAGTCAAATAGACCGGCAGGAATTGCCGCGACGACTGACAAAAGCAGAAATCAGGGAAAACAAAAAGCTGCTCTGGCCGTATCGGGCGCAAGTGGTCCATCAGCACAATAATAGGTGACTGATTATGAAGTTTTTCTCCGAGAGATGGCCTTGGACAGCCCGTCCTGCTCAGGCCGAGTTTGCCCGGTGACCGGTCAGAACCGATGCAAGATTTTCGCCCAGTTCATCGCACAGATAGCCGCCCGGCCCCATGCCACCCAGCCCTCGCATCTGTCGCGCCGATTGTAACCATCACCGAGGTATCATCACCGAAAGCATCCGCCGCCGACACCGCGCCGGATTGTGAGGATGCGGTTATCGTAAACAAGGCTAACGACGAACTTATGGACCTCGACCTGTCACACGCGGCCTGACACGCTCGACTACAAATGCAACATTAAGCTCGCCGGGATGATCCGGCGGGCTTCTCCTATGTCAGCATAGGGAACGCACGACCAAGCGCCCTTTCCGCCCTCGGCACCATGGGCCTATCCTATGCAATAGTTGTCGACAGCTAGTTGAGTCTCTGCGGTGTGCCGTGCGGACTCTGGGAGGGGCCATGGAAGCCCGAGCCGACCCTTCGCCTTACCAGTGGGCCGCGAGAAGCCGTTAGAGCCCTACGGCGCGTTCGAACGGTTTTTCGAGGACGTGCGATTGGTTCATTTCAGGAACTCCAGTTGATCGATGCCGACATATTCGGAGTGGCCCCACTGGGTCACGAGCAACTTGCAGCCCGATGGCGACAGCGAGGTGTGGGTGCTGCCCGTTTCCAACCGCACGAAATCGCCCGCCCGATAGACGTGGCCGTCGAAATCGACCAACTCGCCTTCGATGACGTAAAACTCCTCGGCCCCGGCGTGTCGATGCGGGCGGCTGCTGGCGCCAGGCGCCATCACCATCAGATAGCTGCCCTGCCCGGTCTGCGGGTCATAGGACAGGTTGTGCCATGTCATCGTCCCCTCGACGCCGCCAAAACGGCTGATCGGGACGAATGTGGCGGTGTCGAACCGGGCAACGCGCCGGGTCGCGGAATGCCTGTCCATCTCCTGTCAGACCCCCAGCGCCTTGCGGCGTGTCGCCGACCATTTCATGATGATGTGATTGAACGTCAATGCCATGACGGCGACGCAGATCCCAAGGACGAAATTCTTGCCCAACTGGTTCCCCGCAAGCGTCTTTTGCAGTTCCTGCCCCAGATCCTGCGTGCCGATGAAGGCGGCAATGATGACCATGAAAAAGGCGAACATGATCGCCTGATTGAACCCGATCGCCATTGTCGGCAGGGCAAGCGGAATCTGCACCTTCCACAGTTTCTGGCTGCGGGTCGCGCCTGACATGTCGGCGGCTTCGATCAGTTCTTCGGGAACCGCGCGGATGCCTTCGATGGTATAGCGCATCAGGGGCACGGTGGCGAAGATGAAGATGGCAAAGATCACCGACACGTCGTTGACCCCGAACAGCATGATCGCCGGGATCAGGTAGATGAAACTGGGAAACGTCTGGGCGGTGTCGCAGACCAGCAGGATCGGGTCGGACCACGCTTTGTTGCGGGCCGCGAGGATCCCCAGAGGCAGGCCGATCAGCGCTGCAATGACTACCGCCGACAGCACGGCATACAGCGTGATCATCGACCGGTCCCACCAGCCGGTCACCGCCAGCACCCCGAACAGGGCTGCGACCAGCACCGCCGACCGCAACCCGCCGACCGCATAGCCCGTCGCAGCAACAGCCAGAATGACTGACGCCGACGGCAGCCACAGCAGCGCGTCACGGAACGGGATCAGGACGGAGGTGATGAGGAACCCGCGCATCGCCGTCGTGATCCCATCGACGGTCTGATTGGCCAACGCGGCGCGGATCACCGTATCGATCTCGGCCCCCATCGACAGATCCTGATCGCGGGTGATGTGATCGGCAACTTGAATAAACTGCGCCACGACAACGAACCCGATGAACAAGCCAATGCCAATCAGCGGCAATTGATGGCGGACCCACCAGGGAGTGCCGCGTTCATAGTGCTGCGGCTGTTTGACAACCCATGCCTTTGACAACCGGTCAAGCATCACCGCGATCAGGACAATGGTGATGCCGATCTCGACGCTTCGGCCAAGTTTCAGCGAATTCATCAGCGACAGCAGCTTGGCCCCCAGCCCCGGCATCCCGATGAACGCGGTCAGCACGACCATCGCCAGCGACAGCATGATGACCTGATTGACGCCGACCAGAATTTCGGTGCGGGCGGCTGGGACATAGACATGGCGCAGCATTTGCCAGCGGGTCGATCCGCTCATCTGCCCCGCCTCGACCACTTCGGGCGACACTTTCTTGAGGCCGAGCGTCGTCATCAGCACCATCGGCGGCATCGCATAGACGATGGTGGCAACACAGCCCGCGGTGGGGCCGACCTTGAAAAAGATCACCGCCGGCAGAAGGTAGGTAAAGAATGGCAGGGTCTGCAGCACCGCAAGGATCGGCAGCAGCACCCTTTCAAAGCGCGGCGACTTCCACGCGAGGATGCCAAGGGTCAGGCCCACCAGGAACGCAACCGGCACCGCGACGGCGATCACCGACAGGGTTTCCATCGCCAGTTCCCATTGGCCGATCAGGGCAACCCAGACGAATGTGCCCCCCGCCAGTAAGGCCAGCCGCCATTTACCAAGGCCATAGCCGACGACAGCTGCCACCGCTGCCACCGCGGTCCAAGGGATCGGCCCGAGTTGGGGAAAGCGGTTCTTGCCGTAAAGCAGGTTGGCGGTGATATCGAGAAACCATTCCAACACTGCCGCGATGCTGCGGGTCACGTAAATCAGGCCCAGATCGTCCTTGATGAAATCAAACGTTGCCTGCAGCCAGACGTCATAGGGCAGGACCGCCCATGCGGGCACCCGGATCAGGGCGTCGGGCAGGAACGGACGGGCAAAGGCGCACAGCACCGCGAGCCCCAGCAGTATGGCCGCCGCGCCGGGCATCGCCGGCCGGGACGCATCGCGCTGCACCTTTGCCGCCGCAATGGTCATTGTGCGCCGCCCAGCAGGATATCCAGCGCCGCCTGCCGATTCATCGCGCCGATGATCTTGCCGTTCTTATCGGCGACGGGCAGGTATTCGCGCGGTTCGTTGACCAGTTGGCGTGCCAGTTGCAGCACCGTCGCGCTGGCCGCCACCGGCGGGCCGCCAACGTCATGGCCATTGATTGGTCCGGCCAACCCGCGGGCATGGACAACGCGCGACTTTTCGACGTTTTCCGTAAACTTGGCGACGTATTCCGTGGCTGGGTTCAGCACGATCCGGTCGGGCGTATCGCATTGCTCGATCGCGCCGTTCTTCATAATCGCGATCCGGTCGGCCAGCCGCAGGGCTTCGTCGAAATCGTGGGTGATGAAGACGATGGTCTTGCCCAACAGTTCGCGCAAGCGTAGGAATTCATCCTGCATCTCGCGCCTAATCAGCGGGTCGAGGGCGGAAAACGGTTCGTCCAGAAACCAGATGTCGGGTTCAATGGCCAGACTGCGGGCGATGCCGACACGCTGTTGCTGACCACCGGACAGTTCGCGCGGAAAATAATCCTCGCGCCCCTCAAGCCCGACCAGTTTGATGACCTCAAGCGCGCGTTCGCGTCGTTCGTGCCGATCCTGCCCGCGCATCTCCAGCGGAAAGGCAACGTTATCCAACACGCTGCGATGCGGGAGAAGGCCAAAACTTTGGAACACCATGCCCATCTTGCGACGGCGCAGTTCGATCAGGTCACGCGTGCCCAGCGACATGATATCCTTGCCGTCGACATCAATCGTGCCATCGGTAATGTCGATCAGGCGCGACATGCAACGCACCAATGTCGATTTTCCCGACCCCGACAGGCCCATGATGACTAAAAGTTCGCCACGGGTCACGTCGACAGATACATCATGCACGGCGGCGATATAGCCGTCCTTTTGAATCTCGTCGTAACTTTTGCCTTTGGCCGATCTGAAGTAACTGTCGGGTTTGCTGCCAAACAACTTCCAGACGTTGCGGCACGAGATGACGGTTTCTTCGGCGGACATTGGCGGACTTTCCTGTGGGATGACCTTGGGGGGAACGCCCCCCCAAGGTAGTTCATGCGATGGGCCGATTTACTCGGTCCAAGGCTTCCACACAGCTTCGTTCGCGTCCAGCCACTCCTGTGCCGCGTCTTCGGGCTCCATGTCGTCGATATCGACCATTTTCGCCATTTCGGCGATCTGCGCGTTGGTAAAGTTGACCTGTTGCAGCACCGCAAAGGCGGCAGGCCACTTGGCCTCCATCCCGTCCCACGCAGCGATCTTGAGGTAGCCGTTGGCGGGGTTGCCGCAGTCGAATGTCACGTCAGGATCGGGGCCGACTGACGGATCGGTGTCGCAGCCTTCGACCCATTCCGGAAAGTTGACGAATTCGCCCGGCCAGACGGCTTCGGCAAAGTTCGGCGTCCAGTTGAACACCACGATAGGGGTCTTGTTCGTTTCGGCGGCACCTAGTTCGGCCCAGATCGCGGCGGCAGATCCGGCGTTGACGACGGTAAAGTTCATCCCCAACGCCTCGACCTTTTCAGCGTCATGCTTGAGCCAGTCCACCGGGCCGCCCAGAAAACGGCCCATCTCGCCGGTTTCCGGCGTTTGGAACAGGGCCGCGCAATCGTTCAGGGCCTGCCAGTCCGGCAGACCGGGGCAGGCTTCCTTGGTCCAAAGCGGATACCACCAGTCTTCGCGGGTCACGGCGTCGTGCGTTGCGACATCGACGATTCCGCCTTTGTCCATCGCTGCCCGGAACGATGCGCCAAAGGCGCCTTCCCAGACTTCTGGTTCAAAGGTCACATCGCCCAGACGCACGGATTCATAGACCGCCTGACTGTCGGTGGTGACGTATTCGACGTTGTTGCCGATGGTTTCAAGCATTTTGCCGATGACATTGCTCATCACGATCTGGCTTGACCAGTTATGAATCGGAATGACGATCGGATCAGAGCTGTCTTTGGCACGCACCGTGGTGGCAGTTGCGGCGATGATTGCGGCAACGGATACGAGTTTGAGCATTCTCATGATGGCTCCCTGAGTTTGAGTTGCTGGGTGTGTCTGCGCACGTATGGCGCAGTTACTGGGCGATCATGCCAAATCTGCGCCAGATCACGGCCTAGAATTATGCTGGCCGAAGCCTTCAATTTCTGATGCCAAAGCAACGAGCAGGCATAAGATGACGACTGACAGTTCGCGCCACGCGCCCAGTGCTGATGAAGTCGGTCACAGTGAATCATCGCCCCACGGCCAAACATGGCACCGATTGACACAGCGGCAGTGCAACGAGACCGGACTGTTACGCACCATGGGCCCATCCTATGCAATGGTTGTCGACAGCTAGTTGAGTCTCTGCGGTGTGCCGTGCGGACTCTGGGAGGGGCCGTG
>JBBSBK010000076.1:0-18539 GCA_038251315.1 Rhodobacterales bacterium | reverse complement strand
GCCTTCTTTTTGGTCTTCTTCTTTTTCACAGTCTTTTTGGCGTCAGTCTTTTTGGCGTCAGTCTTTTTGGCGTCAGTCTTTTTGGCGTCAGTCTTTTTGGCGTCAGTCTTTTTTGCGGCCTTAGCGGACGCCTTTTTTGGGGCGGATGGGTTCTTGCCTTTTTTGACTACTGGCGCTGACCCTTCGTCGGGCGCAACAGGCGCAGTTTCTTCGATAGTGTCAGATTGCATGGTGGCTCCGGTCGCCGGCTCAACCTTCGCCTGGTTGCCAACGACGGTCTGCCGCGCTGCCGCCAAGATGTTTGCGATCCGCCGCACGCCAAATCGGGGGATGTCCATCAACGTGTTGGGTGATGTCTCCGCCAGTTGTTCCGCTGTCTGAATCCCTTTTCCGGCAAGAACAGTCGCCAATGTCTGGCCGATGCCCGGAACTTTTTGGATAGGTGTCATGGGTGTGTCTCTCTTTTGCCCTCGGACGTTAAAGCTGCCAGGGACTGGCAACGAAGCCAGTCCCTACCGGTCAGCCGTTTCTGATCAGGCAGCTTTCTTCAGCGCCTTTTTGGCGACCTTCAGTTTGGCTTCCTGACGCGCGACTTTCGCCTTGCGCGCTTTGACTTCTTTTTGCAGCGACTTCACTTTTAATGTCTTCGACATGGTATTTCTCCAGTTTTCTAAGGTTCGCGCCCGATTGGCAGATTTTCATGGTCCCGCAGGAAGCCCTGAATGAAGCGGCGTATTTCACGCGCCGCACTCGTATCCAGCGCGTCGCACAACGTGACGAAGCGATCCCTGTCTGCCGCCGTGATCCTGATGATCAGTTGGCTGTCTTTCAGGACCTTCTTCTTCGGCTTCCTGTCGGTCATTGCGCAGCCTCGCCTTGGGCACCTATATCGTTACGACATTATATATCGTTTGTATATACTTTTTGAGTGGCCCGAAAACCCCGGGATGAACCACTTCTTCGATGTCTCGCGCAGGCTGATCACTGTCTCGATCCCGACGACATCCAAAGGCGTTGATCTCGAAAGTTAATGTGCCGCCCGATGCTGCTTGATCCCGGCAGGCGTGGATGCCGTATCGGATCGGGTGTCTGATCTGGCTTTAGGACGCAGCAGGCGTTGCTGACGGATTCTTGCCTCTTTGCTTCACAAGCCAATCTAAAACTGCTTCAAGCGAAGCACCTTCAAGTCTGGACTGGTTTACTTCCGAATCGAGCAGCGAAAGTTGTCGCACCGGACGGGCCGTCAGTTCATCAGGCCTCTGGCGCCACAACCAAAGGACTTTCCCTGCTTCATCGGTTTCCGCAAAGAATCGAGTGATATTTTGCATCTACAGGCCCATCCCCCTCCTGTTACCAAGCCGTTACACTCTAATAGCAGAAGGCCGTTTTACAAGCCCCGGACGAGACGCACCGAGTGCATGCAAGCCTGATTGTCGTCCAGCCTGGATGGCAGGGGCTCTGTCCGCGCGCGCCATGCATCTGTCATGGAACTGTTACCGCGCCGCAATCTTGACGTCACAAAACGTCCGGTATTGTTCAGGGCATTTTATGATTTGGGGGAACCGGGACCAATGCGTTTCAAACTTGTCGGACTAACATCCACGCTCGCGATCATCGCCACTGGTGCCAGTGCCGAGATGAATTTCAACCGGATCAGCAGCTTTGCCACTGCGGCGAACAATGCCGATGCTTCGGCCGAGTCTTCGTCCGAGATCATCGCCGCCTCTGCCGACGGCATGACGCTGGCCTATTCGGACAGCCCGCTGGGCGTCGTCGGCTTCATCGACATCACCGATCCTGCTGCACCCGCAGCCAAAGGCAACATCGACGTCGGCGGAGAGCCGACCGCTGTCTCTGTCATCGGCAATATCGCTTTTGTGGCGGTTAACACATCCGAGAGCTATACTGCGCCGTCCGGCATCCTGAAGGCCTACGACATCGCCACCATGACGGAGGTCGCGACTTGCGATCTGGGCGGCCAGCCCGACAGCACCGCAACCGCAAAGGACGGCAGCTTTCTGGCCATCGCGATCGAAAACGAGCGTGATGAGGATGCGGGCGACGGCCGCGTGGGACAGCAGCCCGGCGGCTATGTTCTGGCGATCGACATTGTTGATGGTGCGCCGGTCTGCGACACCATGGTCAAGATCGACGTGACCGGCCTTGCCGATATCGCCCCGGAGGATCCAGAGCCTGAATTCGTGGATATCAACACGCTTGGCGAGATCGTCGTCACGATGCAGGAAAACAACCACATCGTCGTGATGTCGAAAGCGGGCGAGATCCTCGGCCACTTTTCCGCCGGGTCTGTCGATCTTGACGGGATCGACGCCACCGACGAACGCGCCGCGCTGAACTTCACCGAATCCCAACCCGGCCGTCTGCGCGAGCCCGACGGCGTGCAATGGATCGACGACACGCATTTCGCCATCGCCAACGAGGGCGACATGGACGGCGGTTCGCGCGGCTGGACGATCTTCGCCAAGGACGGCACCGAGGTCTTCGAGGCCGGCACCAGTTTTGAACAGGCAATCGTGCAAGCGGGCCACTATCCCGACAAGCGATCCGATGCCAAAGGGGCGGAACCCGAAGGCATGGAATTCGCCATCTTCGATGGCACGCCCTATGTCTTTGTGCTGGCAGAGCGTGCATCGATGGTCGGCGTCTATGACGTGACCGATCCGAACGCGCCAGTCCTGCACCAGCTTCTGCCCTCGGGCATTGCTCCCGAAGGCGCCATCGCGATCCCCGATCGCAACCTTTTCATCACCGCCAACGAAGCCGATCTTGGCGCCGATGACGGCGCGCGCAGCCATGTGATGATCTACGCCTATCAAGACGCACCCGCCGCTTATCCACAGCTGACCTCCGCCGGAGCCGACGATCTGATCGGCTGGGGGGCCATCTCTGGCATGGTCGCTGGCGAGAATGGTCTGATCTATGCAGTCAACGACAGCTTTTACGGCTACCAGCCGACGATTTTTACCATCGACACCACACAGACTCCGGCGCGGATCACGCAGGCTCTGCCCGTGACGCGGGCGGGCTATCCGGCGCAAAAGCTGGACATGGAAGGGATCACGCTGGACGGCGAAGGCGGATTCTGGGTCGCTTCCGAAGGGCGCACCGACCGGATGATCCCGCACGGTCTGTATCACATCGACGCAGACGGCGTGATCGACGCAGAAGTCAGCCTTCCAGCAGAGCTGCTTGCCAACGAAACCCGTTTCGGTTTCGAAGGAATCACCAAGGTCGGAGACACGCTCTGGATGGCGGTGCAGCGTGAATGGGCAGACGATCCTGCGGATCATGTCAAGCTGATCGCCTACAACACCGACACCGAGGAATGGGGTGCGGTCCTCTATCCCAAGGCCAACGCGGACGCCGGTTGGGTCGGCTTGTCGGAAATCTCCACCCATGGCGACCTCTTCTATGTCGTGGAACGTGACAACCAGATCGGCGCAGTAGCCCGGATCAAAAAGGTCTACAGTATATCCGCCGATCAAATGGTCGCAGCCCCCCTCGGGTCCGACCTGCCAATCGTAACCAAACAAGAGGTGCGTGACCTGATCCCCGACCTGACGGCACAGGGTGGCTATGTCCTGGACAAGGTCGAAGGCCTGGCCATCTTTGCGGATGGCACCGCTTGGGCCAGCACCGATAACGACGGTGTTGACGACAGTTCCGGCGAGACGCGCTTCTGGTCGCTGGGTCAATTCTGATACCACGACGCGGCTGTCGGTCTGCGGTTTGGACCGCGGACCGATAGCCTGCCGCGTCACCGACCGGACCGTATCCATTGGAAAAGCGAGCCCGTCGTCAATGCTCCTTGCGCAGCAAACGCGGCGGCGCCGCGCAGCCAAACAAAGCTGCCGTGCATAGTCCTCATTGTCAAAGTCTTGCTGGCGGCAGTCTTGGGCCGCGTCACAAAACTATCTCAAAACCTACACAATTGTGAATCGCGGGATGACTAACCAAGCATCAAGACGGGGGATCACCATGCTGCGAGTTGACAAGATCACAAGGACCTTTGGCGCGAATACAGCCGTTGATGCGGTGAGTTTCGTCGTCGACAAGCCGATGATGATCGGCGTCATTGGACGGTCAGGCGCCGGGAAATCAACGCTGCTGCGAATGCTGAACCGGCTGACAGATGCAACTTCGGGTGTGATTACCTGCGACGGCCTGAACGTGACCGAACTGCGCGGCGCTGCCATGCGCAGTTGGCAGTCGCAGTGTTCCATGATCTTTCAGCAATTCAACCTTGTCCCGCGGATGGATGTGGTTTCGAATGTTTTGCACGGAACGCTGAACCGCCGGTCGACCATGGCAACGATGTTCAATCTTTACCCCGACGAGGACATCCACCGCGCCATCGATATTCTTGAACGTCTTGGCATCGCCGAACACGCGGCCAAGCGGTCCGAGGCCCTGTCGGGCGGCCAGCAGCAACGCGTGGCCATTGCGAGGGCCCTGATGCAAGACCCACGGATCATTCTGGCTGACGAGCCTATCGCCTCACTCGATCCGATGAACGCACAGATTGTCATGCAGTCCCTGCGAGATATTCACCAACAGGACGACCGGATGGTAATTGCCAATTTGCACACGCTGGATACGGCGCGGCGCTATTGCGACCGCGTCATCGGCATGCGCGATGGCAAGATCGTGTTTGACGGCACACCAGATCAACTCACGACGGGTGTTGCGCGCGACATCTACGGCGCCGACGCCAGCTTTTCGGAAGCGGCAACCTCGACCGAGATTGAAACGCTCGATGACGGTCTCGAAACAGCGGCCCGTGTCGCGGCGCAATAGCCCTTCCCACTTTACCCCCGCGCCCCAACGTCGGGTGCTTTTCCAAAGAGAGAGACAGAAAATGAAGACAATCGTTGCAGCAGCCTTGATGATCACGGCCTTGGGTTCGATGGCCCATGCCGAAGCCCACGGGATCACCGAATTCCGCATCGGCCTTTTGGGTGGCGAAAACGCCCAGGACCGTCTGACCTCGAACGAGTGCCTGCGTGCCTACGCCGAAGAGGCCCTTGGCGTCCCCGTCCGCCTGTTTGCCCCCGCTGACTACAACGGCGTCATGCAGGGCCTGCTGGGCGGCACCATTGACATGGCGTGGCTGGGTGCCTCGTCTTACGCCGGCGTCTTTGTCCAAGACCCCGAGGCCGTGACCCCCGTGCTGGTCAAGGCCAACCTGGATGGATCTTATACCTATCATTCGATCGGGATTGCCCGCAAAGACAGTGGTTATACTTCCATGGCCGACTTGAAAGACCACGTTCTGGGCTTTGGTGATCCGAACTCGACCTCGGGCTTCCTGATCCCCTCGGTCGAATTGCCCGAGGAAGGCTATTCCGTGACTCCCGGCGAATATTTCACGGACGTCGTGTTTACCGGCGGCCATGAGCAAACGATCGTTGCCGTCAACAACGGCGACATCGACGGTGGCGTCACCTGGGCTGATGGCCTCGGCAACTGGGAAGATGGCTATAACTCCGGCGCCCTGCGCAAGGCCGTGGACGCGGGCCTCGTCGACATGAATGACTTGGTGCAGATCTGGATCTCCAAACCGATCCCCGAGGGTCCCGTGGTCGTGCGAAACGCACTGCCCGAAGAGGTCAAGACGATCATGATCGACCTCGTGCAAGGTCTGCACGAAAAGGACGCAGACTGCGCTTACGGCGTCGCCGCCGGTGATACCGCCGGGTTCGTTCCGATCGACGCTTCATTCTACGACACGATTGTTGCCGTGCGCAGAGCACAGTCCAACTGAATTTTCGATCCTTCGCGGGCTCCGGACATTCCGGGGCCCGCTATTCATTTTCGAGGTCCCACATGACCGACATGACCGCCGGCCACGAGCCTATTGAGTTCCGCGCCAGCTACATGGCGCAGGTCCGCCGCAAGCGGCTCTATTCCGGCATCACCCTTATGGTGTTCGTGGTCCTCATGGTATCGGGGTTCGAAGTTGCCGATGCCAGAAACGCTGGCGGCTTTTGGGACGGTCTGCACAACATCTTCGACTTTCCTTATGCGGTCGTGACCGAGGCTTGGGCGAAGCGGGCACAACTGCCCACTCACATTGTCCACTTTTTCCCCGCGCTTATAGAAACCATCAACATCGCCGCCGTCTCGACGCTGATCGGGTCTTTGATCGGGCTGGTGTTCTCATTGCTTGCAACGCGCGGCATGGCTCTCTGGCCTGCACTGGTCCCGGTGTTCCGGCGGGCGATGGACGTGATGCGAGCGGTTCCCGAAATCGTCATCGCACTGGTTCTTATCTACATGATGGGTGGCGGACCAGTGCCCGCGGTGGTCGCAATCGCGTTCCACACCGGCGGAGCGCTGGGCAAACTTTTCTCTGAAGTGAACGAAAACGCCTCGCTCAATCCAGTCGAAGGGCTGCATTCGGTCGGTGCGTCGTGGTTCCAGCGGATGTGGCTGGGCGTTATACCGCAAGTTGCGCCAAATTACCTGAGCTACGCGCTCCTGCGCTTTGAAATCAATATCCGCGCTTCGGCCATCCTGGGGTTCGTGGGCGCGGGCGGGATAGGCTATGAACTGAAGAATTCGATGTCCTGGGGCATGGGCAAGTTCGACGAGGCGGCGGCAATCTTCCTGTTGCTCTTTGCCACGATCATGGTCGTCGATCAGGTTTCCTCGCACTTTCGCAATCGCCTGACGAAAGGGGCCGCCTTATGACCGCGACGATTGCCACTGGCGACCTGAATTCGCAGGCCGTGGGATTGATTCGTCGCAAGCGCCTGATCGCAATAGTGGTGCCTGCCGTGATTCTGGCCTATTTCGTCTATGTCTTCTTTGCCTTTGACATCGCCGGGCTGACGCAACGCCTTCGGCTTGATAACGCGATGACGCTGATCTCGGACAGCTACAGCTACAAGACGCACGTCAGTCGCGACAACCGTTCCGGGGATCTGACCGTCGCTATCGAAGGGGAGCGCAAGGGAACCTATCCCGCCGACGCACCACCCGATTGGATCAGCCCTGCGGGCGCGACGACCGTGATCGACATGGGCCGTGGTCAGACCGTCACATTCTTGCCCGACAACCGCGTGACCTACGACTTGCCGGGCTATGGCGTGATCGACATGCAGCTTGGCGGCGGTCGGATCACCACGAATATCGCCGAACCGAACCCTGACTGGATTAACGCCAGCAGTACCCGTGTCGCGATCACCACCGATACCGGGCGGCTGACCCTGACGCGCTCAAAGACCGAAGTCTTTCGCTATTTTTTCGGGTGGGAAATGTTCTGGTTCACGCTCGACAGCCCCTATTACGCGCATGGGTTCCTGTCGCTTTTGACCGGGTCGCAGTTGGACCCGGCACGGTCAAACGTCGTCGGCATGTGGCAGGATTTCTGGGCCAACCCAGTCTGGCGGCACGGAGATACGGCTTGGGCGATTTCCGAAACGATTCTGATGGCCTTCCTCGGCACCTTCGGCGCAGCGCTCATCGCGCTGCCGCTCGCCTTTGTGGCGGCACGGAACTTTACCCCCGCGCGGGCGGCCCGGTTCGGCGTGCGGCGGTTATTCGATTTCGTCCGAGGCGTCGACGCGCTGATCTGGACCATCGTGCTAAGCCGGGCCTTCGGGCCCGGCCCGCTGACCGGGGCGCTGGCGATCCTGGTGACCGACTCGGGCACCTTCGGCAAGATCTTCTCGGAGGCGCTGGAGAACGTTGACGACAGGCAGATCGAGGGGATCACCTCGACCGGGGCCAAGCCATTGCAACGCTACCGATTTGGCGTCATTCCGCAAATCACCCCGATCCTGCTGAGCCAAGTTCTCTATTTCCTTGAATCCAACACCCGCAGTGCCACGATCATCGGCGCGATCACGGGCGGGGGTATCGGTCTGCTGCTGACCCAGGCGATGCAAACCCAAAAGGATTGGGAAGAAGTCACCTACTATATCATCCTCATTGTGCTGATGGTCATGCTGATGGATACCTTTTCAGGCTGGCTGAGACGTCGATTGATTAAAGGGGACGAGGGCGGACACTGATGGCGCGGCTGAAAGCAGATGTCCCATTTATCCAGCCTGACTGCGAGGTAAGCGATGCCACATTCGGCCGATATGTCGAAATCGGACGTGGCAGCCGATTGGCCCACTGCCACTTTGACGACTACGCCTATTGCGACCGATACGCCGATATCGCCAATGCCACCGTGGGCAAGTTCGCCAACATCGCTGCCTATGTCCGGGTCGGGGCCACAGACCACCCAATGGACAAGGCCAGCCTGCATCACTTTCACTATCGTTCGGCGGACTACTTCGACGGTGCAGATGACGATGCCAAATGGTTCGCGCACCGACGCACGCGGCGGGCCGTGATCGGGCACGACACATGGATCGGGCATGGCGCGCAGGTCCGCCCCGAGGTCACGATTGGCCACGGTGCGGTCGTAGCTGGCGGCGCAATCGTCACCAAAGACGTCCCGCCCTACATGATCGTCGCGGGCATTCCTGCGGTTCCGCTGCGCGCTCGGTTTGCAACTGATACCGCGGATCGTCTGATGACGCTTGCGTGGTGGAATTGGTCGCATGACCGGCTGCATGCCGCACTGGACGACTTTCGCACCCTGTCGGCGCAAGCTTTCTTGGAACGTTATGAATAGCTACTCGGCGGCGAGGGTAATCTGCGTATGCCCATGGGCCAGACGATCAGCCAGCGCGCCACACAGGAACGACCACCTGCCGCCGACAAGTGTGCCTTCGATCTGACGGGTTTCGAAGTTGCAGATCACCAGATCGGCACGCCGACCTTCGGCGATGATCCCGCGATCCTTCAATCCCATGATCCGCGCGGGCGCGGTCGAGATCATCTGCCAGGCTTTGCCAAACGACAGGATGCCGTCGTCCGCCAGGCGAAAGGCGGCCTGCGCCAGCGATGGGTAATGATAGTCGGATACCAGCGCATCACACAGGCCTTGCCTGATCAGGGTAACGGCGGAAATATTGCCGGATTGCGATCCGCCCCGCACCACATTGGGCGCGCCCATCAAAACCGGCTCGCCATTTGCCAGCGCCACCTGGCCCGGCGAAACGGAGGTCGGAAACTCGCAGATCCGTGCGCCGATCATGCTGTAATAATCGCGCGTCGCCGCGTCGGGGTCATCATGGCTGCCAAACTTGACGCCAAGGTCGTCAAAGGCCGTGGCCAGGTTGCACAGATAGCGCGGCACTGCTGGTTCCTTGGCTTTCGTATCGTGCACCAACTGGATATGGGCCGCCAGATCGCGGCCAGCGCGCTTGCCCCAAACCGCCAGCGCCTCGCGGTCAGAGACGATCATCTGCAGCGCCTCACCGATGTGGTCGTTGAAAACCACATAGTCGATCCCGTGTTTGCATACGGCGGCAATCAGTCGCTCGGCTGTCTCGACCGTGTGGGTCTCGCAGCGCAATTGGATGCGCAGATCGGTCAACGCCTTCGGGCGATATGCAGCCAAATCTTCCATGAACGTTTCGGCAAAATCCGGCCCCCGGCTGCCGCCCTCCCACGACCAGCTTTGTGCCATCCAAGCGGTTGTCACACCATTCGCCGCCGCATCACGGTCGACCGACTGGAGGCCGATATGGCTTGGAAAAGGGGCAGTCGGGCGTGGGGCAAGGTGCCGTTCGAATGCATCACCATGCAAATCGATGATGCCGGGTAGAACCCAGTAACCGGAAAGGTCGATGTGCCGGTCCTGCGGCCCCTGACGCTGATCCGAAAGGTGTCCTGCCACAATGGCCAAATCGCCCGACACCAGCGCGTCGTCGCGCAGGATTTGCATACCAGAAAAGCGCATATTCTGAAGAAGTGTCATCGGACCTGTTCAACCCAATTAGGTTTCGGCTGCTGATAGCTTTTCTATGTATCAACACCATGACGCTCTACGTATCGCCCAGCGTAAGGGTCACCCTGTCTCCGGCGAACCATGTCCGTCCGACTTCGATCGGGATACCGTTCGGGTCGACGTTGATGCCGATCGTCCGCAAAATCGGCGCGTTTTCCGCGATTTGCAGATGCAGAGCCTGAGTGGCCGTCGCGAGCTTGGCATTCATACGGGTTGCCGCGCGAGTGAAATCGGACAGGCCACACTGTAAAAGTGCGTCCGTGACCGATGGGTTGGCGGCCAGATGGGTCAACAATGATGGAAACCGTTCGGCGGAAAAAACGCTGCGAAACAGGGCAATAGGCCGATTGTCAGAAAGCGACAGACCTTCAAAGACATGAACTTGCGCCGCTTCCGACAGGTTAAGGGACTGACGTTCGGAGGCATGCCCGGTGCGCGTTTCCAACAAAAGAACGGTTTTGGCGGGCGTCCGTCCTGCGGCCTTGAGGTTCTGGTGAAACCGCACCCTTCGGCCTATTGGATAGTCGGTGGGCATCCAGGTCACAAACACCCCGGCCCCGCGTCTGGTATGCACCAACCCTTCCTCGGCCAAGGCGGCCAACCCGTGGCGCACGGTATGACGATTGACACCAAAGCGGGCAGCAAGCGTGGATTCTGTCGGAAGCTTCTGGCCCGGTCCATAGAGCCCTTCAGCAATATCGCTCCGCAATGAGGTAGCAATCGCTTTCCAGATCGGGGTGCGGGAGGTCATGTCATCAAAACTTCACACCGGGGGGATTGGCAGGTGGGTGGTTCTTGGGTATGATTTGTCTAGTTGTATAGAAAACTTAGAAAGGTGTCGAGATGAATGTAATGACCGAGCCAGACACCGCCCGCAAAGGTTGGCTGGGTTTGTTGGCAAAGTCTCCGGCTGCCGAAGTCGCGCGACTTTGGGCCGGATTGAATGTTGATCCCGTCTACACACTTTTACGCGCGCCCGAAATCGGCGGCGTCATGGTCCGAGGCAGGGCCGGGGCGGTTGGCGCAGCTTTCAATCTGGGTGAGATGACCGTCACCCGCGCGTCGGTAAAGCTTTCGGATGGCACCGTCGGGCACGGCTATGTGCAAGGCAGGGGCAAGGACCACGCGCTGCAGGCTGCACTGGTCGATGCACTGATGCAAACAGGGTCCGCAGAGGCTATTGAGTCAGGCCTCCTGGAGCAATTGCGTCTGGCGATGACCCAACGCAAGACCGATCGGGCTGCTAAAGCGGCCACCACCAAGGTCGATTTCTTTACCTTGGTAAGGGGGGAGGACTGATGCAGACTCAAGGTCTCGAGGGTGGATTCTCCGATCTGGCGATTGATGCCTCCCATGCGTTTCGCGCGATCATGACCGCGATGGCCCGCCCGGGTAAGATCGGCAATCTGTCGGGCGCCCGGCCGCCGGCGCCGTTGTCGGTTGCGGCAGGAATCGTTTTACTGACGCTCTGTGATCCTGAAACACCGCTGTTTCTGGCTTCAAGCCACGACACGACGCAAGTCCGCGACTGGATCACATTTCACACGGGCGCGCCCTTTGCAGTAGCCAAGGGGGCAATGTTCGCTGTCGGGGCGTGGGATGACCTGCCATTGCCCGCCTTTTCGCGCGGGACGGCGGAATATCCCGATCGCTCTGCGACGCTGATCGTCGAGGTTCCGGTCTTGTCCAACGCGGGTGCCACCTTGCGAGGGCCGGGGATCAAGGATCAAACCCAACTCTTCTTGCCCGAGGCCGAGTTCTTTGATGACAATGCGCAGCACTTTCCGCGGGGGATTGATGTCATTTTTACCAGCGGCGACCATCTGGCCGCCTTGCCGCGCACAACAAGGGTGTCCTGATGTATGTGGCGGTCAAGGGCGGCGAGCGTGCAATCGACAATGCCCATGCCTGGCTGGGGGAAGAGCGACGCGGTGATAAGTCGGTGGCAGAACTCGGCGTTGCTCAGATCCGCGAGCAACTCTCATTGGCGGTCAACCGGGTCATGGCGGAAGGCTCGCTTTATGATCCCGATCTCGCGGCTTTGGCGATCAAGCAGGCGCGTGGCGATCTGATCGAGGCGATCTTTCTGATCCGTGCATACCGCACCACGTTGCCACGTTTCGGCGGTTCAAACCCAATCAAGACCGATCAGATGCAATGCGACCGCCGCGTTTCAGCCACCTTCAAGGATGTGCCCGGCGGGCAAGTGCTGGGACCGACCTTTGATTACACGCATCGTTTGCTGGATTTCAAACTGACCGCAGAAGGTGAGATCGGCAATGTCACCGTCGGGCAGCCAACCCAAAACGCGACCCCGCATGTCATGTCATTCCTTGATCGCGAGGATCTGATCCAGTCGGAACCCTCCGGCGAAGCAACCCCGCCCGATCTGACCCGCACACCGCTGGAATTGCCCGCGACCCGTGCGCTGCGTTTGCAGTCCCTGACGCGCGGGGACGAGGGATTTATCCTCGGTATGGCCTATTCCACCCAACGCGGTTACGCCCGCAACCATGCCTTCGTGGCCGAGTTGCGGATCGGCGCGGTGGCGGTGGAAATGGACATTCCCGAACTCGGCTTTGCCATCGAGATTGGCGAGATTACGGTGACGGAATGTGAAACCGTGAACCAGTTCAAAGGCTCCAAAACCGAACCACCCCAATTCACCCGTGGCTACGGGCTGGTGTTCGGAATGACTGAACGCAAGGCGATCTCGATGGCGCTGGTGGACCGGGCGCTGCGCTGGAAGGAACTGGGCGAGGATGATGTCGGCGCACCGGCACAGGATGAGGAATTCGTTCTGTATCATAGTGATAATATTCAGGCGACGGGGTTCCTCGAACATATCAAGCTGCCGCACTACGTCGATTTCCAATCCGAACTTGAATTGATCCGAAAACTGCGCCGCGAGGCCAAGGCCAACATCATGCAAGAGGCCGCAGAATGAGCGACTACAACTTCGCCTATCTGGACGAACAGACCAAAAGGATGATCCGCCGTGCGATCCTCAAGGGGCTTGCCATTCCGGGCTATCAGGTGCCTTTCGCCAGCCGTGAGATGCCGATGCCCTACGGTTGGGGCACCGGCGGCGTGCAGGTCAGCGCTGCTGTGCTGACGCCCGACGATACCTTCAAGGTGATCGATCAGGGTGCAGACGACACCACCAACGCCGTTTCGATCCGCCGGTTCTTTCAGAAAACCGCGGGTGTCGCGGTGACTGAAGTCACGAGTGAGGCCAGCGTCATCCAGACCCGTCACCGCATCCCTGAAGAGGTGCTGCGCGAAGACCAGATCCTCGTTTACCAGGTGCCGATCCCTGAGCCGCTGCGCTTTCTGGAACCGTCCGAGGTCGAGACCCGCAAAATGCATGCCCTCGAGGAATACGGCCTGATGCACGTCAAACTTTACGAGGATATCAGCCTGCATGGAGATATTGCGACCGCCTATGCCTATCCGGTCAAGGTCGAGGGACGTTATGTGATGGACCCTTCGCCGATCCCGAAATTCGACAATCCAAAGCTGGAAATGTCGGCCATTCAGCTTTTCGGGGCGGGACGAGAACAGCGGATCTATGCGATCCCGCCCTACACACAGGTGGTCAGCCTGGATTTCGACGATTATCCGTTTCGGCCCACGAAGGCAGATCATGCCTGCGATCTCTGCGGCGCCGGCGACAGTTATCTTGATGAATTGATCGTCGATGACAAAGGGGGGCGGATGTTCATGTGTTCTGACACCGACTACTGCAGCACCCGTCGCAGACACGGCCACGTTGGCGCCAAGGGTGTGCCGTATGACGAGGACGCCGCATGACCCCGCTCTTGCAAGTTGAAGACATTGCGAAATTCTATGGGGCACGGATCGGCTGCAGCGATGTGTCTTTCGATCTTTATCCCGGCGAGGTGATGGGGATCGTCGGAGAAAGTGGCTCGGGCAAGTCGACGTTGCTGAATTGCCTTGCGGGCCATAACACCCCGGATCGGGGTACGGTGCGTTTTGACACCCGCGCCGACGGCTTGCGTGATACCATCACGATGTCGGAACCCGAGCGGCGGATGCTGGGCCGCACCGATTGGGCCTTTGTCCATCAACACGCCCGTGACGGGTTGCGGATGAACGTCAGTGCCGGTGGCAACGTGGGGGAGCGGTTGATGGCCGTGAACGCCCGTCATTACGGCGAAATCCGCGCATCGGCGATCGACTGGCTGGGACGGGTCGAGATATCCGAGGACCGGATCGACGATCGCCCGACAACCTTTTCCGGCGGCATGCAGCAACGCTTGCAGATCGCCCGCAATCTGGTGACGGGTCCGCGTCTGGTATTCATGGACGAACCGACCGGGGGCCTGGACGTATCGGTGCAGGCACGCCTGCTTGACCTTTTGCGCGGGCTGGTGCGCGAGATGAACCTCAGCGCGATCATCGTCACCCATGATCTGGCTGTGGTGCGCCTGCTGGCGGACCGGCTGATGGTGATGAAGGACGGGCGGGTCATTGAAACGGGTCTGACCGATCAGGTGCTGGACGATCCGCAGCACGCCTATACGCAGCTTCTTGTGTCGTCGGTCCTGCAGGTCTGATGATGCTGGCCGCCTTTCGCAACGTCGCGGGACATCTGGAACGGCTCGCACCCGAGGCTGATCTGAGCCTGGCACAGTGGGTCGATCTTTATCGGCCGCTGGACAGTCAAGTAGCGCTGCTGGCGGGTCTGGGCGTCGCCGTGCCGACACTGGCCGAGATGGAAGAGATCGAAATCTCGGCGCGACTTTATCACGAGGGCAACAGCGATGTGATGACCGTGGTGCTGCCGGGGCTTTCGACGACCAAGGATCCCATCGCCGGTCCGGTCACCTTTATCCTGACGTCTGCACGGCTGGTGACGGTGCGCCACCATGCGCCACGCCCCTTCGACACCTATGCCGAACACGCCGGGCGCGCGATGGTCGGTTGTGCGACACCCGATCAGATTCTGCTTGGGCTGGTCGAGGAATGCGTTGCCCGGCTGGCCGACCTGCTGGAAGGGATCGGCAAGGCACTGGATCAGGTCAGCGGCACGGTCTTTACAGTTGGCCCCGGCCTGCCCCCTGCGGATCTACAGACCGCATTGCAAAAGGTCGGGCGTGAGGGCGATCTGCTGGGCCGTATCCGCCTTGGCCTGCTGACGCTCGAGCGGATGCTGTCGTTTTACGGGCAGGGTGAAGCCAAGGCGCGTGCAGAACTCAGACCCGCCGTCAAGGCGTTGATGCGCGATTTGGCGGCGCTGAACGTCCATGCCGATTTTCTTGGCTCGCGTATCGGGCTGGCAAGCGATGCGACGCTGGGGATGATCAACTTGGCGCAGAACGCCACGGTGCGGATCGTTTCGGTGGTAGCTGCGCTTTTCCTGCCGCCGACACTGATCGCGTCTGTCTATGGCATGAACTTTGCCGTGATGCCGGAACTTGCAACGGCGTGGGGCTATCCGATGGCGCTAGGGCTGATGGTGGCCTCGGCCCTGTTCACGTATCTCTATTTCAAATGGAAGGGGTGGCTGTGATCGAGCTGCGCAATGTGAGCAAGCGGTTCACCCTGCACAATCAAGGCGGAACGGTGATACCAGTGATGGAGGGCGCAAATCTGACTGTCGCCCCGGGCGAGTGCGTGGCCCTCACGGGGGCCTCGGGCGCGGGCAAGTCGACGCTGATGCGGATGATCTGGGGCAATTATCTGGCGGCCACTGGCACGATCATGATTGGTGATGTCGATGTGGCTTCGGCGGCGCCGCGCGATATCATCGCTCTGCGCCGCGACACCCTGGGCTATGTCAGTCAGTTCCTGCGAGTCGTGCCGCGCGTGTCGACGCTGGAGGTGGTCGCGGAACCGCTGCTGGTGACGAGCACGGCACACAAGGATGCGATCGCCCGGGCGCAATCCATCCTGGCCCGGCTGAACATCCCCGAACGGCTCTGGACGCTTAGTCCGACGACTTTCTCGGGCGGTGAACAGCAGCGTGTGAACATCGCGCGCGGCTTCGCCTATCCCTATCCTGCACTCTTGCTGGATGAACCCACTGCCAGCCTCGATCCCACCAATCGCGCCACAGTGCTGGACATGATCCTTGAAGCCAAGGGCCGGGGGGCGGCGATCATCGGGATATTCCACGACCATGCCGCACGGGCTGCGGTCTGCGACCGGGAATTGGATGTCGCGCAATTCACCCCAGACCCCGTCGCATGACGGGGCGCTTCATTGCCGTTGTTGGCCCATCCGGCGTTGGCAAAGACAGCTTAATGGTGGCCCTGGCGGCCCATGATCCGCGCCTTGTTCTGGCGCGGCGGGTGATCACACGGCCAAGTGATGCGGGCGGAGAAATCTTTGACGGCGTGACCGAGTCGGAATTTCACGCACGAGACGCCAAAGGTGAGTTTGCCCTCAGTTGGGCGGCGCATGGATTGCATTACGCGATTTCTGTCGCGGTCGATGCGCAAGTTCAGAGCGGAAAAGATGTGTTGGCGAACCTTTCGCGGGCGGTGCTGTGCCGTGCGCATTACCGGTTTGAAGGGTTCGATATCATCCATTTGACCGCTGAACGTGCGATCCTTGAAAACCGACTGGCTGCCCGCGGCCGCGAGACCAAGGATGAAATCTCCAAACGCATCGACCGCGCGGTCACCGCGCTGCCAGAAGGCATCAATGCGCATCAGGTCGACAACAGTGGTCCACTGGCACAGACGGTGCAATCTGTCTTGGCGCAGCTTTATCCGGTCAAGGCGTAGCGGTCTATCTGATGAAACAAACCATCACTGTCTTGCCCCATCAACGTGATTGCATCGATTATGAACGGGTTTGGCACGATGGGGATCAAATCGGACCGAAGGAGTGCGATGACAGCGCTTGCGTGTTCGGGCAACAACGGTCCGCTCAGCGTCAGGTGAAATTGGAAATCGTCGAAGATGTAAGGATAGCCCCAATCGCGCATTTGTCGGTCTTGACGGTCTGTCAGTCGCGCTTGGCGACGGCGATCAATTTCCGCATCCGTCAATGGTGCGCGGAAAGGATCAAATGCCATGACGGTATTCGCGGCGAAGTCCCGCAGGACGGGCTGTTCGCGCGCAGGACGCAAGGCGACAAAACCGCTGTCCTGTACCAGCTCCATTTCACCGATCTCAAAAGACGCATGTGCGGATGCAAACGCAGCCGCAGCTTGCTGCAACCCCACCAAATCGGCACTTTGGGCCATGCGAAACGGTGCCTTCAATGTGCCATGAAACCCGTATCGGCGTGGCGTCGCTGTGACCGCAGCAACGTCTATGGCACCGACATCGGGTTGCAGCACTGCGGCTCCGGAGGCACTGTCCCACCCGAGCCACGCCGCCCCAAAAGCGGCCAGCGACCCGGTCGGCGTTTGAAATATCGCATATCTTTCGAACATTTTTCCTCCACCGCAGATTCCATCGTCTGCCAAGCTCGCGTGACACCGACATGACTGACCAGATTATTTATGCCAACGCCCGCCTGATCCTGAAGAACGAAGTCGTGAGGGGGGCATTGCGGATCAAGGATGGTGTTATCGCTGATATCGACTGCGGTAGCTCCGTACCGCCCGGCGCCATCGATATGGAAGGCGACTACCTCGCGCCTGGTTTGATCGAATTGCACACCGACAATCTTGAGCGGCATCTGGCGCCGCGTCCGAAGGTCGACTGGCCGTACCAAGCTGCCATTCTGGCCCATGACCGGGAACTGGCGGGGACGGGAATCACGACGGTATTCGACGCGATCCGCGTGGGTTCGATCATTTCGGGGAACAGAACGGGTTACGGAAAATATGCCCGAAAAATGGCTGATGAAATTCTGGCGATGCGGGCGGCGGGTGCGCTTCGGATTAGTCACCACATTCACTTGCGCGCCGAAATCTGTTCCGAAACCTTGGTCGAGGAACTGGCCGAATTCACCCCCGAAGACCGGATCGGCATCGTTTCAATGATGGATCACACGCCGGGACAGCGCCAGTTTTCCGATCTTTCCAAATTCGAGACGTATGTGCGCGGCAAATACAATTTTGGCGCTCAGGAATTCGACGAATACGTCGCGTTTCTCTCCGGACTCCAGTCCTCATTCGGGGCAACGCACGAAGCCGCGACGGTAACCGCGGCGAGGCGATTAGGGGCCACCTTGGCCAGTCATGATGACACGACCGCCGCGCAGGTCGAGATCAGCTATGCTCATGGTGTCACCGTCGCCGAATTTCCGACCACGGTCGCGGCCGCAGACGCCTGTCGAGTGCATGATATCGCCACGATCATGGGGGCGCCGAACCTGATACGTGGTGGGTCGCATTCTGGGAATGTCGCGGCCGCAGAACTGGCGCAACTTGATCGCCTCGATATCCTGTCGTCGGACTATGTGCCGTCAGCCTTGTTGATGGCGGCCATGCAACTGGCCGACATCTGGGATGACTTGCCGCGTGGGATCGCGACGGTCTCTGCACGCCCTGCCGAGGCTGTTGGTCTGACCGATCGAGGAACGCTCTGCAAGGAACAGAGAGCCGATTTCATTCGTTTTTCAGTCTTGGATGGCACCCCTGCTTTGCAGGAAACATGGTGTGCGGGACGACGCGTCTTCTGATGATAACCTGGCGCTGTGCTTTTATAAGTCGTTAAAAGCATTGCACGATAGGCTGGTC
>JBBSBK010000075.1:0-18768 GCA_038251315.1 Rhodobacterales bacterium | reverse complement strand
GCCTCTTGCCCTTGGACCCCGCCCCGAACCTGACCGCGCCCTACCGCGACATGTGTACCGATTGCGGCATTTCGCGCACGGCCGATCCGGGCCGCTGTGGCCGCGCCTGCCAGTTCATCAAACCCGACTACCCTGCACTGGAAACGCAGGTGCATGGCCGCCCGCGTGATCCGGCTCGTCCTGACGAGTTACATTTCGGCCCGTTCCGCACGATGTTGCGGGCGTCCCTGAACGACCCCGCGCCGGGCGCACAATGGACCGGGATCACCACCGGGCTGGCGCAACGGCTGCTGGAAACCGGGGCGGTCGATGCCGTGCTGACGATGGTGCCCGACCCCGACGACCGCTGGAAGCCGCTGCCCGCGATCATCACTGACCCTGCCGACATGGCCCGCGCGCGCGGCATGCGGATGGGCTATGCGCCGTTGCTTGCCCTGCTGGAACCGGCACGGGATGCGGGGCACAAGCGGCTGGCGGTGATCGGGATCCCCTGTCAGATTTACGCGCTGCGCGCACTTGAAGCTGAATTGGGGTTCGAGCGGCTGTATGTCATCGGCACCCCCTGTTCGGACAACACGACGACGGAAAAGTTTCACGACTTTCTGGCGCTGCTGGCCGATGACCCATCCACCATTACCTACCTCGAGTTTCGTGCCGACTACCGGGTCGAACTGCGATTCACCGATGGCCGGGTCAAAACGGTACCGTTCTTGCAACTGCCCATTTCGAAACTACCGCCTGATTTCTTTCCGCTGACCTGCCGCACCTGCGTCGATTACACCAATGTTCTTGCCGATATCACAGTGGGGTACATGGGCGGGCAGGGGGAACAGTGGTTGATCGTCAGAAACGAACGCGGGCAGGAAATGCTGGATCTACTGGGCGACCGGGTGCGTCTGACTGCCCCCGGAAGCAAAGGCAAACGCGCCAATGCGGTCAAAGGGTTCGCGACCAATGTGGCCCTTGCGGCGGGTGGTCTGCCGCTGCGCCGGATGCCGAACTGGCTGCGTCCCATCGTCAGTTGGCTGCAACCACGCACCGGGCCGCGCGGCCTTGAATTTGCGCGCACGCGGGTGGACATGAAGGCGGTGGAAACCGTGCTGCACCTGCGCCGCGCAATGCCGAAACGGATGCGGCATATGGTGCCTGCGCATGTCTGGGATTTGGTGGCGCCCTATGACATCCGGCCAAAAACCGATGAATTGCCGCGCGACTGACGCGCCATCAGCCCTTAGTCGTCGGCGCCGCCGTCCTTCGAAACCAGATCGTATTTGCGCAATTTGACATACAGCGACTGGCGCGACAGGCCGAGCATTTCGGCAGCGGCCACGCGGTTGTTCCGGGTCAGGTCGACCGCCGCCTCGATACACATCTTTTCGACGACATCCGACGACCGGGCGACAATATCCTTGAGCGATGTCGTGCCGACCATGCCGAGGATCGAGCGCACGTTCTCGCTGCTCAGCGTGCTGTCGGTCGGGCGTGCGGCCTCGATCCGGCTGGCGTCGCGGAAGACAAAGGCAAACATCTGTGTCGATCCGGCTGACAGTGCGGTTACCGAGATTTCTACGGCGCGGGGTGTGCCGTATTCGCCGATGGTCTTGGTCGGATACAGCCGCATCCGTCCGGCGCGGGCGGCATTGTCAGTCATCACGTTCAGGTCGACGGACCCGCGTTGCAGGTATTCGACGATGCTGCGACCCTTGACCACCAATTCCGGCGTCCCGTCGATAAGGTCAAGGAACGCGGCGTTTGCCGAAAGGATCATTCCGTCCTGACTGGCAAAGACGATGCCGTCGGGACCGTTTTCGAACATGTTGGTCATGAAATGCGATTTGGCGTCGGTCAGTTTGCCATCGCGCGGCGCGCTGATCCGACAGAGCAGCAGGCGTTCGCCGGCGGCACGGAAAATCCGCGGAAAAATCTCGACGGCTTGCCCGACATTGCGCAACTGGACCTTGAGCGGCTTTTGGTGAACCTGATTTGCCAGTTCCGTCAATGCCTCGACCAGACCTTTGCTGCGGTTGCCTTCGAATTCGCCGGCCATCGGTGCACCGATTATCGCTTGGCGCGGGCGGCCCAGCAACAAGGCGGCGGGGCCGTTGGCATCGGTGATCCGGCCGGTATGGACCGACACGAACACGATCTGATCGTTCGTCGCCTCCATCAGCACCCGAAACCGGGCGTCGAATTCACGTTGCGCCTCGTGATCGCGTTCGATGGCTATCTGGGCCTTGACCAGTTGCTGCTGCAGTTCGGCGATCGGGCGCAGGTCGCGACCCAGCAGCAGGATCGCGCCAGTAGGACCGATCCGGTGGAACGAATAGCGGACAGGATATTGCAGACGGTTGATCTGGTGGGTGTGGTTGATCTCGATCGGACGCACGCCCATCCGGTTGGAGAGGAAACTGTTCAGACGGCTGTCGAATTTCGACACGCAGTCATCGGTCATCGCGTCACGAAAATCCTTGCCCTCCCAATCCTCGAGCCGACTGAATTCATCGTGCATCGGGTTGACGAGTACCGACAGGATGATCCCGGCGTCGGAAATGACGACGCCGACATCAGCTACCTCTGCGATGATGTTGCCGAGAATTTCCGGGGCGATCAGCGGAATCGACCCACCCTGCCAGAATTTTGCGCCGCGCGATTTCACCGCCGGGTCCTTGGCGCGGCGACTGGCATCACCCGTTAGACTCCGTAGCCGGGTCGGAGGGCCGTTTCGGTTCGATTTGTCGCCAGATTGCAAAATCTCAAGCCTTCTTCGAGGTCGCTGGTGGCATAGTCGACACCGGTTTGCGCTATCACATCCCTGACGGAATCGATCATAGGTCCGCCAACCACGACGGGCGGACCCTTCGGTAGAACTGTACGCACTATGTGTACCAATTTCCTGACAGTTTCAAGGCCACGGGCACACGCTGTCGAGATGAAAATGGCGTCAAAATGAATTTTTACGAGCCGTTCGGACACGTCGTCCGCATTCGCCCCGACCAACAGATGCACCGAGTATCCCATCCGCCGCAGTTGCCCGACCAGGACAGTCGCGCCCAGCGTGTGCGAATTGTCATCAGGGACCAGCAGCAGGATGGCAGCGGCTTGGGCAATACCCGGTTTGTCCGACTGCCAGCCAGGCGCCAGATCGCGCAGCACCTGTTGCAGGCGGGCCGCGCCGATGGTGACGGTGGCAAAGCTCATTTCGTCTTCGGTCCAGGCATCACCCAGATTGCGGGCGATGGCGGGGATGTAATAGTCGATGATCGACTCGCGGCTGATTCCGGCATCGTGCATTCGCGCAATCGCATAACTTGTCGCCTGTTCGTCGCCCGCGACGACTGCATTCATCAGCAGATTGGCAAAGTCTCGTATAAGGATCGACGGATCAGGCGGCGGCCCTTCGGCGACGACGGTCAGAGGCGGGGATTGCACCTGATGCAATACGCTCGAGTCGTCGCCTTTTTCGTTAAGCTGTCCCGCCATGTTTCCCCCTTACATCGCAGATAGAGATGCCGTCGTTGCGGCTGATTTTGGCGTCGTTGCGGCGCCTTTCAGAACGATTCTCCTGCATACTGTGAGCGGGGCCAAAAAATGTCAAAGAAAAATGACACTTTGCGGCGCGGTGCGGCTGGTCGACTGGAGACCATGCGGAAAACTCGCTGTTTCGTGGCTGCATCACCCATCCGCAACTGCGAGAGTGTCAGTTGAAAATTTCCGACTTGATGTAAGTTAAAGTTGACACTCCGGTTGCGCCGCACCTAATCTGGGGCATCACTGCCGGGCAAGGGAGCCATTATGTCAGACATCAGCCTTGCCACCCCGGCCCTTGTCACCCCGCTCTATACACCTGCCCAAAAGGCCCGCCGCGACGCGACCCGCTGGACGCTGGTGCAGGGTATCCTTGCACCGCTTCAGTTCGCAGTTTTCCTTGTCTCGCTGGTGCTGGTTCTGCGGTATCTGGCCACAGACGCCGGATACACTGCAGCGACTGTGTCAGTGGTGGTTAAAACCGCAGCACTTTACCTCATCATGGTGACCGGCGCGATCTGGGAAAAGGTGGTCTTTGGCCAATACCTTTTCGCCCCCGCGTTCTACTGGGAGGACGTGTTCAGTTTCGCCGTCATCGGCCTGCACACCGCCTATCTGGTGGCACTGTTCACCGCGGCGCTGTCGCCGGGCGAACTGATGCTGCTCGCGCTCGCTGCTTATGCCGCCTATGTCATCAACGCCGTCCAGTTCATCCTGAAACTGCGTGCCGCGCGCCTGCAGGCCGCAGGAGTCACGGCATGAACGCGCCCTTGCCCCCCGCAACCGGCGGTTGCCGCACTGCGCCTGTCCTGAAAGAGCGGGGCCAGCGCGAGGTGTTCTGCGGGTTGACCGGAATCATCTGGCTGCACCGCAAGATGCAGGATGCGTTCTTTCTGGTCGTGGGATCGCGGACCTGCGCCCATCTGCTGCAATCGGCCGCCGGGGTGATGGTTTTCGCAGAACCCCGATTCGGCACTGCCATTCTGGAAGAATCAGATCTGGCCGGGCTGACCGACGCCCATGTCGAGATCGACCGCGAGGTCGCCCGCCTGCTGGAACGTCGTCCCGACATCCGCCAACTGTTCCTTGTCGGGTCGTGCCCCAGCGAAGTCATCAAGATCGACCTCGCCCGCGCCGCCGAACGCCTGACCCAAATCCACGCTCCCCGCGTGCGGGTGCTGAACTATTCAGGGTCGGGCATCGAAACCACGTTCACCGAAGGCGAAGACGCCTGCCTTGCCTGCATGGTCCCGGTCCTGCCGGAAACCCGGGCACGCGAGCTGCTGGTCGTCGGCGCACTGCCCGATGTGGTCGAGGATCAGATGCTGGGCCTGTTGGCCGACATGGGCATTGGCCCGGTCCGCCTGCTGCCCTCGCGCCGGATCGACGATACGACCGCCGTCGGCCCGAATACCGTTTTTGCGCTGACCCAGCCGTTCCTTGGCGAAACCCACGCTGCCCTTGAACGGCGCGGCGCACGGTTCCTGCCCGCGCCGTTCCCCTTTGGCGAAGAAGGCACAACCGCATGGCTCGCCGCCATCGCCGCCGAATTCGGTGTCAGCGATGACGTTTTCGCCGCCGCCACCGACGCCCCCCGCGCCCGCGCCCGCAAGGCCATCGCGCAGGCATCCGAAGCATTGCGCGGCAAATCGGTGTTTTTCTTCCCCGATAGCCAGTTGGAAATCCCACTGGCCCGGTTCCTGACCCGCGAATGTGGCATGACCGCGATCGAGGTCGGCAGCCCCTATATTCACGACGCGCTGCACGGTCCCGACTTGGACCTGCTGCCCGCTGGGCCACAGATTTCCGAGGGCCAGGACGTCGACAAACAACTCACCCGCGCCCGCGCTGCCCGCGCCGATCTGACGGTCTGTGGTCTGGGCCTCGCGAATCCGCTCGAGGCCGAGGGCCTGAGTACCAAATGGGCCATCGAACTGGTCTTCACCCCGGTGCATTTTTACGAACAGGCGGGCGACCTTGCAGGTCTGTTCAGCCGTCCTTTGCGCCGCAAATCAATCCTCAAGGTGGCTGCCGCATGAAGAATCAGCGCCCAGAATGGCAACCGAGTGCGGCCGCAGTTGGCTGCGCCAACCGCTTTCCCGCACCCACTGCCAATTCTCACGAGGTACCCTCGTGAAATTGACAGTGTGGACATACGAAGGCCCGCCGCACGTTGGCGCGATGCGTGTTGCCACCGCGATGAAGGGCCTGCACTACGTCCTGCACGCGCCCCAGGGCGATACCTACGCCGACCTGCTGTTCACCATGATTGAACGGCGCGACCATCGCCCGCCCGTCACCTACACCACGTTTCAGGCCCGCGATCTGGGGTCGGACACCGCGACCCTGTTCAAAACCGCCTGTCAGGACGCCGTCGACCGTTTCCAGCCGCAGGCGATCATCGTCGGGGCAAGCTGCACCGCCGAACTGATCCAGGATGATCCGGCCGGGCTGGCCGAAACGATGGGCCTGTCGATCCCGGTCATCGCGCTCGACCTGCCCAGCTATCAGCGCAAGGAAAACTTTGGCGCTGACGAGACGTTCTATCAGATCGTCCGCACCCTGGCCCAGCCGCAGGACCGCACCGCACGGGTGTCGTGCAACATCCTTGGCCCGACTGCCCTTGGTTTTCGCAACCGCGATGATGTCGAAGAACTGACGGGGATGCTGACCGATCTAGGCATCGACGTGAATGTCACCGCCCCGCTGGGCGCGACCCCCGCCGACATCGCCCGCCTGCCTGCCGCCCATTTCAACGTGCTGATGTCGCCCGAAACCGGCGAGACCGCAGCGCGGTGGCTGGAAAAGACCCACGGCCAGCCATTTACCAAGGTAGTGCCTATCGGCGTCGGGGCGACCCGCGATTTTCTGGCTGAAGTGGCCGCGATCACGGGACTGCCCTGCAAACCCGACGAATCCCGCCTGCGTCTGCCGTGGTGGTCACGGTCGGTCGATTCGACCTACCTGACCGGCAAGCGCGTGTTCATCTTTGGCGACGGCACCCATGTCGCTGCCCACGCCCGCATCGCCCGCGACGAAATGGGGTTCGAGGTGGTCGGGATCGGCTGCTACAACCGCGAAATGGCCAAGCCGGTGCGCACCATCGCCCGCGAACTGGGGCTCGAAGCGCTGATCACCGACGATTACCTCGCGGTCGAGGCGGCAATTACCGAAGCCGCGCCGGAAATGATCCTTGGCACCCAGATGGAACGCCACATCGGCAAACGGCTGGGCATCCCCTGCGCCGTCATTTCCGCCCCCGTTCACGTTCAGGATTACCCCGCCCGCTATTCGCCGCAGATGGGGTTCGAGGGTGCGAATGTCATCTTCGACACGCTGATCCATCCGCTGGTCATGGGGTTGGAAGAACACCTGCTGACGATGTTCCGTGATGATTTCGAATTCCACGATGCGGCGGGGCCGAGCCATCACGGCGGCCATGCCCCGATTGCATTGGGCGAAGTTGCGGCCCCGCAAACGGTGGAAACAATCGTCAGCCCGACCGAGGGCATCGTCTGGCTGTCAGACGCCGAGCGCGAGCTGAAAAAGATCCCGTTCTTTGTGCGCGGCAAGGCCCGGCGCAATACCGAGGCTTTCGCCACCGACAAAGGCCTGCACGAAATCACCCGCGACACCCTTTACGAGGCAAAGGCCCACTATGCGCGATAGCAGCGACATCGGCGTTTACCGCTTTGTCATCGTGACACTTGACGCCCATTCGGCGGGGCCTGCATCGCGGGTGCGCGACCGCCTGACCCACGATTTTCCGGGGCTTGAGATTTCGATTCATGCCGCTGCTGAATGGGGCGAAAACCCCGCCGCTCTGGCCGATGCGCGTGCCGCAATTGCCCATGCCAACATCGTCGTTGCCAACCTGCTGTTCCTCGAAGAACACACCGCCGCGATCCTGCCTGATCTGATCGCGCGCCGCCCGCATTGCGACGCGATGATCAACGTCATCGCCGATGCCGAGATCGTCAAACTGACGCGGATGGGCGATCTGGACATGTCCAAGCCCGCATCGGGCGCGATGGCGCTGCTGAAAAAACTGCGCCCGACCGCCAAGTCCGGCGGTCAATCTGGCGAAAAGCAGATGAAGGCGCTGCGCCGCCTGCCCAAGATCCTGCGCCTGATCCCCGGCAAGGCGCAAGACCTGCGCGCCTGGTTCCTTGCGATGCAATACTGGCTGGGCGGTTCGGACGACAATATCGAACAGATGATCCGCTACCTCGTGTCGCGTTACGCGGTGGGGCAGAACTTTGCCGCTGTCACCGCCCGCCCGCCGGTCGAATATCCCGATGTCGGCGTCTATCACCCCAGCCTGCCCGGCCATCACATCGTGACCGACGCGGCTCTGCTGCCCCGCCCGGAAAATGCCGTGGCGACTGTGGGCATCCTGATGCTGCGGTCCTACATCCTTGCGTCCGACAACGCCCATTACGACGCGGTCATCGCGGCGTTCGAGGCCAAAGGCATCGCCTGCATCCCCGCCTTTGCCGGTGGCCTCAACGGCAAACCCGCGATCGAGGCCTATTTTCAGGGCAAGGTCGATGCGATGGTGTCGCTGACCGGGTTTTCCCTGATCGGCGGTCCGGCCTACAACGACAGTCCAGCAGCGGTCGAACTACTGACCCGGCTGAATGTCCCCTATATCGCCGCCCAACCGCTCGAGTTTCAAACGCTCGGCCAGTGGGCGGACAGTGCCCAAGGGCTCGGCCCCGTCGAAACCACCATGCTCGTCGCCTTGCCGGAAATCGACGGCGCGACCAACCCGACCGTTTACGGCGGTCGGCATGGCCCGGATGGTTGCAAGGGTTGTTCGCACGCCTGTCCGGGCGCGTCCGATTGCAAGGCGATGGCCCCCTGCCACGAACGGATCACGTCGCTGGCCGAAAAGACGCTGCGTCTGGCGCGTCTGCACCGGATGGCAAATGCCGATAAAAAGGTCGGGATCGTCCTGTTCGGGTTTCCGCCCAATGCCGGGGCCGTTGGAACAGCAGCCTATCTGAGCGTATTCGAAAGCCTTTTCAACACGTTGCAGCGAATGAAGGTCGAAGGCTACGACGTTCAGGTTCCCGAATCCGTCGATCATCTGCGTGCCGCTATCCTGAAAGGGAACGCGCGGCAGTATGGCCAAGAGGCGAACGTGGCCGCGATGGTCGACGCTGAAACCATCGTGCGCAACACCCCGCCGCTCAAGGTGATCGAGGCCGTCTGGGGCCCGGCCCCCGGCAAGATCCAGTCGGACGGGCGCGGCGTATTCATCCTTGGGCATCATTTCGGCAATGTCTTTGTCGGGGTGCAGCCGACGTTCGGCTACGAGGGCGACCCGATGCGCCTGCTGTTCGAACGTGGCTTTGCCCCGACTCATGCGTTCGTGCAGTTCTACATGTGGCTGCGCAACACCTTTTCGGCCGATGTGATCCTGCATTTCGGGATGCACGGCGCGCTGGAATTCATGCCGGGCAAGCAGGCGGGCTTGGGTGCCCGCGACTGGCCCGACCGTCTCATCGGCGAGATGCCCAACGTCTATCTTTACGCCGCCAACAACCCGTCCGAGGCGTCGCTGGCCAAACGGCGCAGCAATGCCGTAACGGTGACGCACCTGACTCCGCCGCTGGCATCTGCCGGGCTTTACAAGGGTTTGGCCGATGTGCGCGACAGTCTCAAACGCTGGCGCGACATGGCGCCGGGCGCTGTGGGCCGGGCCGAATTGGAACTGCTGATCGCCGAACAGGCGACAGCCGTCGATCTGGACGGCGCCGACCTTGACGGACTGTGGTTGCGGCTGCTGGAAACCGAAGGATCGCTGATCCCCGATGGCTTGCACATCGTCGGGCGGCCAATGGCGGCGGCAGACCGTGCCACCATGCTCGACCTGATGGACCTGCCCGATGCCGACGCCCGTGCGCGGGCCGACCGTCTGTTGTGCGAAGATGGCGAACTGACCGGCCTGATGGCCGCCCTGTCGGCGCACTACATTCCGCCGGTGCCGGGCGGCGATCTGATCCGGTCGCCGCAAATCCTGCCCACCGGGCGCAATATCCATGCCTTCGACCCGTTCCGCATGCCGACGGCCTTTGCGATGCAGGACGGCGCGAAACAGGCGGCGCTCTTGCTGAAAACTCATCCTACGATGCCGCGCACCGTCGCGCTGGTTCTGTGGGGGTCTGACAACATCAAATCCGACGGCGGGCCGATTGCGCAGGCGCTGGCGCTGATGGGGGCCAAGCCGCGTTTCGATAATTTTGGCCGCCTTGCCGGGGCCGACCTGATCCCGCTGGCTGAACTTGGCCGTCCGCGTATCGACGTGGTGATGACCCTGTCGGGCATCTTCCGCGACCTGTTGCCGCTGCAAACCCGGATGCTGGCCGAGGCGGCGCTGAAATGCGCGCTGGCGGATGAACCGACGACGCAGAACTTCGTGCGCGCCCACGCGCTGACTTATGCGTCCGAGATGGGCTGCGACATGGAAACCGCCGCTCTGCGCGTGTTTTCAAACGCCGAAGGTGCCTATGGGTCCAACGTCAACATTCTGGTCGACCAGTCCACGTTCGGTGAAGAGGACGAGCTAGCCGACGCCTACGAGGCCCGCAAATCGTTCGCCTACGGCGTCAACGGCAAGGCGGCGCGCAATCCGGCCCTGCTGCAAAAGGCTTTGAAAGACGTCGATCTGGCCTATCAGAACCTTGAATCGGTCGAACTGGGCGTTACCACGGTCGATCATTATTTCGACACGCTGGGTGGCATCGCCCGCGCGGTGAAACGTGCCAAGGGCGGTATCAGCGCCCCGGTCTATATCGGCGACCAGACCCGTGGGGCCGGCAAGGTACGCACGCTGGCCGATCAGGTCGCCCTTGAAACCCGGTCGCGCAGCCTGAATCCCAAGTTTTACGAGGGTCTGCTGAAGCACGGCCACGAAGGCGTGCGCCAGATCGAGGCGCAAATCACCAACACGATGGGCTGGTCGGCGACCACGGGCGAAGTCGAACCTTGGGTCTATAAACGCCTGTCCGAAACTTTCGTGCTGGACGAGGCGATGCGCGAACGTCTGGCCGCCCTGAACCCGCAAGCGTCCATGCGAATGGCGAACCGGCTGCTTGAAGCCTCTGACCGCAAATATTGGACCCCCGACGCCGCAACGCTGGCTGCATTGCAGAATGCCGCCGACGCAATCGAAGACCGACTAGAGGGGATCGCCGCAGAATGACGCGCCCCCTTGCAACCGAAAGGCCACTGACATGAGCCCACGTGATGAAATTCCGAACATTCGGGGCCAAGACGGCGAAGGTTCCGTTCAGGTCCATCAAGACGTCACCGACCAGATCGAAGGCGCCAAGGTATTCGCCGTCTATGGCAAGGGCGGGATCGGCAAATCGACGACGTCGTCCAACCTGTCGGCGGCGTTTTCGATGCTGGGCAAGCGGGTGCTGCAGATCGGCTGCGACCCCAAACATGACAGCACGTTCACGCTGACCGGCACGCTGGTCCCTACGGTCATCGACATCCTCAAGGACGTCGATTTCCATGCCGAGGAACTGCGGGCCGAGGATTTCGTATTCGAAGGTTTCAACGGTGTGAAATGCGTCGAGGCGGGCGGCCCGCCTGCTGGAACCGGCTGTGGCGGCTATGTCGTCGGGCAGACCGTCAAGCTGCTCAAACAGCATCACCTGCTGGAAGACACCGATGTGGTGATCTTTGACGTGCTGGGCGATGTGGTCTGCGGTGGCTTTGCCGCCCCGCTGCAACACGCCGACCGCGCCCTGATCGTCACCGCCAACGATTTTGACAGCATCTATGCGATGAACCGGATCATCGCCGCCGTGCAGGCCAAATCGACCAACTACAAGGTGCGGCTGGCGGGATGTATCGCCAACCGGTCCAAAGACACCAACGAGGTGGACCGCTACTGCGAAAGGGTCGGGTTCAACCGGCTGGCGCATATGCCTGACCTCGACGCGATCCGGCGCTCGCGCCTCAAGAAAAAGACCCTGTTCGAGATGGAGCCGGACCCCGAAGTCATCGCCGTGCAGCAGGAATACCTGCGCCTCGCCAACGTGCTGTGGGGCGGCACCTTGCCGATGGCCCCGTCCTGTCTGCCTGACCGTGAAATCTTTGAATTGCTTGGGTTTGATTGATGTCCGACTACGCTGCCACACGTGACCGGGTCGAAACCTATTTCGACCGCACCGCGACCCAAACGTGGGAGCGGCTGACGTCTGACGCCCCCGTCTCCGGCATCCGCGCAACCGTGCGGGCCGGGCGTGACCGGATGCGCGCGCTGCTGCTGGCGCAACTGCCCGACGATCTGCGCGGCTGCCGTGTGCTGGATGCCGGTTGCGGCACCGGGGCGCTGGCGACCATTCTGGCCGAACGCGGGGCGCAAGTCGTCGCCATCGACATCGCCCCCGCGCTGATCGACATCGCAGCGCGACGCACGCCCGCCGCGTTGGCCGACCGGATCACGTGGAAAGCCGGGGATATGACCGACCCCGCCTTGGGCCAATTCGACTACATCGTCGCGATGGATTCGATGATCTATTACCGCGCCGCCGACCTTGCCGCGATCCTGACCGGCATGGCCCCGCGCCTGACCGGGCGTTTCGTGTTCACCGTTGCACCGCGTACGCCCGCGTTGATGGCGATGTGGCGGATCGGCAAACTGTTTCCGCGTGCTGATCGTTCGCCGGTGATGGTCCCGCAGACGACCGTGGCGATTGCCGACGCGCTGCGCCAGTCCGGGTCAAAAGGTGCCCTGCGGGAAGTCGGGCAGGTCAAGTCGGGGTTCTATTTCTCTGCTGCCTTGTCGTTTGAAGGACGCCCATCATGATCTTTCGCGCGAACGCCTTGCGCAAACTGACCACACGGGCGCTGCCTTTTGCCGACGCAGCCTCCCAAGGGTTGCCGCTGATGCAGCTTTTGCGCCTTTCGCTTTTCCAGATTTCTGTCGGGATGGCTGGTGTCATGCTGCTTGGGACGCTGAACCGGGTGATGATCGTCGAACTGTCGGTGCCCGCCACCATCGTCGCTGCGATGATCGCGATCCCGGTGCTGATCGCGCCGTTTCGTGCCCTTCTGGGGTTTCAATCGGACAACTACCGCTCGGCCATTGGCTGGAAACGGGTGCCATATCTGTGGTTTGGCACGCTGTGGCAATTCGGCGGGCTGGCGATCATGCCGATGGCCCTGCTGGTGCTGGCGGGCGACAGTGCGATCGACGCGGGCGATTTTGGGCAGGCGGCAGCAGCGTTGGCGTTCTTGCTGACGGGCCTTGGCATGCACATGACCCAAACCGCCGGGCTGGCGCTGGCCGCTGATCGTGCGACCGAAGAAACCCGGACCAAAGTCGTGTCGCTGCTCTATGTGATGTACCTGCTTGGCATGGGCCTCTCGGCGCTCATCATCGGCACGCTGCTGCGCGATTACAGCGCCCTGCGGCTGGTGCAGGTGGTGCAAGGGGCGGCGGTGGTCACCATGATCCTGAATATCATTGCCCTGTGGAAACAGGAAAAGATGTCGCCCATGACCAAGGACGAACGCAATGCCGAACGCCCGATCTTCCTTGAGGCCTGGGCCGATTTCACCCGCGAAACCAACGTGGTGCGGCTGGTCGCGGTGATCTTCTTCGGGACGATGGCGTTCAACATGCAAGACGTGCTGCTCGAACCCTATGGCGGCGAAATCCTCGGGCTGTCGGTGTCGGCGACCACCCTGCTGACGGCGATGTGGTCGTGCGGGGCGCTGGTCGGTCTGGGGCTGGCGGCGCGGTGGCTGGCAGGCGGTATCGACCCGTTCCGGATGGCCGGGCGCGGCATCCTGTTCGGCATCGCGGCATTCACGGCGGTGATCTTTGCCGGACCTCTGCAATCGCCGGTGATGTTCTTTGCCGGGGCCGCCCTGATCGGGCTTGGCGGCGGCCTTTTCGCGGTATCGACGCTGACAGCGGCGATGACGGTCAAGGTGACCGGAGCAGCCGGGCGCGGCCTGGCCCTTGGCGTCTGGGGCGCAGCGCAGGCAACGGCGGCGGGTCTGTCGATCTTTGTCGGCGGCAGCTTGCGCGATCTGGTCAGCCACGCGGCGACCAGCGGCCATTTGGGGCAGGCGCTGTCCAGCCCCGCCACGGGCTATTCGGCGGTTTACCAACTGGAAATCGCTCTGCTTTTCATCACCCTCGTCGTCCTTGGCCCGCTGGTGCGCACCAAGGCCCTAGAAACCCAAAATCCGGTCAGGCTCGAACTGTCCGAATTTCCCACCTGACCACGTAAAGGAGACCATCATGGTTGGCGTTCACTTTTTTGGAAATTTCGATCTGGCCAGTCTGGCGATCTGGATGTTCTGGATATTTTTCGCCGGGCTGATCTACTACCTGCAAACAGAAGGCATGCGCGAAGGTTATCCGCTGCGGGACGAAGGCAAGGGTGTGCCGGTGCAGGGCCTGTTTTCGGTTCCGGCGGACAAGACGTTCAACCTCCCACATGGCCGGGGCGACGTGATCGTGCCGTCGCGCCAGCGCGGCGATCGTGACGACCTTGCCCTCGCGGCCTCGTCACGCGCTGCCGGGTCGCCCTATGTGCCGACCGGCAACGCGATGGCCGACGGGGTTGGACCCGCCGCCTGGGCGCCGCGCCGCGACATGCCTGAACTTGATGCGCATGGGCATCCGAAACTGCGCCCGCTGTCCAGCCTGTCGGAATTCCGTGTGTCGGGCGGGCGCGATCCTCGTGGCAAACCGGTGGTCGGCGGCGATGGCGAAGTGGTCGGACGGATCATCGACATCTGGGTCGACGTTCCCGAACAACTGGTCCGCTATCTGACCGTCGATCTGAACCCGGAAGGCAGCGGGCAGACTCGAATGCTGCCAATCAACCTGGCCCGCATCCAGTCTGACCGGGTGACCGTTCAGGCGCTGCGGGGCCACAACTTTACCGGCATCCCGACGACCCGGATCGCCGATCTGGTGACCGTTCTGGAAGAGGACAAGATCACCGCCTACGTCGCCGGCGGCGCGATGTATGGTGCCGGCAACGCCTGAAAAGCAACTGCGGCCCGCCTCGCCAGCGGGTCGTCCTGAACCAAATGGGGACATCAAGATGAGCCATGACGATTTCAAGTTCGAGCCGATCCGCGGATTGCCCGAAGCCCTGCCAGCGGGTGAACACATCCTGTGGCAAGGCAGCCCGGTCGCGGCAAAGTTGGCCCGCGAAGCATTGGCGATCCGCTGGGTCGCCGGATACTTTGGCCTGCTGGCGATCTGGCGGGCGGGCGTGTCAGCGACCTCTGTCGATACCCTGACGGCCCTGGCCCACGCCATCCCGTTCCTGCTGATCGGTGCCGTCGCCTGCGGCCTGATCTATCTTGTCGCCTATGTGCAGGCCCGCGCCACGGTTTACACGCTCACGAACAAGCGGGTCGGCATGCGGATCGGCGCGGCGCTGACGATGACGCTGAACCTGCCCTATACCTGTATCGGCAACGCCTCGCTCGATGCCCGCGAGGGTGGCACCGGAACACTGGCGTTCGAACTGATCGGTGACACGCGCCTCTCCTACATCCTGACATGGCCGCATATCCGGCCCTGGCACATGAACCCAGTGCAACCGGCTCTGCGCTGCATTCCTGACGCGGCAGCCGTGGCCGCGATCTTTGCAGAGGCGGCGGAAACCCGTATCGCCCAACCCATCATCGGCCGGATCGACACGGCCATCGACGGCCACGCCGTCGCAGCGGAGTAGACACAATGACTGACCTGACCCCCTCGATGCATCACCCCGAAAAGGAAATGGTGCCCGCGTTTCTGGTCAAGGCGATGTTCGCCCTGATGGCCGGGGCCGTTGCCATCGTGACCTTTGCCCAGGTTACCGGGCGGCCCAACGTCGGTGTCGTGAAAGACTCGCCCATCGTGGCCGAACGGATGATCGCCTTTAACCAGATCGAAAACACCTTTTATCAGGTGCTGGATGAAAACGGCGCGATCCTTGGTCTGTCGTCGACGCCCAAGGACGGGTTCATCGGCGTCATGGGGATGGCCGTTTACCGCGCCCGGCTTGTCGCCAACGTCGCCCCCGACACCCCCATCCGCCTGGTCCGCCGTGAAAACGGCGCGGTCGCCATAATTGACGATTCCATCGGTTGGTCGGCAGAGTTTCTCGGCTACGGGTCCGACAACGTAGCCGCCTTTGACCGCCTGCTGAACTGAAACCTGCAACTGCCTGTAGATTAGCCATCCACCGGCCACGTCTGAAAGGGAACTAAGACATGGGACTGCTTACAAGAACCCGCGAAACCGCGCCCTGCACCGTCACGGTCAGCCACCGGTTCGAAGAACTGTCGGCGCACGTAAAATTCAACAACGGGGCTACGATCAACCCCGGCGACACCGTGCAGGTGCTGGGCGCCGAGATCATGGCGCCGTATGGCGAGGTCGTCGAACAGGACCGCACCGCCATCATCACCCGCGCCAGCAAGATCGAGCAGTTGTGGACTCGCGCCACCGGCGATTTCGAATTCATGGAACTGTGCGAATTTTCTTTTAGCGACGAGGTGCTGACATGAACGCCCACGCAAAAGCGACCCACTCGTCCGAGGCCGCAACCGCCGAAGAGGCGATCGCCTTGCAAGAGGCGCTGCCCGATATCGCCAGCAGCGAGGCGGCGACCGATCTGGCGATGCAGAACACCCTGCTGACGCCACGGTTCTACACCACCGATTTCGACAAGATGGATGCCATCGACGTCACCCCGGTGCGCGCCGACTGGGACGCCCTGATCGCGCGGATGCAGTCGGACCCCAACAAGGGCCACTTCAAAAAGAACGCCGACTGGGATGACGTGGACTGGGCCGGGATGGAGCCGGGGCTGCGCAAGGAATTCATCGACTTTCTCGTGTCGTCCTGCACCGCCGAATTTTCAGGCTGCGTGCTGTACAAGGAAATGAAACGGCGTGGGTCCAACAAGGACGTGACCACGCTGTTCCAACTGATGGCGCGTGACGAGGCCCGACATGCCGGATTCATCAACGATGCCCTGCGCGAGGCCGGGATCGCCGTCAATCTGGGGTTCCTGACCAAGGCCAAGAAATACACCTATTTCCAACCGAAATTCATCTACTATGCGACTTACCTGTCGGAAAAGATCGGCTATGCCCGCTACATCACGATCTATCGCCACCTCGAGGCGCATCCCGAACACCGGTTCCACCCGATCTTCAAATGGTTCCGCGAGTGGTGCAACGACGAGTTTTCGCATGGCGAGGCGTTTGCCCTGCTGATGCGCACG
Organism: Rhodobacterales bacterium; assembly: GCA_038251315.1. Taxonomy (GTDB): domain Bacteria; phylum Pseudomonadota; class Alphaproteobacteria; order Rhodobacterales; family Rhodobacteraceae; genus JBBKXP01. The sequence goes on along the minus strand of JBBSBK010000075.1, from coordinate 1,969 downwards.
GACCCGAAGCTGACCACCAGTTTCGTCAACAAGCTCTGGATTAAGTTTTTCCTCACCGCGGTGTTTTCAACCATGTGGATCCGCGACCATCAGCGTCCGCTGTTCCACAAGGCGCTGGGCGTCGATCCGGCGTGGTATGGGCAGGAAGTGTTCCGCAAGACCTCGGACATCTCGACCCAAGTGTTCCCAATGATGCTTGATATCGACCATCGGCGCTGGCTGCCCGGCCTGAATAAACTTGAACTGGCAAACCGTCAGGTGGCCCGTGGCCGCGCCAAGGGCGGGATCGGCGGGACGCTGACGCGTTTTGGCGGCATGGCCAAGGCGGCGATGGCCTTCGTCAGCCTGTTCACCATCCCAGCGATCAAAACGCAGGTTCCCGCAACCTCGGTGATGGAGCCTGCTTACTGATGACCTCGCCCTGGATCGCCGCCCTGTTTGCCTTATTCGTCTGGTGGTTCGCCACCGGGGCGATCCTGCTGGCGGTGCGTTTCGCCGACCGGCGGGGCGGGGTGGCGCATGGCTGGCTGGTGGCGCTGGCACTGCCATTGCTGGCTTTGGGCGTCGCGGCAGTGGCCGCGTCGCTGGCGGCACCGACGATCCACGGAGCCTACATCGGGTTCCTCGGAGCGTTGGCGATCTGGGGCTGGATTGAATTGGCGTTTCTGTCCGGTGTCGTGACCGGGCCGGAACGCAGCGACTGTCCGCCGGGGTTCCGCGGTGCGCCTCGGTTCTGGCGGGCCTTCGGCACTGTGGCGCACCACGAACTGCTGTTGGTTCTGGGCTTGCTCTTCCTTCTTACGGTGTCGCTGAACGCGGAAAACCAGATCGCGCTTTACACCTATCTTCTGTTGTTCGGGGCGCGGATCACGGCGAAACTGAACCTGTTCTTCGGCGTCCCCCGGATCAACCTCGAATTTGTGCCCGCCCCGTTGGCCCACCTTAAATCCTACTTCCGGCGCGGCCCCGTCACCGCAGCTTTTCCCATCGCGATCACCGCGTTGACAGGGACGCTGGCGGTCTGCGCTGAACGGCTCTGGTCGGCCCCGCACGACGGCGCGACGACCGGTTTTGCCTTGCTGACAGCCCTTGCGGTGCTGGCCCTGATCGAACACTGGCTGATGGTAGTGCCGCTGCCTGACGCGAAACTCTGGCGCTGGATGTTGCCTGCGCCAAAACCCATGACCCCTAAAGAAAGACAGACCCATGGACTTTGACATCATCTTCAACGCCCAGCTCGATACCCTCAAGGCCGAAGGCAACTATCGCTACTTTGCCGAGCTTGAGCGCAAATGCGGCAAGTTTCCCCATGCCGCCAATCATGGGCGCGACGGTGTGCGCGATGTCACGGTCTGGTGTTCCAACGACTACCTTGGCATGGGCCAACACCCCACCGTGGTCGCGGCGATGTGCGAAGCGGTGCAGCGCACCGGCACCGGGGCCGGGGGCACCCGCAACATTTCCGGCACGACCCACGACCATCTGTTGCTGGAACGCGAATTGGCCGACCTGCACGGGAAAGAGGCTGCTCTGCTATTCACCTCGGGCTACGTGTCGAACTGGGCGGCGCTGTCCACACTCGGGTCGCGCATCCCCGGTTGCGTGATCCTGTCGGACGCGGGCAACCACGCGAGCATGATCGAAGGCATCCGGCACAGCCGCGCGGCCAAGGTTCTGTGGAAACACAACGACGTGGCCGACCTCGAGGCCAAGTTGCAGGCCCTGCCTGCCAACACGCCCAAGATTGTCGCCTTCGAATCGGTCTATTCGATGGACGGCGACATCGCCCCGATCCGCGAAATTGTCGAAGTGGCCGAAAAATACGGCGCGATGACGTACCTCGACGAAGTCCACGGTGTTGGCCTCTATGGCCCGCGCGGTGGTGGCGTCAGCGAACGCGACGGTGTGGCCGACCGGATCACGTTGATCGAGGGGACGCTGGGCAAGGCTTTCGGCGTCGTCGGCGGCT
>JBBSBK010000074.1:0-18836 GCA_038251315.1 Rhodobacterales bacterium | reverse complement strand
GATCGCGGCGGCGTTGGCGGATGCCTTCTTGTAGTAGAACCCGATCAGCAGATATGACGCGACGCCGACCCCTTCCCAGCCAAAGAACATCTGCACAAGGTTGTCGGCCGTGACCAGCATCAGCATGGCAAAGGTGAAGAACGACAAGTAGGCGAAAAACCGGGCCTTGTAGGGCACGCCTTCACCAAAGTTTTCGTCATGCGCCATGTAGCCGATGGAATACAGATGGACGAGGGCCGACACCGTGGTCACGACGATCAGCATGATCGCAGTCAACCGGTCCAGCCGGATCGCCCAGTCGGTGTCGAGGCTGCCGGACTGGATCCATGTCAGCAGGTGGATTTGTTGGGTCAGGCCGTCATGGCTCAGGAACACGATCCAGGACAGCGCCGCCGCAAAGAACAGCAGACCCGTGGTGATCCACTGGGCCGCCGCCTCGCCGATGATCCGCCAGCCGAACCCGGCGATCAGGGCCCCGATCAGGGGGGAGAAAAGGATCATCGTTGGCATGAATTCAGCCCTTCATCACGTTGACGTCTTCAACGTCGATGGTGCCGCGGTTGCGGAAGAAACAGACGAGGATGGCCAGCCCGATGGCCGCCTCGGCGGCGGCGACGGTCAGCACGAACAGGGTGAACACCTGCCCGACGAGGTCGTTGAGGAACGCCGAAAAGGCGACGAAGTTGATGTTCACCGCCAGCAGCATCAGTTCGATCGACATCAGCAGGATGATGACGTTCTTGCGGTTCAGGAACAGCCCGAAGATGCCGATGACGAACAAAGCGGCGGCGACGGTGAGGTAGTGTTCAAGTCCGATCATGCGTCTCTCGATTCCGCCCGGTTGCCGGGCTTCTATTGTCTGTTCACCCCGACTTCCATCGCGATCGCGCCGTCAGCGGAGAAATCCGAAGCCGCCGACCAGGACGATCAGCACCACCACCAGAACCACTATGGTATTTCTCGACATCTCGTCTGTCCTTGTTTCAAGTTTCAGTTATTGAGGTCATCGGTTGGCACGGCCCCGAAGATGGCGACGCCCACAGCAAAGACGACACCGTGTTCACAACCCCTGCCCCGGTTTCACGTCTTTCAGTTCCATCGCCTTGGCCGGGTCGCGGAACATCTGGGCCAGAACGTCCTGGCGCTTGATATCCACACGGTGCCGCAGGGTCAGCAGGATCGCGCCGATCATCGCTACCAGCAGGATCAGGCCCGAAAGCTGAAACAGCATGATGTATTTGTCATAGATCAGCAGGCCAAGGGCGGCAGTATTATGGATATCCCCGGTTGGCGCGGCCAACCGACCTGCCACTCCGTCGGAATAATCCCAGACCCCAAAGGCCAGCGCCAGTTGCATCAGGATGATGACCCCGATCAGCAGAGCGAGCGGCATGTAACGCGACATTTCCGCCTTGAGTTCGGCGAAATCGACATCGAGCATCATGACAACGAACAGGAAAAGCACCGCCACCGCGCCGACGTAGACGATTATCAGCAGCATGGCGACAAATTCGGCCCCGAGCAGGATGAAAAGGCCGGCCGACGACAGGAAAGCAAGGATCAGCCAGAGCACGGAATGGACCGGGTTGCGGCTGACCACGGTCATCAGTCCACCCATCAGGGTGCTGATCGCAAAGGCATAAAAGGCGACGACAGCAACGGTCATTGATCGCTCTCCTTGTCCAGAACGGACGTGGCCAATTCCATGGCGCGTGTCATCGCAGGTATACCGCCAAACAGCCCGGCCTGCGCAATGGTTTCCGCGATTTCCTGTTTGGTCGCGCCCGCGGCGACCAGATGGCGGGCGGTCAGCCGGATTTGCGCCTCGGCTTGCGCGCCCAGCACCGTCAGACCGGTCAGGGTCAGCAACAGGCGGGTTTTCGCGTCCAGCCCTTCGGGATTCAGACCCTTGCCGAAAAAGGCCTCCATCGTGTCCTTGGTCAGCGTGGGCCAGAGACTTTCAAAGCCCTTTGCGGAAAAGGCATCCGCACCCGGCGCAAGCGACTTCGCCCAGTCCTGGCTCATCTTCATCATCGCTTCAAAGGGGTTCGGATCGGTCATCGGTACGGCGCGTCCATTTCCAGATTCCGCGCAATCTCGGCTTCCCACCGGTCGCCGTTGGCCATCAGCTTGGCCTTGTCGTAGAACAGTTCTTCGCGGGTTTCGGTGGCGTATTCGAAGTTCGGCCCCTCGACGATGGCATCGACCGGGCAAGCTTCTTCACAAAACCCGCAGTAGATGCATTTGGTCATGTCGATGTCGTAACGGGTTGTGCGGCGCGACCCGTCGTCGCGCGGTTCGGCGTCGATGGTGATGGCCTGCGCCGGACAGATCGCCTCGCACAGCTTGCAGGCGATGCAGCGTTCTTCGCCGTTCGGGTAGCGGCGCAAGGCATGTTCGCCGCGAAACCGGGGCGACAGCGGGCCTTTTTCGTGCGGATAGTTCAGCGTTACCTTAGGGGCAAAGAAATATTTCAGGCCAAGGGCAAAGCCTTTGGCAAAGTCCGCCAGCAGGAAATACTTGGCGGCGCGGGTGTAGTCGAAAGCAGCCATGTCAGCCCCCAATCGCCCAGCGGGCCCAAAAGCCCCCGAACACTTCAAATTTTGCAAGGAAAGCGACCAGAACGACCCAAGCCAGCGACATCGGCAGGAAGACTTTCCAACCGAGCCGCATCAACTGGTCGTAGCGGTAGCGCGGGGTAATCGCCTTGACCATCGAGAAGATGAAAAAGACAAAGGCCATTTTCAGGATCATCCAACCGATGCCGTCGGGCAGACCGGGGATCGGCGACAGCCATCCGCCGAAAAACAGCAGGCTGACCAGCGCGCACATCAGCACCACCGCGATCAGTTCGCCGATCATGAACAGCAGGAACGGGGTTGACGAATATTCGACCTGATAGCCCGCGACCAGTTCCGACTCGGCCTCGGGCAGGTCGAAGGGCGGGCGGTTTGTTTCAGCCAAGGCGCTGATGAAAAACAGGAAAACCATCGGGAAGTGCGGTATCAAATACCAGTTCAGGATCCCGTAATCGCCGTCCTGCGCAGCGACGATGTCGCCGAAATTCAGGCTCCCGGTCGAGATGATCACGCCAATGATGATGAGACCCAGCGATACCTCGTAGGAAATCATCTGCGCTGCCGAACGCAACGAGCCCAAGAAGGGATACTTCGAGTTCGACGCCCATCCGCCCATGATGATGCCGTAAACCTCGAGCGAGGAGACCGCGAACACATAGAGGATGGCGACGTTGATGTCGGCCAGCACCCAGGTCTCGTTGAACGGGATCACCGCCCAGGCGATCGTCGCCAGCACGAATGAAATGACCGGCGCAATGAAGAATACCGTGCGATCGGCCCCTGCGGGTACCACCACCTCTTTGACGATGTATTTCAGGAAGTCGGCGAAGGATTGCAGCAGGCCAAACACGCCGACCATATTCGGCCCGCGGCGCATCTGCACCGCGGCCCAGATCTTGCGGTCGGCATACATCAGGAAAGCAAGGGCCACGAGCAACGGGATCAGCAGCAGTAGGCATTCCCCCAGGATCAGCAGGGCAATCCCCAGATTGGTGTTCGTGAAGAATTCGACCATGTCCGTCCTCTTACACCGTTGGGATGCCAAGGGCACCGCAATCGGCGACCGTGACTTCGGCGTCTATCGTCTTCAATCCCTGCGGCAGGGCTGGCGAGATGGTATAAACAGCATCTGCCCGCCAGATTCCAGCCTGTTCGGCGACCGTCGTGCGCACATGTCGCAGAAAACCGAACCCGCGGATCAGGGTATACTGGGCGGCGGCGCATTCGGCGTATTTACTGGCGTCGTCGGGGCCGCGTGCGCCCGCCATGGCGACGCGAAAATTCACCAGATCACCGTCGAGCAGGCGGGTTTCGATCCCCTGATAGCTGGGGTTGAACGCGCCCTGCCCGGCGACACCTGTGCCCGGGTCGCAAGCGGAGAGGCCGAGCAGCGGGATGCCGAGCAAAGGGATGATCGCCAACCGGCGCACCTATTCAGCCGCGACCTTGACATGACGTCGCCCAGCGGCGTTGGCCGAAAGTTCGCCCATGAGGGCGCTGGCACGGGCGATCGGGTTGCTCAGGTAAAAGTCCGACACCGCGTTGCGAAATGGCGCCTTGCCAAGTTTGCCGGTCTTGAGCGGGACCAGATCGTTGTCGGCGACCACGTCGATATCGCCCAGATGCGGGTGGGCTGCAACCAACATCACGCGCAGGGCCGCCAGCGAGTCATAAGGCAGGACCGCTCCCAGTTCCGCCGACAATGCCCGCAGGATCGCCCAGTTTTCCTTGGCCTCGCCGGGCGCGAACCCGGCGCGCATCGCCAGTTGGGGGCGGCCTTCGGTGTTGACGAACAAACCATTTTCCTCGGTATAAGCGGCACCCGGCAGGATAACGTCGGCGCGGTGCGCGCCCCGGTCGCCGTGGCTGCCCTGATAAATGACGAAGGAACCGGGAGCGATGTCGACTTCGTCTGCGCCAAGGTTATAGATCACCTCGGATTGGATCACATCGGCCATGCCGTTCGGGGCAGTCGCGCCAATGTCCATCGCGCCGACGCGGGACGCAGCGGTGTGCAGGATCAACACTTTGGAGTCGGCGGCAAGGGCGGTATTGATCGCGGAAGCCAAAACGGCCGCACCATCTGCCTCGGCAAGGGCGCCCTGTCCGATGATCGTGACACCGGGAACGCCCTTTTTGTCGGCGTGGTCCATCGCCGACAATTCGGCCAGCGCGTCGCGGTCGTTGCCCAGCGGGATCGTATCATACGTCAGATCGGCAGGGGCACCGATGCGGGCGACCCGCGCCCCGGCAGTCCAAGCCTTGCGGATTCGAGCGTTCAGCACCGGGGACTCTGTCGCCGGATCGGTGCCGATCAGCAGGATCATCTTGGCTCTGTCGATGTCCTCGATCCGCGCCGTCCCGACATAGGCGCCGCGATTGCCTGCAGGCAAGTGCGCCCCGTCGGTGCGGCATTCGACAACGCCGCCCTGCCCTTCGATCAATTGTTTCAGCGCAAAGACCGCCTCGACCGGGGCCAGATCGCCGATCAGTCCGGCGAGTTTCTTGCCCTTCATCGCCGTCGCCGCCGCGCTCAGCGCCTCGGGCCAGGTCGCCGGGCGCAGCTTGCCGTTTTCGCGGATATAGGGCGTGTCCAGCCGTTGCCGGCGCAGGCCGTCATAGGCGAACCGGGTCTTGTCGGAAATCCATTCCTCGTTCACGCCGTCATGGTTGCGCGGCAGGATGCGCATCACTTCGCGCCCCTTTGCATCGACACGGATGTTGCTGCCCAAGGCATCCATCACGTCGATGGACTCAGTCTTGCTCAGTTCCCACGGACGGGCGGTAAAGGCATAAGGCTTACTGACCAACGCCCCGACCGGGCAGAGGTCAATGATGTTTCCCTGCAGGTTGGAATCCAGCGTCTGGCCCAGATAAGACGTGATCTCGGCATCCTCGCCGCGCCCGGTCTGGCCCATCGTATGGATGCCCGCCACCTCGGTTGTGAAACGCACGCAGCGGGTGCAGGAAATGCAGCGGGTCATGTGGGTTTCGACCAGCGGCCCCAGATCAAGGTCTTCGGAGGCGCGTTTAGGTTCGCGGTAGCGCGAAAAATCGACACCAAAAGCCATCGCCTGATCCTGCAGGTCACATTCGCCGCCCTGATCGCAGATCGGGCAATCGAGCGGATGGTTGATGAGCAGAAATTCCATCACCCCTTCGCGGGCCTTCTTGACCATCGGGCTGTTCGTCCTGACGACGGGTGGCTGGCCTTCGGGGCCGGGGCGCAGATCCTTGACCTGCATGGCACAAGAGGCGGCGGGTTTGGGGGGGCCGCCCACCACCTCGACCAGACACATCCGACAGTTGCCCGCGATCGTCAGACGCTCGTGGTAGCAAAAGCGCGGCACGTCGATCCCCGCGACCTCGCAAGCCTGGATCAGGGTCATCGCGCCCGGCACCGCCACTTCCTTGCCGTCGATGACGATTTTCTTCAGATCGGGGGTCGGATCGGACATGAGCCAGCTTTCGGTTGCGGGTCGCCGCACCGCTTGAGGCGCGGCTGCGACAGTCGCGGCGGTTCTAACGCGGCTGGACACGCGATGCCAGCCGGAACCACACCGCGGCCCGCGAAAAATCAGCGCAGGAGGCGGCCGAGCTGGGTGCCGTTCGCGATCTCTGCCCGCCCCACCATGCAATAGGTTTCGGGTTGGCCGCTGACTGCGCCCATGTCGGCCAGACGGGCGCGGGCCACGACCTTGAGCCGCTCTTCCTCGGCGTCGTCGCCGGTGTAATCTTCGATCTCGTCATCGGTGTAGCCAAGACTGCGGGCGTGGTCCTTCAGGCTGTTCAGGAACGAATACCCCCGGATCAGGCGCACCGATACATTCGGGCAAAGATCGCCGATTTCAATCGCCATGCCTGCGGTGATGATGCCTTCGCGGACATATGCCACGTCCTTCAGGGCCGGTTTGGCGGCCAGTGCGCCGCCGAGGACGGACAGAACAAGGCCGAAACCGGCGGCCATCAGGGTAATCTTGGTCGTCATTGCTCTCACTCCAGCTAGCGCCGCTTGATCGGGATTTGATCAGACATACCCGCTGCGGCTTTTTCTGCCCCTGAAATCGACCAAGCTCAGGTGATATTCAATATCAGCGCGGTGATTTCATATAGAACGGCGGAAAGCCGCGAATGGCGCATGGTCACTTTGTCCCTGCAAAACCGTACCTGTCGGTTCGCCGAAACAGACCTTGACCTGCGGCACTGTCAGGACGGCTGGCCATCCCATTTCGGGCAGGCGTCGGGATATTCAAAGGCGTATTCGCCGGTGTCCTCATCCTTGGGCACAATTTCGTCGCCCCAGATCGGATCGACGATATCAAGGCCCTGACAGAAATGCAGATAGACCGCCACGGCTTCCATTTTAATCGCGGCACCGCCGACGCGTGCGGCCTCAAGATACCACAGGCCTTCCTCGAAGATGTTGACGCCGCGTGCATCGACCTGACCGGTCGGGCGTTGGGTATAGCCCATCCCACCATCAGGGATGAACCGCAGCGTATAGGCTTTTCCGCCAAAGCTGACCTGCACGGGATCGGGGGCCACGACTCCCGCGCGCAGCCGTGTCACCTCGGGGTTGAACGTGATGACTGGCGCTTCCGGCAACGGTTCGGTCCCGGACTGTGTGCAGGCACCGAGCGACAGTGCAACGCAGGTTACCGCCGCCTTAGCAGACATCGCTGAAAACGAACTCTTGCGTGTCAGTCTGGAACGGCACCGGTTCGGGCGCCCAAAGCGGGGCCTCGGACGGGTTCTTGCCACAGGTGCGCAGCATGACGCCCGCAGCCTCGACCAGCCCGGTCGCGCCGGCCACACGCACCGAATTGGCGATCTTTACCCCACCGGGGGCGGGCGGCAGGATCAGTTCGGATCCGTCCGGCTGGACTTCGATGCTGCCGATCAGGTTGACGACGGGCACTCTGTCGTTGGCGATCCGGCGCACCGTGTAGGTCTGAGTGCCCACGGTGACGGTGCTGACCACCGGCTCGCCCATCAGCGCGGGTGCGTCTGCCGCAGGCCTCGTCGGGCCGCCCATCACTGCCATCGTCGCCTCGTCACAGGCAGTCATCGTCAATAGCGCAATGCCAACAAACGCAAATTTCATCATCTTCTCACAACCACATATCATTGTTTCAGTATGCCTGATCTTGGCCGAAGGCCTGTCAAAGCGATAAAACGGCCCCACGAACCCAAGTAAAGGCCTATTCTGCCGCGACGGCGACGCGCTTGTGCCGGATGCGGTCCTCGATTTCATCGCGGAAATTCTTGATCAAACCTTGAATCGGCCAGGCGGCTGCATCGCCCAAGGCGCAGATCGTGTGTCCCTCGACCTGTTTGGTCACGTCGTACAGCATATCGATTTCCGCAACCGCCGCGTTGCCCTGCACCAGCCGCTCCATCACCCGCATCATCCAGCCGGTGCCTTCGCGGCAGGGGGTGCACTGGCCACAGCTTTCGTGCTTGTAGAATTTCGCCAGCCGCCAGATCGCCTTGATCATATCGGTGGACTGATCCATGACGATGACCGCTGCGGTGCCCAGCGACGACCCCTTTTCCTTCAAGGCGTCGAAATCCATCACCGCGTCGCGCATGTTTTCGCCGCGCACGCAAGGCACGGACGACCCGCCGGGGATCACCGCCTTTAGGTTGTCCCAGCCACCGCGGATGCCGCCGCAGTGTTTCTCGATCAGTTCCTCGAACGAAATCGACATTGCCTCTTCGACGACACAAGGGTTGTTGACGTGGCCGCTGATCGCGAACAGCTTGGTGCCGGCATTATTGGGGCGGCCGAAGCCCGAAAACCACGCCGCACCCCGGCACAGGATGGTCGGAACGACAGCGATGGATTCGACGTTGTTCACCGTAGTCGGGCAGCCATAAAGGCCGGCGCCCGCCGGGAATGGCGGTTTCATCCGGGGCATCCCCTTTTTGCCTTCGAGGGATTCCAGCAGGGCGGTTTCTTCGCCGCAGATATAGGCCCCGGCGCCGTGCGTCAGATAGAGGTCGAAATCCCACCCCGACCCACAGGCGTTGCGTCCGATCAGTCCGGCGTCATAGGCTTCGTCGATGGCGATCTGCAATGCCTCGCGTTCGCGGATGTATTCGCCGCGGATGTAGATATAGCAGGCGTGGGCGTTCATCGCGAAAGACGCGATCAGGCAACCTTCGATCAGCGTATGCGGATCGTGGCGCATGATCTCGCGATCCTTGCAGGTGCCCGGTTCGCTCTCGTCCGCATTGACCACAAGGTAGGCGGGCCGCCCATCGGATTCCTTGGGCATGAACGACCATTTCAGGCCGGTCGGGAACCCCGCCCCGCCGCGCCCGCGCAGGCCCGACGCCTTCATCTCGGTCACGATCCAGTCGCGCCCCTTGGCCAGAATGCCCGCCGTGCCGTCCCAATGGCCGCGTGCCTGCGCGCCTTTCAGCGAACGATCGCGCATCCCGTAAAGGTTGGTGAAAATGCGGTCCTGATCCTTGAGCATCGAACGGGTCCTTCGTGGGGGCCGGATTATTTGCGGGCCTTGTGCCAGATAGTCCAGGTGACGACCAATGACCAGACGAACCCGGCAAGGGAAAACAGGTAGAACAGGATTTCATAGCGCTGGGCAAGTCCCAGCGCTGTCGTCAGCCAAGGTGCCGCGACGGCCAGAATTCCAGCGGCAGCGATGACCAGAGCGGCGGTGCGTCCCTGTCGCGCGTTGGTTGGATCGGATGGTTCAGCCATGTCTGGCCGGCATCAATAGTCGCCGCCCTTTTTCATCCGGGTCGAAAATTCGGTTGTGCCACTGTCGGCCAGCACCCTCGCCTGACTGACCCAGTGATCGCGACTGACCCGACCCTTGAAGCCTTCGAGGTTCTGATCGGCCCATCGCACCTCAGGCTCGCGCCAGCTTGCGATCTGATCGAAGTGCCACACGCCCATGGTGTTGAGCATCTGTTCCAGTTTCGGGCCGACGCCCTTGATCTGTTTCAGGTCGTCGCCCGTACCGCTGCGCGGCCCGGCAAGCATTGCAGGCTTGCCATCGGCGGCAACTGGGGGTTGCGCAGAGAAAGGATCGGCAACAGGCGATGCCTTCATGCCCGGTGCATCAGCCTTTGGCGCGGCTGAAGCCTCCGCGGTTACGACCATCGTTGCTGGGGTCGCTGCCGCGCTGTGGGTCGTGGACGTTATCGGCCCGGCGACCATGGTCGGTTTCAGTGTCGGGACCATCGACGTGGTGGCATTCCTGCCGGCAGCAGCCATCGGCAATGGTGCCACAAACGATCTGGGCAGCGCATCGGCACAGACAAAGTTGGCCAGCAGGAACCCACCGATCGCAACAATCAAAAGCCCGATAAAGGCGGCCCCAACCCAAGCCCAGTGCGCCGGGCCGTGCAAGACGAATGTCGCCAACACACCCGCGACGGCTGCCGCGAACCAGCACATCGTCTGGCAATAGCCTTTGGACGAAACGTTATCCATGGTTGTCTCTCCCTCTTTCGTCTGCGGACCTCAGTCTGCGTCGTTGCGCAGCATCCCCCGCGTCTCTGGCGTCACTTTGCCCGGCTTAATGTCAGTTGTCACCCGTCACGATCCCTTGGCCAGATCGCGGGCCTGCGCCACCCATCCGTGGCGTGCGATCCGACCCTTGAACCTGATCCGGGAATCGACCCAGGCGATTTCGCCGGGGCCCCATGCGGCGATCTGGTCAAAGTGCCAGAACCCGAGGCTGTTCAAAACACCTTCTAGCTGCGGACCGATCCCGCTGATCCGTTTCAGATCGTCGCGACCGGCCCGACGCGGAGCGGTCATGGTGTGTGGCTCGGACTCTTCGACGGTTTCGGTTTCGAGTCCTGTGGCGGCGGCCGGCACGCTGGCGGGTTGCGACGGCACAGCGCCCTTGGACGTCGCCTGCGCCTGTTGCTTGGTGATCCCGGTCTCGTCGGCGCGGGCATTTCTGCCGGGCTTGGGTTCTTTCGGCGGGTCGTCGTTCGTCTTGTGGGCCGGATCTTGATCCGTCGCGGATCGGTCCCGCCAAGGCGTCGTCAGCGGCATTTCGGTCCCGTCGATGCGTTTGATGGTGTCCTGCAGGTCGGTGGCAAGCTGGGCGCTGACGTTGTACTTCGTCCTGCCGCTGTCGTGCGATTTCAGGCTGGTCAGCCCGTTCAGGGGTTCGGCAGCGTATCGGCCATTCTGCGGCCCCGGCACCGGCACTTTGCCGGTCGCCAGTTCGTCAATAATCTCGCCAAGTCGGTCGGCGGTCAGGTCTTCGTAGTAATCCTTGCCGATCTGGGCCATCGGCGCGTTGGCGCAGGCCCCCAGACATTCGACCTCTTCCCAACTGAATTTGCCGTCCGCCGACAGGGCGTGGGCGTTGGCCGCAATCTTTTTCTGGCAGACACCGATCAGATCCTCGGCCCCGCAGATCATGCAGGACAGGGTGCCGCAAATCTGAATATGCGCAACCGATCCAACGGGTTGTAGCTGGAACATAAAGTAAAATGTTGCGACCTCCAGGCCCCGGATATAGGCCATGCCCAGCATTTCGGCGACGTGTTCGATGGCAGGGCGCGACAACCAGCCTTCCTGTTCCTGGGCCCGCCAGAGCAACGGAATGATCGCCGAGGCCTGCCGCCCGTCGGGATATTTGGTCATCTGTGCCTGCGCCCAGGCCTCGTTGGCCGGAGTGAATGCAAAGGCGTCGGGCTGGTCGTGGTACAGGCGGCGCAACATCAGGCGGTGGCTCCGGTCAGGGGCGGGTGTCGGTGGCCCGAAATTGCGGTGACGGCGATCATTGGCAGGTGCCGGTGGTCAGGCGCATCGATCCGTCGGTTTCCAGCCTGACCTGCCCGGCCTCGTAAAGGGCGGCGACAGCGTCATAGACCTGCTGGTCGTTCAGACCGGCGGCGCGAGCGATGGCATCGCCGTTCTCGGCGGTGACAAGACAGCCCGCCGCCGCGATCGCGGCGATCAAGGCGGCATTTTCGGCGTCGCCAGCGAAGGCGGGCGTACAGCCAAATGTCAGGGCAAGGGCAAGTGCGGTACGCATCATCGTGAAACTCCCGTCATGACGAAAACTGGGGCCGCAGTTTGGAACAGGGTCAGCGCGATCATCGATCCACCTCGCCAAAGACGATGTCCATCGTTCCGATGATTGCCGCCACATCGGCGAGTTGATGCCCGGTTGCGACGTGATCCATCGCTTGCAGATGCAGATATCCCGGCGCGCGCAATTTGGCGCGGTAGGGCTTGTTGGTGCCGTCGGCGACCAGATAAACGCCGAATTCGCCCTTGGGTGCCTCGACCGCGGCATAAATTTCGCCCGCAGGGACGTGGAAGCCCTCTGTATACAGCTTGAAGTGATGGATCAGCGCCTCCATCGAGGTTTTCATTTCGCCGCGCGTCGGCGGTGCCAACTTGCCCCGTGTCATCACTGCACCCGGTTCATTGCGCAGCTTTTCGCAGGCCTGACGGATGATATGGGCCGACTGGCGCATTTCTTCCATCCGGCACAGATAGCGGTCATAGCAGTCGCCGTTCTTGCCGATCGGGATCTGGAATTCGAATTCGTCATAGCACTCATAGGGTTGCGCACGGCGCAAATCCCACGCCATGCCACTGCCCCGGACCATCACGCCGCTGAAACCCCACTCGAGTGCTTCTTTCTCCGTGATCACGCCGATATCGACGTTGCGCTGCTTGAAGATGCGGTTTTCGGTCAGCAATCCGTCGATGTCGACCATGAAGCCGGTCATGAACTGCTGCGCCCAGGCGTCGATGTCCTCGATCAGTTGTGGCGGCAGATCCTGATGCACTCCGCCAGGGCGGAAATAGGCCGCGTGCAGGCGCGCGCCGCAGGCCCGTTCGTAAAAAACCATCAGTTGTTCGCGTTCCTCGAACCCCCAGAGCGGCGGAGTCAGCGCACCAACATCCATCGCCTGTGTGGTGACGTTAAGCAGGTGGTTCAAAACCCGGCCAATCTCGCAATACAGCACCCGGATCAGGCTGGCGCGACGCGGCACTGGCGTCCCGGTCAGACGTTCGATGGCCAGACACCAGGCATGTTCCTGATTCATTGGCGCGACGTAATCGAGGCGGTCGAAATATGGGAGATTTTGCAGGTAAGTACGTGATTCCATCAGCTTTTCGGTGCCACGGTGCAGCAGGCCGATATGGGGGTCACAACGTTCGACAATCTCGCCGTCCAACTCTAGCACCAGCCGCAAAACACCATGCGCCGCAGGGTGTTGCGGGCCAAAGTTGATGTTGAAGTTGCGGATTTTCTGTTCGCCCGTCTGGGCGTCGCGCGAACCGTCGTCGTAGGTGTTCACACGAATATCGCCGTCCATCATGTTAAAGCCTCAATCATTGGATTTCCTAAGCTGATGCAATGACTTGGCAACTTTGCTTTTCTATTGCGGCCGTTTTGATACGACCTCGCAGCAGGCATAACTGCCGCCAGACAAAGCAAGAAAGTTCCAGTTTCGGACCGCGCCTGCCACCGCATCATTTCGCCCGCTCCTTGGCCTTGTCGTCGCCCGGCAAGATGTATTTGGCGCTCTCCCAAGGGCTCATGAAATCGAACTGGCGGTATTCCTGGGTCAGACTGACGGGTTCATAGACAACCCGCTTCTGGGCCTCGTCTTAGCGGACCTCGGTATAGCCCGTGGTCGGGAAATCCTTGCGCAGGGGATGACCGCGAAAGCCATAGTCGGTCAGCAGGCGGCGCAGGTCGGGGTGGCCGGAAAACAGGATCCCGAACATGTCGAAAACTTCGCGTTCGAACCAGTTCGCGGAGGGGTGGATGTCGATGATCGACGGCACCATGTCATCCTCGCGGACCTGCACCCGAAGGCGGATGCGGTGGTTCTGATACATTGACAGGAAATGATAAACGACATCGAACCGCGCAGCCCGCCCCGGGTAATCGACCGCTGTAATATCGACGAGGCTGGAAAACTGGCACGATTTGTCAGTTTTCAGAAAATCGACAAAAGAGACCAGCCGTGCCAGCGACACAGAGACCGTCAGTTCGCAGTGCGCCACCATCGTACCCAGAACGCAGTCGTTGCGTTTCAATTCAAGTAGGGCCGCCAGGTCGGTCAGGGCGTCAGTTTGCGGATTTTTTCCATCGGTCATGGCGTTACCTTACAATCGTTCCAGTGCGCCGGATTTTGCGTTGCAGTTGCAGGATGCCATAGAGCAACGCCTCGGCCGTCGGCGGGCACCCGGGGACATAAACATCGACCGGGACGATCCGGTCACAGCCGCGCACCACCGAATAGCTGTAGTGATAATAGCCGCCGCCGTTCGCGCAGGATCCCATAGAAATCACGTAGCGTGGTTCGGGCATCTGGTCGTAGACCTTGCGCAGCGCCGGGGCCATCTTGTTGGTCAGTGTCCCGGCAACGATCATCAGGTCGGACTGGCGCGGGCTGGCGCGCGGCGCGGTGCCGAACCGTTCGAGGTCGTAACGCGGCATCGAGGTGTGCATCATTTCCACCGCACAACAGGCCAGCCCAAAAGTCATCCAGTGCAGGCTGCCGGTGCGTGCCCAGTTGATCATGTCGGCGGTCGAGGTAACAAGGAACCCCTTGTCGGTCAGCTTGCGGTTCAATTCATTCGTGATCAGCGTGTCGGTCTGGGCGTTCACCCCGCCGGCGGCCGAATGGCCTGTTGTCACCCGCGGCGTCTGCGGCCCGCTGCCCGTCACCGGGGTCACGCGGGCATCATCGGTCATTGCCATTCCAGCGCCCCCTTTTTCCACTCATAGGCGAACCCGATGGTCAGAACCCCAAGGAACACCATCATCGACCAGAAGGCCGTCATCGAAATATCGCCAAATGCCACGGCCCAGGGAAACAGAAACGCCACCTCGAGGTCGAAGATGATGAACAGGATCGACACGAGGTAAAAGCGAACGTCGAATTTCATTCGCGCATCGTCGAAAGCGTTGAAACCGCATTCATAGGCGCTGACTTTTTCCGGATCGGGGTTGCGGACGGCCAGGACGACAGCGGCAAGAATCAGGATGATCGCCAGAACGATCGCCAGCCCCATGAAGATGATGATCGGCAGATAGGCGCGCGGCAGGTAGTCCAAGACGCAGTTCCTTTCACAGGGCAGCGACACGCGCAGGGCGCATCGCAGTGCTGGGGCGATCCTTACCCCCCGGCCCCGCAAGGGTCAACCAAAGCCGGGCTGAAGTCCCGGTTTAAGCACCAACCTGCGTCGCCACGTCGCGATCACGGTTTTCCCGTCCAGACCGGCGCACGCCTGGCAAAAAAGGCCTCGATCCCGTCGTGGGCTTCGGCGGTTTCCCATTGCGCAATCAGGACGTCGATACTGTGCGAGATCGTCGCGGCGTCGATCGGCGGGCCAAGACTGCGGGCCAGCGCCTTGGCGGCGGCGACGGCACCGGGGGCGCAGGTCAGGTAGGGAGCGACTTCGGCGGCGACGGCTTCAGCCAAGGCGTCAGGTGCGACTGCCCGCGCGATGACCCCCAGCGTCACCGCCTCGGCCGCGTCGAACAGGCGCGACGACATGAACACGCGCCGCGCCATGCCTTCACCCAGACGCGCGATCACATAGGGGCCGATGGTCGCCGGGATCAGGCCCAGCCGGGTTTCGGTCAGGCCGAACCGCGCACCAGACACACCGATCGCCACATCGCAGACACTGGCAAGTCCGATGCCGCCGCCGAACGCATTGCCCTGCAGGGCCCCGATCAGCGGTTTGGGCAGGGTGTTGAGGGTCTGCAACATGGTGGCAATCCTTGTCGCCTCGGTCCGGCGCTGGCCTGCATCGGCCTGCATCTGGTCGCGCATCCAGCCCAGATCGCCACCGGCGCAGAATGTCGGCCCTGCACCCGTCAGGACGACGACGCGCACGTCGGGGTTCTTGCCCAATCTGAGTGCCGCCTCGGTCAGTTCGGAAATCATCAGCGCCGACAAGGCATTATGTTTATCCGGGCGGTTCAGGGTCAGGCTGGCGACGCCGCGCGCATCGGTGTCGATTGTGATCGTCTGCATCATGCCGACCCCCGCATCGCCCGCGCCAGCTTTGCAGCCTTTGCGATGACCGCCCTATCGATGCCGGTCACGAAACCGCGTGCCTCGACCAGAGCGATCAACGCCTCGGTCGCCACATTCCCCGGCGCCCCTGGCGCATAGGGGCAACCGCCCAGGCCAGCCACCGCCCCGTCGAACGTGCGCAGACCCATGTCGAGCGCGATCGCAACATTGGCCAGAGCCTGCCCGCCGGTATCGTGGAAATGCCCTGCCAGATCGGTCGACGGGGCGACCTCCTGCACCGCCCGCAACATCGCGCCGACTGTCTCAGGCGTCCCTTTGCCGATGGTATCGCCCAGCGACAGCGGCATCGGCGACAGATCGCGCAAGAATTCGGCCACCCGGGCGACGGCGTCGGGCGGGGTCGGACCGTCGAAGGGGCAGTCGGTGACGCAGGACACGTAGCCCCGCAACGTCAACCCGACCGACTGGACCGCTGCGACCACCGGACGAAGACGGTCGATGCTTTCGGCAATCGTGCAATTGAGATTGGCGCGCGAGAAACCTTCTGAGGCCGAGATGAACACCGCCACCTCGTCCGGCCCCTTCTCCATTGCGGAACGAATGTTCCAGAACCTTTCCCAGCCCTGCATGTTCGGCACCAGCACCGACAGGCGCGCGGCGTGGTCATAGCGCAATCCGGCGATAACGTCGCCCGACCCGGCCATCTGTGGCACCCATTTGGGCGACACAAACGACCCGACCTCGACCGCCGGCAGGCCGCTTGAGGTCAGCAAGTCGATCAGCGCGATCTTGTCGGATAACGACACGTTCGCCGCCTCGTTCTGCAACCCGTCGCGGGGGCCGACCTCGTAGATCGTGACGGTCTCAGGCATCCCCTTGCCCCTTCTTCTGACCCGAAATATCCCGGAGGGAAGCCGCAGGCTGGGGGGCAGCGCTCCCCTCCTCCGCGAGGAGAATCAAAACCGCCTTGGCGGCGACCTGTCCGCCCGCAACGCAGCGCACCTCGGCGACAACCCCGTCACGCGTGGCACGCAGTACATGCTCCATCTTCATCGCCTCGAGCACGGCCAACCGATCGCCTGCCTTGACCGCGTCGCCGACCGCGACGTTGACCGATCTGACCAACCCTGGCATCGGGGCCAGAACCGTATCGCCGGCAAGACCCGCCGCGATGGTGCGCTCCAACGGGTCGGGGACGCAAACCAGATGCGTTGCCGCGCCGAACAGCGTGATCCGGTCGCCGTGACGAACCCAAGCCGGGGCCGCCTGCCCGTCCAGCCGCCAGCCGTCGGGCCCACGACGAGCACTGATCATCCGGTCATCAAGCGTAACGGTCATGTCGTCGGGGCCGGTGATCCGCAGCGTTGTCATTCGGTCCATATCCCCGACCCGCAGGTCGATCCGACGTGCCAGCGGCGTCCAAAGCGCAAAGCCGGTCAGGGGACCGGCCGGGTCCGCGAGTCCGGCGGCGATGATGGCGGCAAAGGCGAGGGTCTGCGGGGTCATCGGCGACACCGCGGTCAGCGCCGCGATGTCGCGCCCGATCAACCCGGTGTCAACCTGTCCGGCGGCAAAGCCCGGATGCTCGGCCAGCGCCACCAGAAACCCGAGGTTCGTCACCGTTCCCGCCACCCGCGTCGCCCGCAGCGCATCGCGCAATCCTTGCAGCGCGGTCGCGCGATCAGCGCCGTGGACCACCAGCTTGGCAATCATCGGGTCGTACCAGGGGCTGATCGTGTCGCCGCTGCGCACGCCACTGTCGGCCCGCACCCCGTCAGGAAACGCCAACAGGTCCAGCCGCCCTGTGGCAGGCAGGAACCCCGCCGGAACGTCCTCGGCGTAAAGTCGCGCCTCGAACGCATGGCCGTCGATCCGCAGGTCGGACTGACGCATCGGCAAAGGTTCGCCGCTCGCCACCAGCAACTGCCATGCGACCAGATCGACCCCGGTAATCGCCTCGGTCACCGGATGTTCGACCTGCAGCCTTGTGTTCATCTCCATGAACCAGAAACGGTCGGGGCGCAGGCCGGCTGACCCGTCGACGATGAATTCGACGGTTCCAGCCCCGGAATATCCGATGGCCTTGGCCGCCTTGACCGCCGCATCGCCCATCGCGGTGCGCATGGCGTCGGTCATCCCAGGCGCGGGGGCTTCCTCGATCACCTTCTGGTGGCGGCGCTGGAGGCTGCAATCGCGTTCGAACAGATGCACTGCGTCAGTGCCGTCGCCGAACACCTGCACTTCGATATGGCGCGGCGCGGTTACGTATTTCTCGATCAGCACGTTGTCGTTGCCGAATGCATTGCGCGCCTCGGCCTTGGCGCTGTCGAGCGATTCGGCAAAACTCTTGGCCGACTCGACCAGCCGCATTCCTTTGCCACCACCCCCGGCGACGGCCTTGATGAGAACGGGAAAGCCGATTCGCGCCGCCTCTTGGGCGAGCACCTCCGGGTTCTGATCTTCGCCCAGATACCCGGGCACCACAGGCACCCCCGCCGCCTGCATCACCCGTTTCGCGGCGTCCTTGAGACCCATCGCCCGGATCGCCTTGGCGCTGGGGCCGATGAACACAAGTCCGGCCTTCTCGACCGCCGCGACAAAATCCGGGTTTTCGGACAGGAAACCATAGCCCGGATGGATGGCTTGGCTCTCCGTTTCCAGCGCCGCCCTGATGATCAGGTCTGCGCGCAGATAACTGTCGGCGACCGGGGCCGGGCCGATCCTCACCGCCAAGTCCGCCATGCTGACGTGCAGGGCGTCGGCGTCTGCATCGGAATGAACGGCCACCGTCTGCACGCCCATCGCGCGGCAAGTGCGGATGATCCGACAGGCAATCTCGCCCCGGTTGGCGATCAGGATGCGGGTGAACATCAGCCCAGATCCTCGACCAGTGCAAAGCGTTTGCAGACCAGTTCCATATCGGACGTCCAGCCGCCGTCGCGTTCAAAATCGGCGCGATGCCCGGCCTGCCAGCCCGCCAGCGAAGTTTCCTCGCCCTCGGCCAGCGCGAAATCGGCGTCCACATCGCAAAAGCGGCGAACCGTGACCTCGACCAATTCGATCAACAGCGCGGGGGTCCCCTCCCAAGTCAGCGCGATATCGCGGCGGCCCGCGACGGGCACCGGTTCGTTGTCTGCGCGGTAGTCACGCAGCGCCGCGCACGTCGCGGTCTTGGTTCCCGCTCGAACCAGAGCCAGCAGCGTCGCCGAAAGCTCGGGGCCATCACCGAAGCGGAACATT
>JBBSBK010000073.1:0-19112 GCA_038251315.1 Rhodobacterales bacterium | reverse complement strand
TCAGGCGATGGCACGGCCTGCGACGGCCGACTATTTCAGCGGCTTGAACCCGGCACAACGCGCGGCAGTCGAGGCCTTGAACGGGCCTGTCCTGATGCTGGCGGGCGCGGGCACGGGCAAGACCAAGGCGCTGACCTGCCGCATTGCGCATTTGCTTACCACAGGCACCGCGCGGCCCAACGAAATCCTGGCCGTCACATTCACCAACAAGGCCGCGCGCGAAATGAAGTCGCGTATTGGTGGGCTATTGGGCGAGGCGGTCGAGGGGATGCCGTGGCTGGGCACCTTCCATTCGATCTGCGTCAAGCTGTTGCGCCGCCACGCCGAACTGGTCGGGCTGAAAAGCAATTTCACCATTCTGGACACCGACGACCAGATCAGGCTGCTGAAACAACTGCTGGCCGCGTCCAACATCGACGACAAACGCTGGCCTGCGCGGATGCTGGCCGGGATCATTGACAACTGGAAAAACCGGGCCTGGACGCCCGACAAGGTGCCTGTGTCCGAAAGCGGCGCGTTCGATCACAAGGGGGTCGAGCTTTACGCCGCCTATCAGGCCCGCTTGCGCGATTTGAACGCCACCGATTTCGGCGATCTGCTGTTGCATGTCGTGACGATATTCCAGACCCACGACGACGTTTTGAAACAATACCAACGCTGGTTCCGCTACATCCTTGTGGACGAATATCAGGATACCAACGTCGCCCAATACCTGTGGCTGCGGCTGCTCGCGGCGGATCACAAGAATATCTGCTGTGTGGGCGACGACGACCAGTCGATCTATGGCTGGCGCGGCGCCGAGGTGGGCAATATCCTGCGGTTCGAGGCGGATTTTCCGGGTGCCACGGTGATCCGGCTGGAACAGAATTACCGCTCGACCCCGCATATCCTTGCCGCCGCATCGGGCGTGATTGCCGGCAACAAGGGGCGGCTGGGCAAGACGTTGTGGACCGAAGCGACCGACGGAGAGAAACTGCGCCTTATTGGTCATTGGGACGGCGAGGAGGAGGCCCGCTGGATCGGCGAAGAGGTCGAGGCGATGCAGCGCGGCACCCGTCGCATGGACGCGATCGGGCTGGATTCGATGGCGATTCTGGTCCGCGCCAGCCACCAGATGCGGGCGTTCGAGGATCGGTTCCTGACCATCGGTCTACCCTACCGGGTGATCGGCGGGCCAAGGTTCTACGAACGGCTCGAAATCCGGGATGCGATGGCTTATTTTCGCCTCGCCGTGTCGCCCGACGACGATCTGGCGTTCGAGCGGATCGTGAACACGCCCAAACGCGGGCTGGGCGACAAGGCAGTGCAGACCATCCAGAAGGCTGCGCGGCACAACGGCGTGTCACTTGTCGAAGGCGCGCGGATCGTCTGTACCGAACGGCAGCTTAGCGGCAAGGGATTGGCCGAACTGATGCAACTGGTGCACGGGCTGGACCGCTGGCACGGTCAGGTCGTAGCCGAGGCGGACACCCATGTCGAACTGGCCGAGATGATCCTGGACGAAAGCGGCTACACCGGTCACTGGCAGAACGACAAGACGCCCGAAGCACCGGGGCGGCTGGAAAACCTCAAGGAACTGGTCAAGGCGCTGGAAAACTTCGAGAATCTGCAAGGGTTTCTGGAACACGTCAGCCTCATCATGGACAACGAAACCGAAGAGGCGGGCGAGAAGGTCAGCATCATGACCCTGCACGCGGCCAAGGGGCTGGAGTTTCCGGCGGTGTTCCTGCCGGGATGGGAGGATGGGCTGTTCCCGAGCCAACGCAGTATGGACGAAAGCGGGTTGAAGGGGCTGGAAGAAGAACGCCGCCTTGCCTACGTCGGGATCACCCGCGCCGAGGAGATTTGCACGATCAGTTTTGCCGCCAACCGCCGCGTCTATGGCCAATGGCAATCGGCGATGCCGAGCCGCTTTATCGACGAATTGCCCGCCGATCATGTCGAGGTGCTGACACCACCGGGTCTGTATGGCGGCGGATTTGGTGCGGCGGGAATGGCGGCGCAGGCCAACCCGGCGAGCGACGGGCTGCATTCAGACCTGCACCGCCGCGTGGCCGAGGCGGATGGGTATAATTCGCCCGGCTGGAAACGCCTTCAAGCGCGGTCAAAGGCACGCGGCATGGGGCAACCTTCCGAGGCGCGCAACATGACAATCGACCTGGCGGCGGTCAGCGCGTTCACCCTTGGCGACCGGGTGTTCCATCAGAAATTCGGTTATGGCGAGGTGATGGGGATCGAGGGTGACAAGCTTGAGATTGAATTCGACGTGGCCGGGGCAAAACACGTGGTCGCGCGGTTTGTCGTCGGGGCAGTGCAAGCGGGCGAGGTGCCGTTTTAGCCGAAAATGCGGCGTCCTGGGCTGATCGCAGAGCCTCCGGCGGGAGTTTAAGGGACCAAAGAAGCTGATTGATCAGACGGGATGCCGCAGGATCGGCCAGAGCGATGCCACCAGCAGCAGCGCCATCGTCATGTTGAACGCCCGCAACCGCGCCGGGTTGGTCAGAAACCGCCGCATCTGCTGGCCCAGCACTGTCCAGACCG
This sequence comes from Rhodobacterales bacterium, assembly GCA_038251315.1. Lineage (GTDB taxonomy): Bacteria > Pseudomonadota > Alphaproteobacteria > Rhodobacterales > Rhodobacteraceae > JBBKXP01. Next base: position 16,571 of record JBBSBK010000073.1, on the reverse strand, counting down.
TGATCGAGGGCAAGTTGGTGCAGGCGAAAACCAGTGCAACGATCACGACACTGCGCAGATCGTGTGCGGTTGCGTATACGGTGATTGCCGTCAGCGCCATGAACCACGCCTTTGGATTCACCCATTGAAAGCCGGCGGCTTGCAGGAAGGTGAACGGCCGCCCGGCCGTGTCGGGGGCATCAGGGGACTTGGGCGCGGCATTGGCGATCTTCCACGCAAGATACAGCAGATAGACGACTGCCAGAACCTTCATCACGGTCAGGATCGCCGGAAAGGCGTCGAACACCTGCACAAGTCCTGCCCCCAGCAGAATTACCATGAACGAATGTCCCACGCTGATGCCCAGCATATGTGGCACCGTGCGCCGAAAGCCGAAATTCGCCCCGGAGGCGAGCAGCAGCATGTTGTTCGGCCCCGGTGTGATCGACGACACGAAGGCGAAACCGACGAGGGCGCTGAGAATGGCAAAGGTCATGGGCGCATCTGACATGGGGCGCAATACGTCTGCAACCACCCCGCAAAAAGAAACGGCGACGCCCGGGAGGAGGTGGGCGCCGCCGCTCTTTTCTCACGGATCCTCGGGGAGGAGGTCGATGATCCGTGCCTTGGTCCTAATGACGGCCATACTCCGGGAGGAGGTGGAGCGGGTCGTCCAGGTCACGCCCTGCCGGCGAGGCCGGTCACAGCGGTAAAGATGAAAGCGGCGGCGTCCGAGAGGAGGTGGACGCCGCCACCTTTGCCGCCATTTGCCCGGGAGGAGGTGGGCGTGTGGCGGTATTTCAGGGCCCCATTCTGGGAGGAGGAGGGGTCCCCGAACTCTTTATTGCTTGCCGTAGGCCGCTTCGTGCGCGATCGATTCGATCATGCCACGGGCGATGCCGATATCGGCCAGGTCGCGGTTGCTCATCGCGGCCAATTGATCGACAGTGCTGCGATAGACATTGAGTTTCGCGCGGCGGTCGGCCAGATTGGCCCGGAATGAATTCAGGCGTTCGATCAGGCCGTAACCTGCGACGCGGGATGTGGTTGCATAAGCCATGTTATTCTCTCTTTCGGTTCTGCATGTGCTCGGCGCTTCGTGTTAGCGCTCTCGTGTCCCATATTTGGGGCAATGCTGCAGATGCACAATCCTTCGAATTGGCAATGCTGCCATGCAGCGAACGCATAGGAAAAGCGGTTAAATTTCATGCAGTTGTCGCGAATTTGTGATGTGACGTCAGGGCATCTTGCGGTTTGCCCAAAACTTGACGACACCTGTTGCGGTTTGCCTGTGCTGTGGGCGGAATGATAACGCGACGGGAAAACATATGGCTGTGACACGCGACATCGTGCTGGATACCTTGCGGCGACTGACCTTGCCGGATGGCGCCGATCTGGTCAGCCGCGACATGATCCGCGCCCTGACAATCGAAGGGAATTCGGTGCGTTTCGTGATCGAGGCGCCCGATTCCGAAGCTGCGCAGCGGATGGATGGCGTGCGCCGTGTCGCCGAGGCGACGGTGCAGGCGATCCCTGGCGTCGGGACCGTATCCGTGATCCTGACAGCGCATGGGCCGGCCTCGAAACCTGCAGCCCCCCCCAACCTGAAGATCGGTGGCCACCCCAAACCCCAGGTCGGCCCCGAAGCCGTCAAGGGTGTCGACCGTATTCTGGCCATCGCATCAGGCAAGGGCGGCGTCGGCAAATCCACGGTCGCATCGAACCTTGCCGTTGCGCTGGCGCGGCAGGGCCGCCGCGTCGGCTTGTTGGACGCCGATATTTATGGCCCCAGCCAGCCCCGGATGATGGGCGTCAACAAACGGCCCGCGTCGCCGGATGGCAAGATCATCATTCCTTTGCAGGCGCATGGCGTCACGATGATGTCGATCGGCCTGATGATGGACCCCGACAAGGCGATCGTCTGGCGCGGCCCGATGCTGATGGGGGCGTTGCAGCAGATGCTGGGGCAGGTGGCATGGGGCGAGTTGGACGTGCTGATCGTCGATCTGCCGCCGGGGACAGGGGATGTGCAACTGACACTTTGTCAGAAAACCCGGCTGACCGGGGCGATCGTGGTATCCACGCCGCAAGACGTGGCCCTGCTGGATGCCCGCAAGGCGCTGGACATGTTTCGCACCCTGAATACCCCGGTGCTGGGCCTGATCGAGAACATGTCGACCTATATCTGCCCCAACTGCGGGCACGAGGCGCATATCTTTGGCCACGGCGGCGTGCAGGCCGAGGCGATCAAACTGGGACTGCCTTTTTTGGCGGCACTGCCCATCGACCTTGATACCCGGCTGGCAGGCGACGCGGGTACGCCCATCGCGGCGGGGCAGGGCGCCATGGCAGACGCCTATGCGCAACTGGCCAAAGGGCTAATCGCGGGCGGGATCGCCTGAGGCTGAGTCCGAGTCGTCATTGGGTCTGCGTATCTCTGGGATTGTCTGGAAACTGACCACTGAAGCCGCCTGTTTTTGCGCATCTGCCGGGAACGGACCGATACTCCGAATCACTGAACCGTGATTCGGTCGTGATTCAGGATAAAATGGGCCGATATCAGCCCGAAATTCCAATCAGTAATCAAGCTTTTCCTGAGGTCGCCTTGATCAGACGGATATCGAGCGCAGCAAACGCGCCACAGGCATTTTCGTCTCAAGCTACCAGATATAGTGGGCATATTTCAGAAAGTCACAAAAAGTGCTAAAATCAAGAGGATTTCGGGGCCTTCAAAACTGCACTGGCCCTTGGCTGGTTCCAGCAAGTTCCAAGAAGTCCCATAAAATGGTTGCCCGAACCGGCTCGTATCTGGCATGTCTTGTCCACGGTAAGACGGGAACACGATCAAGGGGCGACAAAGAACCCCAGAGGCAAAAGCAGCTTTCATACAGGCACCCGCCTTACCGTACGACATCCGGCGCGCGAGCGAGCAGACATCCCCCCAGGTGGCGCGCGCAGTCGGACTAGCCCGGAAACGGGTCGAAAGTGGCGGTTCGGGCAGTGGCAGCAGCTCGAACCGCCATTTTCACATCTAACGCATGGATTTTTGGGGGACGGACAGCAAGGGGGCCGCGGGACAGTGGTGCCGAGTTTCACAGGCGAATACACCCAGCGGGTGGACGGCAAGGGGCGCATGTCGATCCCGGCCGATTTTCGTCGCGTGCTCGAAGCCGGTGATCCCGGTTGGTCCGACGGCAATGCCCCCAAGCTCAAGGTCGTCTATGGCGATCACCTCCACGAGGTGCTGCACGTCTACACGATGACCGCCTTCAACGACATCGCCGCGGCAATCCAAGGAATGCCGCGCGGCAACGAAAGTCGACGGCATCTGCAACGCCTGTTTCTGGGCCAGTCCCTCACCGGTGAGGTCGACAAGGACGGCCGCTGCGTCATCCCGATCAAGCAGCGCGAAAAGATTGGCCTTGTCGATGGCGAGGTGTTTTTCAGCGGCGCGGGCGAATACTTTGAAATCTGGAAGGCCGAAACATTCACGCAGACCGAAGGTCGCGTCACCGCGGACTGGTTGAAGGACAAGCCGCAAGGCTTTGATCCACTAATTCTTCTGGACCAATCGCGGGGCGAATAGGGGATGTTTGCTGCCGCAGAAACCCCCGCCCGTCACGTTCCGGTTCTGCTGCGTGCCTTGCTGGACGCCTGCGCACCGATTTCCGGTATCTGGCTGGATGGCACATTCGGCGCTGGTGGCTATACCCGCGCCTTGCTTGCCGAAGGCGCCGACAAGGTGATCGCGGTCGACCGCGATCCGGCGGTTTTCGACATGGCCCGCGAATGGGCCGCCGATTATGACGGTAGGATCGATATGGTGCAGGGCACGTTTTCGCACCTGGACGACTACGGTCAAGACCTTGACGGTGTGGTGCTGGACCTTGGGGTCAGTTCGATGCAGATCGACCAGCCCGAACGCGGATTTTCCTTTATGAAAGACGGCCCGCTCGACATGCGGATGTCGCAAGATGGCCCCAGCGCCGCCGATCTTGTCAATACCAGGGACGAGGCAGAATTGGCTGATATCATTTATCTTTATGGCGAAGAGCGAGCGAGTCGGCGGATCGCCCGTGCCATCGTCGCGGCCCGTCCGGTCGATACGACCCGTCAGTTGGCCCGCATCGTCGAGGGCTGTCTGCCGCGCCAGAAGCCGGGCCAGAGCCACCCTGCGACTCGCACCTTCCAGGCCTTGCGCATCGCGGTCAACGATGAATACGGCGAACTCGCGCAAGGCTTACAGGCCGCCGAACGGGCGCTGAAACCGGGCGGCACCCTGGCCGTCGTCACCTTTCATTCGGTCGAGGACCGGATGGTCAAGCGGTTCATGCAGGCCCGGTCGGGCACCGCCGCCAACGCCAACCGCTATGCCCCCGAAGCCGCCCGCGATGCCGCCGCGTTCACCCAGAAGTCGCGCAAGCCGATCGGTCCTGACGCCGATGAACTGGCCACCAACCCGCGCGCCCGGTCAGCCCGGTTGCGCATCGCCATCCGCACCGACGCGCCCGCCGGCGCCATCGCGACCGACGATCTGGATATGCCGATGCTCAAGGGGGGCCGCTGAATGCGCGGAGTTCTGAATGTTCTGGCCGCACTTGCAGTGATGGCACTGGGGTTCTGGGCCTACCACGAGAATTATCAGACGCAGGCGTCGCTGAAGACTGCCGGTGCCCTGACCCGTGACATCGGTGCGGCGCATGAACGGATTGGCATCCTGAATGCCGAATGGGCCTATCAGAACCGCCCTGACCGGCTGCGCGACCTGGCCGATCTGAACTTTGACAGGCTTGGCTTGTTGCCGCTTGCGCCTGAGGCTTTTGGCCGGGTCGATCAGGTGGCCTATCCCCCCGCGCCGATCCTGCCGATCACCAACCCGATCGACGTGTCCAGCGACAACGCCAGTTCCGAGGACCCACTATGATCCGCACTCCGCTGCGCCCGCTCGCCCGAATCCTGCGCGCCCGCGCCGAGGGCGGCAATCCCGATGCCATTGAAAAGGAAAACATCCGGTTGCGCCGCGAACAGACCCGCGACCGCGCCCGCTTGCGGGCCGAAACCCGTCTGCTGGTACTGGGTATGGTGTTCTTCGTGGCTTTCGCGGCCATCGGCGGACGGATGGGCGTGTTGGCTGGTTCCGAGCCCGAAGAACCCCGCGCCGAAACCGGCGGCAACCCGATCATCGGTCAGCGATCGGATATCCTCGACCGTAATGGCCGGATACTGGCGACCAATTTCGACACCCACAGCCTGTATGCGCAACCGCCCCAGATGATCGACCCAGCATTGGCGGCGACCAAGCTGGTCGAGATTTTCCCCGAACTGGATCACGACCGCCTGCTGCGCGATTTCACCGGCGAACGAAAATTTGTCTGGATTCGCCGCCAGATCAGCCCCGAACAGATGCAGGCCGTTCATGACATCGGTGATCCGGGTCTGCTGTTCGGCCCGCGCGAGATGCGGCTTTACCCCAATGGATCGCTGGCAGCCCATATCCTTGGCGGCGCCAGCTATGGGCGCGAAGGCGTTGATTCGGCAGAAGTCATCGGCGTTGCCGGGGTCGAGCGTCAGTTCGACAGCTACCTGCGGGACCCCGCCAACGAAGGTGCGCCGCTGCAACTGTCCATCGACCTGACCGTGCAGGCGGCAATGGAACAGGTGCTGGCCGGTGGGATGTCGATGATGAACGCCAAGGGCGCCGCGGCGGTCCTGATGGATGTCCACACCGGCGAAATCGTCGCGATGGCGTCCTTGCCCGATTTCGACCCCAACAACCGCCCGCAGGTTCTGACCACCGGCGATCAGTCCGACAGCCCGCTGTTCAACCGGGCGGTGCAGGGGGTCTATGAACTGGGGTCGACCTTCAAGATATTCGCGATCAGTCAGGCGATGGAACTGGGGCTGGTCAACCCGACCACGTTGATCGATACCCGCAGTCCGATGGCCTGGGGCCGTTTCCGGATCAGCGATTTCCACAACTACGGGGCGCAGTTGACGACGACCGATGTGATCGTCAAATCCTCGAACGTCGGCACCGCCCACATCGCGCAGATGATCGGCGCCAACCGTCAGCAGGATTTCATGCGGGCCCTGGGTTTCCTTGAACCCACCCCGGTCGAACTGGCCGAAGCGCCCAGCGGTCGCCCGCTGTTTCCGCGCCAATGGTCGGAGATTTCCACGATGACGATCAGTTACGGCCACGGCCTGTCGTCCTCGCCGCTGCATCTGGCCACTGCCTATGCGACGATTGTCAACGGCGGCACGCGCGTTACCCCGACCCTGCTGCGCCAGACCGCGCCGCAGCACGGTGAACGGGTGATCAGCGAACAGACCTCGGCCATCGCCCGCGACATGCTGCGGCAGGTCGTGGTGCGCGGCACTGCATCTTTCGGCGAGGTTCCGGGATACGAGGTCGGCGGCAAGACCGGCACTGCCGACAAACCGCGCCCGACGGGCGGCTACTATGACGACAAGGTTATCGCCACGTTCGCATCGATGTTTCCGGCGAGCAATCCGCGTTACGTTCTGATCGTGACGCTGGATGAACCGTCGGAAAACTCGACCGATACGCCGCGCCGTACTGCCGGCTGGACCGCCGTGCCGGTGGCCGCCGAAATGATCCGCCGTGTCGCCCCCTTGCTGGGGATGCGCCCGCAGATTGCAGGGCAGGCGACGAACGTTGCCTATACGGTGGCAGAGCCCCTTCCGGAAAACTGAGAACCGCGTTATGCGGGCATCTTTATCGGGTAGGGACCGCGCAACGTGACGCAGACATCGACATTGGCCGGTCTTGGGCTGCGCGCCAGTGGCGGGCGCACGGCGCAGATTACCGGGTTGGCCGTTGACAGCCGCGAGGTGCGCGATGGCTATTTGTTTGCCGCTCTGCCGGGGGGCCGGGTCCACGGCGCCGCCTTTGCCGAAACTGCCCTGCAACGCGGCGCGGTTGCCGTCCTGACCGATGCGGACGGGGCGGTGATCGCCGCATCCGCCGTCACCGCCGCCGGGGCGGCCCTGATCGTCGCCCAAGACCCCCGCGCCACGCTTTCGCAGACTGCATCGCTATGGTTCGGCCCGCATCCCGACACGATGGTCGCCGTCACCGGGACCAACGGCAAGACATCGGTCAGTACCTTTGCCCGCCAGATCTGGATCGAACTGGGGTTCGACGCCGTAAACCTTGGCACTACCGGCGTCGAAGGCGTCTGGACCGCGCCGCTGAAACACACCACCCCCGAACCGATCACCCTGCACCGGGTTCTGGCCGAAGCCACCCGCGCCGGTGTCACCCACTGCGCGATGGAGGCGTCAAGCCACGGGCTTGATCAGCGCCGCCTTGACGGGGTGCTGCTGGCCGCTGCCGGATTCACCAACTTCACCCAGGATCATCTGGACTATCACCAGACCTTCGAGGCCTATTTCGACGCCAAGATGGGACTGTTCACCCGCGTTCTGGGCACTGACGGCGTCGCCGTCATCAACCTCGACGACCCCAAGGGCCCCGATGTCGCCCGGATCGCTGAACGGCGGGGGCAGGAGGTGATCGGCGTCGGTCGCAACCCAGACGCCCGTTTACGTCTGACCGCACAGCGGTTTGATTCGACCGGGCAGGATTTGCGGTTCGACTGGCAGGGCAAGGCCCACGCCACCCGGCTGCATCTGATCGGCGGCTTTCAGGCCGACAACGTGCTGCTGGCCGCGGGGTTGGTGATCGGCGCCGGAGCTGACCCCGACGACGTCTTCGACACCCTGTCGCACCTGACCACCGTGCGCGGCCGGATGCAGTTGGCCGCGACCCGCGACAACGGTGCTGCGGTTTTCGTCGATTATGCCCACACGCCCGACGCCGTGGCCACTGCGCTCAAGGCGATGCGCCCGCATGTGATGGGCCGGATCGTCGCCATCGTCGGGGCGGGGGGCGACCGCGACACTGGCAAACGGCCCCTGATGGGGCAAGCGGCGACAGACCACGCCGATCAGGTCATCGTCACCGACGACAATCCGCGTTCCGAGGACCCTGCATCGATTCGCGCCGCCGTGCTGGTTGGCGCTGCGGGCGCGACCGAGGTTGGCGACCGGGCCGAAGCGATCCTGCGCGCTGTCGACATGCTCGATCCCGGCGATGCCCTGCTGATCTGCGGCAAAGGGCACGAAAGCGGCCAGATCATTGGCGACGATGTGCTGCCGTTCGACGATGTGGAACAGGCGAGCGTCGCCGTGGCCGCGCTGGACGGTAAAATCTGAATGGCGCTCTGGACCTCATCCGACGCCGCCCGCGCCACTGGCGGCACGTCCACCGCGGATTGGCAGGCTAACGGCGTGTCAATCGACACCCGGACCCTGGAGAGAGGTGATCTGTTCGTCGCGCTTCAGGCAGACCGCGACGGTCACGATTTTGTAAAACAGGCGCTCGACAATGGCGCGGCGGCGGCTTTGGTGACGCATCGGCCCGCAGGTGTGGCCGCCAATGCGCCCCTGCTGATTGTGCCTGACGTGTTGCACGCACTGGCATTGCTGGGCAAGGCCGCCCGCGCCCGCACCAAGGCGCGGATCGTCGCCGTCACCGGGTCGGTCGGCAAGACCTCGACCAAGGAAATGCTGCGCACGGCTCTGGCCGGGCAGGGCAAGACCCACGCTTCGGTCGCGTCCTACAACAACCACTGGGGGGTGCCGCTGACGCTCGCGCGGATGCCCCAAGACACCGATTTCGCGGTGATCGAGATCGGGATGAACCATCCCGGCGAAATCAGCCCGCTGTCGCGGCTGACCCGGCCGCATGTGGTGATGATAACGACCGTGGCGGCGGCGCACCTTGAGGCTTTTGAAAACCTCGACGGCATCGCCCGCGAAAAGGCCAGCATCTGCGACGGGCTGGAACCGGACGGCGTCGCAGTCATCAACGGCGATCTGCCCAACACCTGGATTCTGCGCGATGCGGCCAGACACGCCGGGGCGCGGATCACGACCTTTGGTCAGCAGGCGCAGAACCATCACCGGCTGACCGACGTGCGGTTCAGTGCCGGGCACACGATCGGTCAGGCTCGGGCCTGGCGCACCCCGATCCTGTTCAAGGTCGGCACCGAGGGGCGGCATTTCGCGGTCAACGCGGTGGGCGCGATTGCCGTGATCACCGCGCTGGGGGCAGACCGGACCCGCGGTATCCTCGATCTTGGGCAGTGGGCACCGCCGCCGGGGCGGGGTACCCGCGACGTGCTGGTGATGGACCCGGCGGTCAACGACGCGACGCTTGATCTGATCGACGATGCATTCAACGCCAACCCCGCCTCGCTTTCTGCCGCGCTTGAAGTGCTGGCAGCCTCGGTCCCGCGCAACGGTGTGGGGCGGATCGTCAAGGGGCGGCGGATCGCCATTCTGGGCGACATGCTCGAACTTGGCCGCGACGAGGCGGTACTGCACCGGGCCGTGGCGACCGACCCCGCGATGCCCCGGATCACCACGGTGCATTGCGTCGGGCCGCGCATGCAGGCCCTTTATCAAGCGCTGCCCGAAGATCATCGCGGCCTTTGGACGGCGTCGGCCGTCGAAATGGCCGATATCGCCGGACGGTTGGTGGACAGCGGCGATGTCGTTCTGGTCAAGGGCAGCAAGGGCAGCAAGGTCAGCCTTGTCGTTGACGCCATCCGCAAATTGGGGCAACGCAGGCAGACCCCGGCAGAAGAGGCTTGAGAGCGCATGTTGTATTGGTTGACCGCACTGTCGGATGGCGGGGATTTCTTCAACCTGTTCCGCTACATCACATTCCGCGCCGGGGGCGCGTTCCTGACTGCGCTGGTGTTCGGCTTCATCTTTGGTCTGCCGCTTATCAACGTGTTGCGGCGGACGCAGGGCAAGGGCCAGCCGATCCGCACCGATGGCCCAGAGGGGCATTTCGTCAAGGCCGGCACCCCGACGATGGGCGGCCTGCTGATCGTCGGCGCCTTGCTGACCAGCACGCTGATCTGGGCGCGGCTCGACAATCCTTATATCTGGATGGTCCTGTTCGTGACGATCTCCTTTGCCGTGATCGGCTTTGCGGACGATTATGCGAAGGTCAAGAAGCAGACGAGTGCCGGGGTATCGGGCAAGGTGCGGCTGCTGGCAGGGTTCGTCATCGCCGGAATTGCGGGCTATTGGGCGGCGCACTATCACCCGGTCGATCTGACCAACCAGCTCGCCCTGCCGGTGTTCAAGAACGCGCTTATCAATCTTGGTATCCTGTTCGTGCCGTTTTCGATGCTGGTGATCGTCGGTGCGGCCAACGCGGTGAACCTGACCGACGGGCTGGACGGGCTGGCGATCATGCCGGTGATGATCGCGGCAGGCACCTTCGGGGTGATCGCCTATGCGGTCGGGCGCACCGACTTTTCCGACTACCTCGACCTGCATTATGTGCCGGACACCGGTGAAATCCTGATCTTTTGCGCCGGGCTGATCGGTGGAGGCCTTGGATTCCTGTGGTATAACGCGCCGCCCGCCGCGGTTTTCATGGGCGACACCGGGTCACTGGCGCTTGGCGGCGCATTGGGCGCCATCGCCGTTGCGACCAAACACGAGGTAGTTCTGGCTATCGTCGGTGGCCTGTTCGTGGTCGAGGCGCTGTCGGTCATCATTCAGGTGCTGTATTTCAAACGCACCGGCAAACGCGTGTTCCTGATGGCTCCGATCCACCACCACTTCGAGAAAAAGGGCTGGGCCGAACCGCAGATCGTGATCCGGTTCTGGATCATCTCGCTGATCCTCGCGATGATCGGGCTTGCGACGCTGAAGGTGCGGTGAGCGCCGTTTGCGGAGAACCTTAAGGAGCAGCCATGATCCCCGTTCGCGGCGTCGAAAATCAAATCGTGGCGGTCCTCGGCCTTGGCCGATCAGGCCGGGCGACTGCGGCCGCCTTGGTCGCAGGCGGCGCAACTCCGGTGTGTTGGGACGACAGCGCCCTGGCCCGCGACGCCGCAGCGGCCGACGGCTATGATATCCGCGATCTGACCAAACCGGGCGCTTTTGACGGGATTGCGGCGCTGATCGTCAGCCCTGGCATTCCCCACCTTTATCCCAAACCCAACCCGGTCATCGCCGCCGCATGGGCCGTTGGCGTCCCCGTCGACAACGACATTGGCCTGTTCTTTCGAAGTTTTGCCACGGCTGACTGGGACGATTTCGATACGATTCCAAAGGTCATCGCGGTGACGGGCAGCAACGGCAAATCGACCACGTCGGCGCTGATCCACCACATCCTGACCGAGGTCGGGCGACCCGCCCAACTGGCTGGCAACATCGGGCGCGGCGTGCTGGATATCGACCCGGCTGTGGACGGCGAGGTGTTGGTTCTTGAGCTGTCCAGCTACCAGACCGATCTGGCCCGCGCGCTGACCCCGGACGTGGCGGTCTTCACCAACCTGTCGCCCGATCACCTTGACCGGCACGGCGGTCTGGGCGGTTATTTCGCCGCCAAACGCCGTCTGTTCGCCGAAGGTGGGCCGGACCGCGCCGTGATCGGCATCGACGAAGCGGAGGGGCAATACCTCGCCAACCAGATGGCCGAAGGACCCGCCGACGACCGGGTCATCACGGTGTCGGTTAACCGCAAGCTGACAGGGATCGGCTGGTCGGTCTTTGCCGCCAAAGGGTTCTTGTCGGAATACCGGCGCGGCAAGCAGGTCGGCAGCATCGACCTGCGCCCGATCGGCGGCTTGCCCGGCAGCCACAACCACCAGAACGCCTGCGCCGCTTATGCCGCCTGTCGCACGCTGGGTTTGGGCCCGAAACAGATAGAGGCGGCGCTGAAAACCTACCCCGGCCTGCCGCACAGGTCGCAACTGATCGCCGAGGCGGGCGGGGTTCGTTATGTCAACGACAGCAAGGCGACCAACGTGGATTCGGCGGCCAAGGCGCTGGTGGCTTTCGAACGGGTGCGTTGGATCTGCGGCGGGCTGGAGAAAGAGGGCGGGCTGGCTGGACTGCTGCCCGCGACCGGATCGGTCATCAAGGCCTACGTGATCGGGCGCGAAGCCGACGCCTTTGCCCGCCAGTTGACGGGGGTTGATGCAGAGGTCTGCACGACAATGGCGCGCGCCGTGGAACGGGCGATGGTTGACGCAAAACCGGGCGAGGTCGTGCTGCTGGCCCCGGCGGCGGCGAGTTTCGATCAATACGACAACTTCGAAAAGCGCGGCGAGGATTTCGCAGTCCAGGTGAAGGCGCGGCTGGATCATGTTTGAATGACCAAAACAGACCCTTCTGCGAGCTTGCCTCATCGGTAGAAAATTGCTAATAAAACAGCGTCAGATCGCCGGGTTTACGGCGCTGGCCACCCGAAAGCATTAATAGATGACGGTTGTGACGTTAGCTGCTTACGAGCAGTCGTTGAAGTGGATTGCTCTGGCGTTGGGGCTCGCAAGCACGGTCAGCATCGTTCAAGATTGGCAATTGGCAGCCATGGTGTTGGGACTGCCATTCTGTTTGATCTGGGTTTTTTGTGGTTGGTTGCGATCTGAGCCACAACTGAAATATATCAACATGATTTTTTCGGCGCTGTATATCTATGGAATAGGTCGGTATTTCATCTTGAACACGTAGGGACAGCTGTGGCTGATATGTACCTTTTCAGATGCAAATCCCACGTTGCAACGCGTTCTCCGCAACCGTTCAGCCCTGTTATCCCAACCGCCCCGCAATCGCTTGGCCCGCCGCCCAGCCCGACGACCACGCCCATTGAAAGTTGTAGCCGCCCAGCCAACCCGTGACGTCCACCGCTTCGCCGATCACGAACAGCCCCGGCACGGCCTTGGCCTCCAGCGTTTGTGACGACAGCCCGGCGGTGTCGATGCCGCCAAGGGTGACTTCGGCGGTGCGGTAGCCTTCGGTCCCGTTTGGGCGCAACTGCCAGTCGGTCAGGCGGGCGACCAGCGCCGTCAACCGGGCATCGCTGCAATCGGCAAGGTTGCCGGTCAGGTCCTGATCGGTGGCAAGGTAGCCGACCAACCGGGCGGGCAGGGCGGTGGCGAGCACCGTCGTCAGGTTGCGTCGCCCGTTTGCCTGTCGTTCACGGCGCAGCAGCGCCAGAAGGTCGGTCGCAGGCGAAAGGTTCACCGCAATATCCGCCCCCTCGCGCCAATAGCTTGACGCCTGCAGGACAGCGGGGCCAGACAGCCCGCGATGGGTGAACAGCAGCGCCTCGTCGAAAGCGGTGCCGTCTGCGGTGACGCGGGCAGGGATGGCGACACCGGCCAACGGCTTGAATCGGTCGTCTGAAAACGTGAACGGCACCAAGGCCGCCCGCGTGCCCGTCACCGCTAGCCCAAATTGGCGGGCAAGGTCATAGGCAAGGCCCGTTGCCCCCATCGCGGGGATCGATTTGCCCCCCGTCGCCAGCACCAGACGGCGGGCGGTGACCGTCACCTCGCGCCCCTCGCGCATCAGTCTCACCTGAAACACCGACCCGTCGTGCGACACTGCGCCAACGATCGTTTGCAACCACAACTGCGCGCCGGTTCGCTCCATCTCGGTGCGCAGCATCGCGACGATCTGTTTTGCCGACCCGTCACAGAATAATTGGCCCAACGTCTTTTCGTGCCAGGCGATCCCGTGGCGGTTCACCAGATCGACGAAATCGTGCTGGCTGTAGCGGCCAAGGGCCGATTTGGCAAAGTGCCTGTTGCCGCTGATGAAATTGGCCGGACTGCAATGCAGATTTGTGAAATTGCAGCGCCCGCCACCGGAAATGCGGATTTTCTCGCCGGGAGCTTTCGCGTGATCCACCACCAGCACGCCCGGCCCCGCATGGGCGGCGCAGAACATGCCGGCGGCCCCGGCGCCCAAGATCAGCGTGTTGACTTTCATCGCGACGAGGTGGCGCGAAACCGCCGCTTTCGCAAGGCCCGTCCATGAAAACATGGCTCCCTCATGTCATTTCACTGGAATCGTGGCGAAATTCGCGTTAGCGTTCTATCAGACCCGGAAAACGGGCGGACTCGAGGCAGTTGGCGGTACCCCCATGACGGAAATGGTCTATGGCACGATTCCCGTGCGATCCGGCGATCCCATTTTGCCGCGCTGGTGGCGCACGATCGACAAATGGACGATGTCCTGCATCTTGATGCTGTTCGGCATTGGCCTGTTGCTGGGCCTTGCGGCATCGCCCCCGCTGGCGGCGCGCAACGGGCTGGAACCTTTTTATTACGTCACCCGGCAGGCGCTTTTCGGCTGTCTGGCGATGGTTACGATGATGCTGGTGTCGATGATGTCGCCGACGGTGGTGCGGCGGTCAGCGGTCATCGGGTTCATCGGGGCCTTTGCCGCGCTGGCGATGCTGCCGGTTTTCGGTACCGATTTCGGCAAGGGGGCGATCCGCTGGTATTCGCTGGGTTTCGCTTCGGTGCAGCCGTCGGAATTCCTGAAACCCGGTTTCGTCGTCGTTTGTGCCTGGTTCATGGCCGCCAGCTTTGACGTCGGCGGCCCGCCGGGCAAGCTGTATTCCTTTGTCATGACTGTCATCATCGTCGCCCTGCTGGCCTTGCAGCCCGACTTTGGTCAGGCCTGTCTGGTCCTGTTTGCCTGGGGGGTGATGTATTTCATCGCCGGCGCGCCGATGCTGCTGTTGGTGACCATTGTTGGCGTCGTCGGCAGCGTCGGGGCCTTTGCCTATACGGAATCCGAACACTTTGCCCGCCGGATCGATGGGTTTCTGTCCGCTGATGTCGATCCGACGACGCAACTTGGGTATGCCACCAATGCGATCCGCGAGGGCGGTTTCTTCGGTGTCGGTGTCGGCGAAGGGCAGGTCAAATGGTCACTGCCCGATGCCCATACCGATTTCATCATCGCCGTCGCCGCCGAGGAATACGGGTTGATCTGCGTTCTTGCGATCATCGTTCTTTATGCCGTCATCGTCGTGCGGTCCCTGCTGCGCCTGATGAAGGAACGTGATCCCTTCATCCGCCTTGCAGGCACCGGCCTTGCCTGTGTCTTTGGCGTGCAGGCGATGATCAACATGGGGGTCGCGGTGCGCCTGTTGCCGGCCAAGGGGATGACCCTGCCGTTCGTCAGCTATGGCGGTTCATCGCTGATCGCGGCGGGTATCACGGTGGGGATGTTGCTGGCCCTGACCCGGACCCGGCCGCAAGGCGTCATCGGCGATATTCTGGCGGGTCAGGGACGTTAGGGGATGCCCGACGTCCCCCTTATCGTCATGGCCGCCGGAGGTACTGGCGGGCATATGTTTCCGGCGCAGGCGCTGGCCGAGGCCTTGCTGGCAAAGGGCTGGCGGGTCAGGTTGTCGACCGATGCGCGGGGCGCGCGTTATACCGACGGTTTTCCCAAGGGCGTGCAGATCGAACAGGTCGCCAGCGCCACCTTTGCGCGGGGCGGAGTGCTGGGTAAGCTGATCGCCCCCTTCACCATCTCCAACGGGGTATTCGCGGCGATCAAGGCGATGCGTCGTGATCGGCCGACCGTGGTCATTGGCTTTGGCGGATATCCGTCGATCCCGGCGGTGACGGCCGCGTTCTTGTTGAAACTGCCCCGCTTGATCCATGAACAGAACGGCGTGCTGGGCCGGGTCAACCAGTTTTTTGCCCAAAAATCCCGCGTCGATGCAGTGGCCTGTGGCACCTGGCCCACCGACCTCCCTGCCGGTGTCGAAGGCATCCATACCGGCAACCCGGTGCGCGCGACGATCCTTGACCGCGCAGGCGCCGCTTATATCCCACCCGGTGACTACCCGATGAGCATGCTGGTGATGGGCGGCAGCCAAGGCGCGCGGATCCTGTCCGATACCGTGCCCGCCGCCATTGCTGCCTTGCCCGGCGCGATCCGCCGCCACATCCGCGTCAGCCATCAGGCCCGCCCCGAAGATCATGACCGGGTCAGCGACGCCTACGCCGAAGCCGGGATCGACGCCGACGTGCAGCCGTTTTTCACCGACGTTCCAGAACGCATGGCCGAGGCGCAGCTTGTCATCAGCCGCGCTGGCGCCAGCTCGGTCGCCGATATCAGCGTCATCGGACGCCCGGCGATCCTGATCCCCTACGCCGCCGCCACGGCGGACCACCAGACCGCAAACGCGCGCGCCCTGACGGACTTGGGCGGCGCGATCATGGTGCAAGAGGCTGCCCTGACCGTTGCCGCACTGAGCAGTCACATCGCCGCGATCTTGGGCGACCCCGCCAAAGCCCTGAAAATGTCGCAGGTGGCGACCGCCTGCGGCATCCCCGATGCGACGACGCGCCTTGTCACCCTTGTTGAAACTCTGGCAAACGGACACGACCAATGATGGACGGAAGCACGATCATGAGCGCAGCCACCAAACTCCCTCTCGATGTCGGGCCGATCCACTTTGTCGGCATCGGCGGAATCGGCATGTCGGGGATCGCCGAGGTACTGTTGAACCTTGGCTACGCCGTGCAAGGGTCCGACCTGAAATCGACGCCGATCACCGAACGTTTGAAAGCCCTCGGTGCACATATTTTCGAGGGCCAGCGCACTGAAAACATGGACGCTGCGGAGGTGGTGGTGATCTCATCCGCGATCAAGGCCGGCAATGCAGAACTGGACGAGGCCCGTCGCCGTGGACTGCCCGTTGTCCGCCGGGCCGAGATGCT
>JBBSBK010000072.1:0-19553 GCA_038251315.1 Rhodobacterales bacterium | reverse complement strand
GGGGTCGGGTTGGCGTTGGCCGGCTGTGCGCAATCCACGACCGGGACGACCGCGACCGCGATCACAACGACAACCGGCGGTGCGTTTGGCGGCAGCCAGACGACGACGATTTTTGCTGACGACCGGGTGCGCGTGGTCACTGCCGGACCCTTTGCCGAAGACAACGTGCCGCGTGAAACGGTGATTGACGGTGCCTACGGACGTGCCTTGGCCGAGGTCCGCCGCCTGCTTCCTGTTGCGGTCGACGGCGCCGAACCTGAGGTGTGCCCCGACTATGGCACCGATTCGGTCGTTGTTTCCCCGGCGATCAACGGCAGGACCGGCGTGTCGGTCGGCTGCCCGGACGCTGATGTCAGCGCGCTGATCGGCGCCATCGATGCGGCCATCGCGCCTGTCGAACCCCTGTGAGTCTTGCCGCCTGCGCGGCGCTGGTACAGCGCGGCGACCCAGACAGGTTTCTGGCGACGATGGCGGCACCGCCTGCACGGCGGGGGGCAATGTTCGCGCTTTATGCTTTCAATCTTGAAATCGCACGCGCCCCTTGGGTTACCGCCGAGCCGATGATTGCCGAGATGCGCCTGCAATGGTGGCGCGACGCGGTGGACGAGATCGCAGCGGGCAAACCCACGCGGGCGCATGAGGTGGCGGGGCCCTTGGCCGATGTGATCGCCGCCCATGACCTGCCGGTCGATCAGATCGACGTGATGATCGCCGCGCGACGGTGGGAGATTTCCAGCGAGGCCTTCGCGGATGCAACGGCGCTCGATACCTACCTCGATGCGACAAGCGGCACCTTGATGTGGCTGGCGGCACTGACCTGTGGGGCGGCAGCGGGAATGGAACCTGCCGTGCGCGCTGTCGGCTATGGCCTTGGTGTCGCCAACTGGCTGCGGGCGGTTCCGACATTGGCCGCGCAGGGCCGGGTGCCTTTGCTTGACGGAACGGATGCCGGGGTCGGGGCACTGGCGCAAAGGGGCCTCGATCAACTGGCAGAGGCGCGGCGGGTCAGGTTCGGTCGTGCGGTTCCGGCGCTGCTGCCTGCGTGGCAAGCCGCGACGATCCTGCGGCAGGTGGTCGTCGATCCACGACGTGTGCGTGTCGGATCGCTCGGCACGTCCGATTTCCGACGCAAGGGAAGCCTGCTGCTGAAATCCCTGTCCGGACGCTGGTGATCAGGCCGTTCTGGGCCGCTGTGTCAGCCAGATCAGCGCACCACCTGCAAGCGCCAGGAAAGGTATCATCGCCAGATTGACCGCATGCCACCCTTCGACCGGGGTGCCGCCCGAACAGTTCATCAATCCACCCGAGGCAAGCGAGGCAAGGGTAACACAGCCAAACACCATGAAATCGTTCATGCCCTGCACCGCCCCGCGTTCGTGTGGCGCATGCGCCCCGGCCAGCATCGTCGTCGCGCCGATAAAGCCAAAGTTCCAGCCGATCCCCAGCAGGACCAATGCTCCGAAAAAGTGGAACAGCGCGATATCTGTCAACCCGACGACACCTGCACAGGCAAGGATGACCAGCCCCAGCCCCATGATCTTTTCCACCCCGAACCGGGTGATCAGAAAACCTGTAAAGAACGACGGAATATACATCGCCAGCACATGCGCCGACACGATATCGTTGGCGTTGTCCTTGGTGAAACCGCAGCCGACGACGGCAAGCGGGGTCGAAGTCATCACGAGGTTCATCAGCGCATAGGACACCATGGCACAAATCACCGCGACCAGAATGCGCGGTTCGCGCAGCAGCTCCATCCGGCTGCGGACCCGGGGCGGATTGGCCAGCGGCACGGTGCCACGGGTGCCTTTAGGCAGGTCGAGGGCGAAGAACAGCAGCATGCCCACAAGGTTGAGGCCGATTACCGCGATGTAGCTGCCCAGGAATGCGACGGCGCTGGCGTCCTGCACCAGTTTGTTCAGTTGCGGGCCGAGGATGGCAGATAACAGGCCGCCCGCCATGACGTAAGAAATCGCCTTGGGCCGGAACGCATCCGACGCGGTGTCGGTCGCAGCGAAACGATAAAAACCTTGTGCCGACATATAGATGCCGGTGAGGTAAGATCCGGCGAGAAGGATCGCAAACGACCCCAGATACAGGCCAAGTGCCGCCACGGCCGCCCCCACAGCCCCCATCGTCGCACCAAGGAAAAACCCGAACCGCCGCCCCCGCTGCTGCATCAACGGCGAAAGCCATGGCGCTGTGGTCATCGACCCGAACACGATCATCGAAATCGGCAGGGTCGCAAAACATGCCAGCGACGTGCCGCGCACCATCCCTTGCCCGGCCAGCCCACCGATCACAAAGATCATCGGCATCTGCGCCCCGAGGATCGCCTGCGCGGCGACAAGAACGGCCACGTTGCGTTTTGCACGGGTATCGTCGGGCAGGGTGTCGGTGGCGGTCATGCGGGCATCGGTAATCGGGGGTTGCGACAATGGCAATGCCGCCTAGACGCGATCGATCAAATGCGCGAACGACCCGAACGCGCGCCCTTGGATCAGGCCCACAGGAGGCAAGCCGGTGCCTTCGGCGTCCTGTGCGGAAAACAGCGGCGTGCCCTTGGCGCTGACGGTGGTGGCATAGTGGAATTCGTGGGCGCACCAGTCGCCTGCGAACGGTGTCGCCTGCGCCTGCACATGCCGATATCCGAGGTGCAGTTGACGGCGTGCGAATGAGGTTTCAAGGCGCAACAGACCCGCCATTCGGTGCGTCGCACCGTTGGCGTCGGTCAGGGTATCGCCCATGACCATGTAGCCGCCACATTCGCCATAGATCATTGTTGTGTGGGCGGCATTTCGGAGGCTTTGCATGAAATTATGGTTCTGTGCCAGTCGGCCGGCGTGAAGTTCGGGATAGCCACCCGGCAGATATATCAGATCGACCGGCGGTACCGGCTCATCGGCCAATGGCGAAAAGAACGCCACGTCGGCCCCGGCGCGGTGCCAGTCTGCAAGGATATGCGGATAGGAAAAAGCAAAGGCTGCGTCACGGGCGACGGCAATCCTTTGTGCAGGCGGGTCCATCTGGCGGGGTTCCGGGGCGGCGATCGGCGTTGCCGAGTCGGCCAGTCGCAACAGGGCGTCAAGATCGCAAGAACTTCCGATCAGATCAGCGGCCCGGTCAAGAAATGCCTCCAGATCGGCGCGTTCGCCCGCCTGCACCAGACCGAGGTGGCGCGAGGGGTGTGACAGGGTTGCGTCGCGTCGGATCGTCCCGAATACGGCAATGCCAAGCGGCGCGATGGCGCGATGCAGCATGGCCGCGTGCCGGTCCGATCCGACGTTGTTCAGGATCACGCCCGCGACCTTCACCTCGACATCGAATGCCTTGAATCCATTTATCAATGGGGCGACCGATCCGGCCATCCTGGCAGCATCGACGACCAATACCACGGGCAGACGCAGCAACCGCGCCAGATCGGCGGTTGCGCCGCGCCCGTCAGGCGGGGCGCCGTCAAACAGGCCCATCGCGCCTTCGATGATCAGGGTTCCCGGCCCTGCGGCCAGCGCCCTGATCCGGTCGGGCGACATCGCCCAGGCGTCAAGATTGACACACTCCACGCCACAGGCGGCGGCATGAAAGCGCGGGTCGATGTAATCGGGGCCGGATTTTGCCGGGCGCAGAGTAACGCCGCGCCGCGACAGTGCGCGCAACAGACCGAGGGTCACGGTGGTCTTGCCGCTGCCCGAGGCAGGGGCGGCGACGATGAACCCGCTCACGCGCTTTCGGCGGGTCGGCCACGCCCGAGAGGGTCGAGGTTGCGCGGTGCCGCCCCTGCCAGCATCCCCTGCCAGTCCAGCACCTGCCGCATCAAGACGGACCGCCCGACGCAGATGATCGCCGGGGGTTCGAGACCCGATGCGGTCAGATCGGTTTCTAACTGTCCCAGCGTCGTTTCCAAGACCGCCTGATCCGGGGTCGTGGCGGCACAAACGACTGCCACAGGTTCGGATAGCGACCGCCCTGCGGCTATCAACGCACCCGCGATCTGGCCGACGTGCTTGATCCCCATATAGATCACGATCACCTGTGATCCGTCTGATATCGCCTGCCAATTCAGCGACCCCGGCGTTTGACCCGACTGGTCGTGTCCGGTCACGAAGGTCACCGATTGGTTGACGTCGCGGTGCGTCACCGGAATTCCCGCATAGGCCAGTCCACCAATGCCTGCCGAGACGCCCGGGATGATTCGGATCGGGACACCATGCTGCACCAGCGTCTGCGCCTCTTCGCCACCACGGCCAAAGACAAACGGATCGCCGCCTTTCAGTCGCAACACCTTTTTGCCCGCCCGCGCCAGATCGACCAGTTGCAGCGAGATGTCGCGCTGCTTCGCCGAGGGTTTGCCGCCGCGTTTGCCTGCGTAGACATGCGTGGCCTGCGGTGCCCAGTCGAGGATCGCCGGTTGCACCAGTGCATCGTAAACCACCACATCGGCCTGTCGCAGCGCGTTCAGCGCGTGCAGCGTCAGCAGGCCGGGGTCGCCGGGGCCGGCACCGCACAGCCAGACCCAGCCGGGCTCCAGCCGAGGCCAGTCAGAGGCGGGAAAGCTGATATCATCCATGCGCCGCTTATGCCCGCGGCAAGGTCGGAACGAAAGCCGCCAAACGACATCCGATTGCGGATTGGCGGCACCCTGGGGGCCGCCTATAGTCCGCCCGATGACACGCAAACCTGTTGGAAACCTGCGCCGTGGCTGGACCACCGGGGCCTGCGCCACCGCCGCGACAAAGGCGGCGTTGATGGGATTGTGGGGTGACGGAATTCCCGACCGGGTGACGATCACCTTGCCCAAGGGCGAAGTCCCGGAGTTCGCTGTCGCCCACCGTGCGGCGGGGCCGGGCTGGGCCGAGGCGGGCATCGTCAAGGATGCAGGCGACGACCCGGACGTGACCCATGGCGCGCTGATCGTCGTGCGTGTTGCGGCGTCCCCGGGCGGGGTGGTTTTCAAGGCGGGCGCGGGCGTCGGGACCGTGACCAGACCGGGCTTGCCGATTGGCGTCGGCGAGCCGGCGATCAACCCGGTCCCCAGAGCGATGATGGACGAAGTCGTAGCTGAACTCGCGGGCGATTTTGGCCAGAACCCCGATATCACGATCACCGTTTCGGTGCCCGGCGGGGCCGAAATTGCGCTGTCAACCTGGAACCCGCGACTGGGCATCGCTGGCGGCCTGTCGATCCTCGGCACGACCGGGATCGTCCGCCCGTTTTCCTGCGCTGCCTGGATCGCGTCAATCCACCGCGGCATTGACGTAGCGCGGGCGGGCGGACTGGTACATGTGGCGGGATGCACCGGCAATGCGTCCGAGACGGCGGTGCAGGCGCTGTACTGCCTGCCCGACCACGCCATGCTGGACATGGGCGACTTCGCGGGCGGGATGCTGAAATACCTGCGCCGCTACCCAGTGCCGCGTCTGACCATCGGCGGTGGCATCGGCAAGCTGACCAAGCTTGCGCAGGGTGCGGTCGATCTGCACTCGGGCCGATCACAGGTGGATTTCAACTGCCTGGCGGATTGGGCGGATGACCCGCGCGTGCTTGACGCAAACACCGCGTTGGAAGCTTACGAAATCGCGGGGGAAAAGTTGGTCAGCCGGATCGCCGCCGAAGCCTTGGATCAGGTCCACGCGCTGGTCCCCGAAATTGCCACCGACATCGTCGTCACCGACCGCGCCGGCGCAATCATCGCGCGGGCTGGGGCATGACCCTGTTGTTGCTGGCCGGCACTGGCGAGGCCGGGCAGATTGCCTGGGGGCTGGTCGATTGGCCCCGGCCGGTGATCGCCAGCCTGGCCGGGGCGACGCGCGATCCCGACCCACTCCCGGTGACGACGCGCAGCGGCGGGTTCGGCGGGGCGGCGGGGTTCGTGGCCTATCTGGAACAGGCGAAGATCAGCGCGGTGCTGGACGCGACGCACCCATTCGCCGCAAATATTACCAACCGCACAACGGCGATCTGTGCCGAGCGGGGCATCCCATATCTGCAGTTCCTGCGCCCGGCCTGGACGCCTGGTCCGGGTGACGACTGGACCACGATAGGCTCGGAGGAGGAGGCCGCTGCGCTTATCCCGCAAGGCAGGACCGTTTTCCTTGGCACCGGTCGGCAGACCCTCGAAAGGTTTTCCAACCTCGAGGGCCGCCGAGTGATCTGCCGCCGGATCGACCCGCCGACCGCGCCGTTTCCGTTCGAAGGCGGCGAATACCTGATCGGCCGGCCGCCGTTTCCGGTGGCGGCGGAAGAGGCGCTGTTTCGCGCGTTGGGCGTCGACGTCATCGTGGTCAAGAACGCCGGCGGGGCGGCCAGCGCGACCAAGCTGACCGCTGCCCGCAATCTGAGACTACCGGTGCTGATGATCGCCCGCCCGCCGATGCCTGATGCGCTACGTGTGGACACAGTCGCGGCGGCGCTGGATTGGGTGCGCAGGCTTTGACCGGGCGGATCATCATGACTGACGCCTGCGTCGCCGAAGGGGCGGCATGGCTGGCGATGCACGAGCCGCGCTTTGCCACCGCTTTGGCCCGGACCGGGCCGCTGCCGCTGCGCCGCACTACGGATGGGTTCGATCGGGTGCTGCATGCCATCGTCGGGCAGCAGGTCAGCATCGCGTCGGCCAACGCGATCTGGGCGCGGTTGGAGGTTGCGGGCATGACCGACCCGTTGCAGGTGGCAGGGACGACCGACGAGAGCCTGCGCGCGCTTGGTCTGAGCCGCCAGAAGGCGCGGTATGCGCGTGCACTGGCCGCTGCCGATATCGACTATGCGGCCCTGCGCGAACAGCCCACCGACACGGTCATCGCCACCCTTGTCGCGGTGCCGGGGATCGGCAACTGGACGGCGGAAATCTATGCGATGTTCGCCCTTGGCCGCGCCGATGTCTTCGCCCCCGGCGATCTGGCAATGGCCGAGGCGGCGCGGGTGCTGTTCGACCTGCCCGAACGGCCAAAGGAAAAACCATTCCGGGCGATGGCCGAGGCATGGTCGCCCTGGCGGTCGGTGGCCGCGCGGATCTTCTGGTCATACTACCTGCTCGACAAGGGCCGCGATGGCATTGGCTGAGATGATCCGCCGTGCCGTTCCACCGCCGCCCGCCGCGCATGAGTCGTTGCGGGACCATCTGAAGGGGTCAGCAGCGGGTTATGCCGCCTTTGCCCACGACCGCCCGGTTGCCCTGCCGCCCACATCCCCCTAAACCGGGGGCCGGACCAGCAGGAGGGTTACGATGACACGCGCACTCGACGCAACACGACGCGAGCCGGTTTCGGGCGAGGTCCGCTCGGCGGTCATCTTCCTGCACGGTTATGGGGCGAACGGGGCCGACCTGATGGGGCTGGCCGACCCTTTGGGCGAACATCTGCCCGACACGCTGTTCATCGCACCCGATGCGCCGGAACAATGCGCAGGTGCGCCGATGGGGTTTCAGTGGTTCCCGATCCCCTGGATCGACGGCAGTTCCGAGGAAGCGGCGCAATCGGGGCTTTACGCCGCCGCCGCCGATCTGGACGCCTTTCTGGACGGAGTGATGGTTGACGAGGATCTGCTGCCCGAACAGGTCATGGTGCTCGGCTTTTCCCAAGGCACGATGATGGCGCTGCATGTTCTGCCCCGGCGGGGTGAGGCGGTGGCTGGGATCGTCGCCATATCGGGGCGGCTGCTGGAGCCGGAATCGCTGGCCGATCAGGCCCAATGCCGCCCACCTGTGCTGCTGATTCACGGCGATATGGACGATGTGGTGCCGATCGACAGCATGCCAGCGGCCGCGCAGGGTTTGCAGGATGCGGGCTGGGACGAGGTTTTTGCCCATGTCATGAAGGGCACCGGACACGGCATCGCGCCGGATGGGTTGCAGGTCGCGCTTGCCTTCATGGCCGAACGGTTGGGATATGCCTGAAGCCTAAAATAACCGATGCCGTGGGTCGGTGAAACGAATGCGCCGGATTGTCATTTGTCTGTGATCCCGGCGTGCCACGAACGCCCTGACAAGATGTAGGGCTTGCCGTTGGGCAAGGTCCAGATATAGTCGCGACAAAGCTGGGGCGGGGCTCCCGCTCTGATGCTGAAAACGGCAGGCAGGACGGGAACGGAGTCTGTGATGGACGGTGAATTCAGGACGACTTTCGTGCGTGAACCGGGGGCATTGAAAAGCCATCCCGCCTTGGTCCTGAACGCCGATTTCCGCCCCTTGTCCTACTACCCGCTGTCGCTCTGGCCCTGGCAGGAGGCGGTCAAGGCAAAATGGCTGGACCGCGTCGATATTGTCGCCGAGTACGACGAGGTGGTGCGCAGCCCCTCGACCGAAATCCGGATCCCGTCGGTCGTCGTGCTCAAGGATTACGTCAAGCCGCAGCGCCGCGTCGCATTCACCCGGTTCAACCTTTTCCTGCGCGACGAATTCTGCTGCCAGTATTGCGGTGCAAAGGGCGATCTGACGTTCGATCATGTGGTGCCCCGTGCCGCCGGGGGGGTGACAAGCTGGCGCAATGTCGTCGCTGCCTGCGCCCGCTGCAACCTGCGCAAGGGGGCCAAGAGCCTGCATCAGTCGGGCATGCACCTGCGCAAGCCGCCGCGCCAACCGGCCAGCGAGGAACTGCGCAACATGGGCCGCAAGTTTCCGCCCAACCACCTGCACGAGTCATGGGTCGATTATCTCTATTGGGATGCCGAACTGGAAGCGTAAGGTCACGGGGTGGCGCGGCGTTGTGCCGACACGCTGAAAGGACGCAGATGACCCTTGGTCTTGCAGCGGTAAACCTGTTTTCGGCGGTGGTGCTGGGCGCGCTGATCGGATCCGAACGGCAGGTCCGGCAACGGATGGCCGGGCTGCGCACCAATGCGCTTGTGGCCTTGGGTGCGGCGGGGTTCGTCGTCTTTTCCGGCCTGTTCCCGAACGAGGTCAGTCCGACGCGGGTCGCTGCACAGGTCGTCACAGGCATCGGGTTTTTAGGCGCGGGCATCATTTTCCGCGAAGGGTTTCAGGTGCACGGCCTGAACACGGCGGCGACGCTGTGGTGTTCTGCGGCGGTCGGGCTGATGTCGGGCGCGGGCCAGTTGCCCTATGCGATGCTGCTCACCGGGCTGGTCATCTTCATCAACATCGGCCTGCGCCCGCTGGTCAAGTTCCTCAAGCGGACGACCAATGCAGGCATTCCGGTGCTGCGCCATTTCCAGATCACCATCACGACGCGGGCCGAGTCCGAAGGCCACGCCCGCGCTGTCTTGCTGCGCACGCTGCAGGTATCTGGGCTGAAAGTGATCCAACTGGTCGCCCGCGCCGATGACAGGGCGGGCACGGTCGAACTGGCTGCCGTCGTCGAAGGTGAGGCGGCGACGGATACGGTTATCGAAAACGCCGTGGCAACACTCGCGGCCGATCCGTCGCTGGCCTCGGTGCGCTGGGAATCAGCCGAGGATTGACAGGCAAGGGAAAACGACCATGACCGACACGTTTTTTACACCGATTTCAGGGATGGAGATGCCCCGTTTCGCGGGCATTGCGACCTTCATGCGTCTGCCCCATGTGCCGTTGGACCATCCGCGCATTGCCGAGGTGCAGATCGGCCTGTTCGGCTTGCCGTTCGATGGCGGCACGTCGAACCGCCCCGGCCCGCGGCATGGCCCGCGCCAGATGCGCGATCTGTCCACGATGATCCGCGCCGAACATCCGGTCACCCGTTTGCGCCCGTTCGATCTGGCCCGCTGCGCCGATCTGGGCGACGCCAGCCCGAACCCGGTCGAGGTGAACGATACGCTGGAGCGGTTCACCGTCTTTGCGACCCGTCTCAAGCAGGCCGGGATCAGGCCGCTGGCAGCGGGGGGCGATCACCTGTGTACCTTGCCAATGCTGCGCGGCATTGCCGTCGATGCGCCGCTGGGGCTGGTGCATTTCGACAGCCATACCGACCTGTTCCCGCCCTATTTTGGCGGCAAGACCTTGACCCACGGCAACCCGTTCCGCGCAGCGGTGGACGAGGGGCTGCTTGACCCCAAACGGATGATCCAGATCGGGATCAGGGGCACCCAATACGACAGTGCAGACCGGGATTTCGCCAAGGCGCATGGCATCCGCATCGTCGCGATCGAGGAGTTGTTCGCCCGTGGAATCCCCGATGTGATGGCTGAGGCACGTGACATCGTGGGGACGCGGCCCGCTTATATGTCCTACGATATCGACTTCGTTGACCCATCGGTCGCACCCGGCACTGGCACCCCGGAATGGGGCGGCCCGAATGCGTTTCAGGCGATGCAGGTGGTGCGCGAATGTGCGGGCCTGAACATCGTCGGCGCCGATCTGGTCGAGGTGTCGCCACCGGTCGATCCCACCGGCGGAACCGCCTGGCTGGCGGTGTCGCTGATGTTCGAAATGCTTTGTGTCATGGTCGCGGCGTTGCGCTGAGGATAGACTCGCTCAGGATTTTCCGCCCGCGCCGGGCCCATCGTGCTGGACTTGTCCAGCAGGGGTTTGTATCAGGGCCGCGCGTTAACGCTAACAGTTTCTGGAGGCGATCAAGTCGATGGTTTCACGGGTCATTCCGGTCGATGATTTCGACCTCGTCATCTTTGGCGGCACCGGCGATCTGGCCCGCCGCAAGATCCTGCCGGGGCTTTTTCGCAGGTTTCTTTCCGGTCAAATGCCCCCCACGTCGCGGATCATTGGCGCGGCGCGGTCCGAACTAGACGATCAGGCCTATCGCGCGCAGGCGTCCGAGGCGATCGCCGAATTCGGCGGGTCCGAGGCCAAGGACGCCAAGGGACTCAAGGCCTTTCTGGCACAGATTCATTATATCCCGATCAATGCGCAGGGGACCAACGGTTGGGCGGCGCTGGCCAAACTGGTGCGCAAGGACGTGGTCAACGCCTTCTACTTTTCGGTCGCCCCCAGCCTGTTCGGCGATCTGGCGGAGCGGTTGCATCGGCACAAGATCGCCCGGTCTGACAGCCGCATCGTGGTGGAAAAGCCGTTTGGCCGCGACCTTGCCTCGGCACAGGCGCTGAACGAAGGACTGGCAGCGCATTTTACGGAAAGCCAGATCTACCGGATCGACCATTACCTTGGCAAGGAAACCGTGCAGAACCTGATGGCGGTCCGCTTCGGCAACGTGCTGTTCGAACCGCTGTGGAACAATCATTACGTCGATCACATCCAGATCACCGTCGCCGAAACCGTCGGAGTCGACGGGCGCGGGGCCTATTACGACAAATCCGGGGCGATGCGCGATATGGTGCAGAACCATCTGATGCAGTTACTGTGCCTGATCGCGATGGAACCCCCCGCCCAATTCGGCGCCGACGCGGTGCGCGATGAAAAGCTGAAAGTGATCCGTGCGCTGCAACCGGTCGATGCGCATCACATCGTGCGCGGCCAGTATGACGCGGGTACGGACGGCGCGAGTTACCGCAGCGATGCCGAGAACCCCAAGAGTTTCACCGAGAGCTTCATCGCGATGAAAATCAACATCGCCAACTGGCGATGGGCCGGGGTGCCATTCTATCTGCGCACCGGCAAGCGGCTCAAGACCCGCAGTTCTGAAATTGCGGTCGTGTTTCAGGATCTCGGCCATTCGATATTCGAAGGCGACGCGGCCCGGCACCGCAACATTCTCGCGATCCGCCTGCAACCCAACGAAGGCATGGATCTGCAGGTGACAATCAAGGAACCGGGCCCCGGTGGGATGCGTCTGGTCGATGTGCCGCTCGACATGACCTTTGCCGAAGCGCTGGGGCCGGATGCCGAAGATGTGCCGGATGCCTATGAACGTCTGATCATGGACGTGATCCGCGGCAACCAGACCCTGTTCATGCGCGGTGACGAGGTCGAGGCGGCCTGGGCCTGGACCGACCCGATCATCGACGGATGGGAGGGTCGCCACGATGTCCCGAAACTTTACGATGCCGGGTCGACGGGGCCCGAGGATGCGATGATGTTGATGCACAGGGACGGCCGGCGTTGGCGTGAAATCAAGGGTTAGTCATGGACCTTCGCACATACCCCGACGCCGAAATGATGATGATGGACATCGCCAACATCATCGCAGGCGAACTTGAAGCCGCACTGTTCAATGATGGCCGGGTGACGCTGGCGGTTCCGGGCGGCACCACGCCGGGGCCGATCTTCGACAGCCTCTGTGGCGTCAGTCTGGACTGGGGGCGGGTTGACGTCCTGCTGACCGACGAACGCTGGGTGCCCGAAACGTCCGAACGGTCCAACACCCGTCTGCTGCGCCAACGACTGCTGACTGACAAGGCTGCGAGCGCGAACCTGATCCCGCTTTACGCCGACGCCGCAATACCCGAGGATCGGCTGGACGAACTCGCCGCCAGCATCGCGCCGCTGTTGCCTCTCAACATCTGCCTGCTGGGCATGGGGGCCGACATGCACACAGCGTCTCTGTTTCCCGGTGCCGACCAATTGGATGCGGCCTTGACGGGCGACGACATCCTTTATGCGATGCGTGCGCCCGGTGCGCCCGAACCGCGCGTCACCTTGTCGGCTAAAGTGCTGCAAGGCGCGATCCAGCGCCATATCGTGATTACGGGGGCCAACAAACGTGCGGCGCTGGACCGGGCGATGACCCTGACCCCGGCCAAGGCCCCTGTGGCCGCCATTCTGGGCAAAACAACGGTGCATTGGGCGGAGAAATAAAGATGTGGCAAGACTTGATGGATCATCACGCGCAGGTCAAAGATCGTCGTTTCGCCGACATGATGGACGCTGGCCGGGTCGCCGATTTCACTGCCACAGTCGGTGATATCCGCCTGGACTATGCCAAGACGAACATCGACGCTACGGGGCGCGATCTGCTGATTGCGCTGGTTGATAAGGCCCGGGTGGCGGCCAAACGTGAAGCGATGTTCACCGGCCAGCCGATCAACCAAACCGAGGGCCGCGCGGTGCTGCATACGGCCCTGCGCAACCTTGATGGCGGGCCGGTCTTGGTCGACGGGCAGGATGTGATGCCCAGCGTACTGAACACCCTGCAACGGATGGACGATTTCGCGGCCGCCGTGCGTGACGGCAGCTTCATGGGGCAGGGCGGGCGGATCACCGATGTGGTCAACATCGGCATCGGCGGTTCCGACCTTGGACCGGCGATGGCGACGCTGGCGCTTGCCCCTTACCACGACGGCCCGCGTTGCCATTTCGTGTCCAACGTCGATCCGGCGGACATTTCGCAGGTGCTGCGGGCCTGTGACCCCGGCACGACGCTCATCATCGTCGCCTCGAAAACCTTTACCACGATCGAAACCATGACGAACGCCCGCACGGCCAAGGCGTGGATGGGACAGGGTGTGGCCGATCCGGCGGCGCAGTTCGTCGCACTGTCGACCTCGGCCGATAAGACCGCCGCGTTCGGAATTCCGCCCAGGCGGGTCTTCGGATTCGCCGATTGGGTCGGTGGGCGCTATTCGCTTTGGGGGCCGATCGGGCTGTCGCTGATGATCGCCATTGGTGCCGGCGCGTTTCGCGCCTTCCTGCGCGGCGGGCAGGCGATGGACGTGCATTTCCGCGCCGCCGCGTGGCACGAAAACCTGCCCGCGCTGCTGGCTCTGACCGGCATCTGGCACAACCAGATCTGTGATTATGTCACCCGCGCTGTGCTGCCTTATGACAACAATCTCAGCCGCCTGCCGGCCTATCTTCAACAACTCGAGATGGAAAGCAACGGTAAGCGGGTCAGCATGGACGGGGCTGACCTGACCGTCAATTCCGCCCCAGTCGTCTGGGGCGAGCCGGGCACCAACGGGCAGCACGCCTTCTATCAGTTGATCCATCAGGGCACGCGTGTCGTGCCTTGCGAATTCCTGATCGCCGCCACCGGGCACAACCCCGACCTGCAGCACCAGCACCAGTTGCTGATCGCCAACTGCCTGGCGCAATCGCAGGCCCTCATGCAGGGGCGGTCGTTGACTGAAGCGACGGCAATCATGGTTAAAAAGGGCCCGAGCGGCACCGAACTGGACCGGCAGGCGCGGCACCGGGTGTTTCCAGGCAACCGCCCGTCTGTCACAATCGCCTATCCACAGCTTGATCCCTTCATGCTGGGGCAGATCATCGCCCTTTATGAACACCGGGTGTTCGTCGAAGGGGCGGTCCTTGGAGTCAACTCCTACGATCAATGGGGGGTGGAACTGGGCAAGGAGCTGGCGACGGCGCTGGAGCCCGTCATCGCGGGCGACACGGATGCCAGCGATACAGACCGGTCCACGGCGTCACTGGTCGCCTACCTACGCCAGAACGGCGCTTAGGTCGGCACAGCCGGAACCGGTAGTTTGCTGGGGCGTTGGTCTCGGATGCACGGGAACCGGCAAATGAAGAACGACAACGTCACGCCACAGGTTTACGAGAGTCGGCCGCTCATCATCTGGCTTGGATGGTATGCGATATTTGGCTGCTTCGCTTTCGCGGTCAGCATATTGATCGCGGATTTCGTCGTTCCAGACCATGACTGGGTTGCCGACACGATCAGCGATCTGGGCGCCGGCAGATACGAATACATCGTCGATATCGGCATCTACACATTCTCGGCAGCGTTGATTTCGATCGCCCTGCTCGCGGCACATATCCATCTCGGCGGGAGAGGCTGGAGTTTCGGGGTCGTCGGGTTCGCCGTGCTGGGGCTGATCGTCTTTCTGGTCGGCGCACGCAACGAATATGGCGACAGCGACAGCGAAGGTGTCGTTGTACATATTTATCTCGTGTATGCCCTTGGCCTGCTCATCGCGACGCTGCCTTTGATCATGGCGGGCGGTGCAAGCCGCGCCGGTCGCGGATTTGGTCGCGTTCTGATCGGCATCTCGATCGTCTGGACGATATCGGCCCCGATTTTCTTTTTCCTGCCCGACGGTATCGACGGTATCTACGAACGCTATCTTGGCCTGATCGCAATGGTGACCGTGGTCACCCTTGCGTCGCTGTTCATCCGTCATGGCCAGAGGTTGCGCTGAATGTATTTACGGACACCTGACCGAACTTTGGGCATCCGTCTCGGATACCACTGACAAGGAGAGATCCGGCCATGTTCTTTGGAGCCGAACCACTCGATGCGATTGTGAGGGCTATTGCCCTGTCGTCGGTTGCAGTCTGCTGGGTCATCTTCGTCGTGCGGATCGTCGGTCTGCGGGCTTTCTCCAAGATGTCTGCATTTGATTTCGTGGTGACCGTCGCCACCGGTTCCTTGCTGGCCGGAGCGAGCCAGTCGCAATCCTGGTCCGCATTCGTGCAGTCAACCATCGCGATTTCAAGCCTGCTTGCCGTACAGTACATTGTTGCCCGATGGCGACGATCTTCCGATCGGTTCGAACGGATCGTGCAGAATTCGCCCGTAATGCTCATGCGTGACGGCGAGATTCTGACCGCTGCGCTGGTGGCGACCCGCGTGGCTGAATCGGATCTGATCGCTAAATTGCGCGCCGCGAATGTGCGCGAACTTTCAGACGTGCGGGCCGTCGTGCTGGAGACGACTGGCGACATCTCGGTTCTGCATGGCCCCGAACTGGAGGAACGGCTTCTTCAAGGCGTGCGACGCATCACGTGATTTCGACGGCATGGCAGATCTTACGACGCCGCCATCGCTTCCGGCAAAAAAACCCCGCCGCAACCGCGACGGGGTTCTTCACACAACCAAGACACTGGTTATTTCGGCAGCAGCACACCGTCGATCACATGGATCACGCCGTTGGACTGCATGACATCGGCGGTCGTCACCTCGTAAGCGCTGCCGCTTTCGTCATAGATAAAAACCCGGCCCGACGGGGTGACTTGCGCTGACAAGGCATCTCCCGACACGGCGTTGAAGTTGTAGAACCCGGTGGGGGAGGCTTTGGCCCCGGCGATCAGGTCGGCTGCGGTGACCGTGCCGGATACGACATGGGCAGTCAGCACCTTGGTCAGCTTGTCTTTGCTTTCCGGCAGCAGCAAGGTGTCGACGGTCCCGGCGGGAAGGGCGGCAAAGGCATCGTCAGTCGGAGCAAAGACGGTGAACGGGCCCGGGCCTTCCAGCGTTTCGACCAGACCGGCGGCTTTGACAGCGGCGACCAGAGTCGTATGGATCGGAGAGTTCAGTGCGTTTTCGATGATGTTCTTGTCGGCGAACATTTCGGCGCCGCCGACCATCGGGTTGGCCATCGCCATGCCGTCAGATGCTATCGTGTCTGCAGCCATCGTATCAGCCGCCATCGTATCGGCAGCCATCGTGTCCGTCGCCATCGGTTCAGCGGCCATCGCGGCCTCTTCGGCGGGCAGCAGGACGGTGTCGATCACGTGGATCACGCCATTGGACTGGACCACATCGGCAGTCGTCACGGTGGCGACCTGACCGCGCTCGTCGGTGACGGTCAACTTGTCGCCGTCCATCTTGAGCATCAGCTTGCATCCGCCCACGGTAGTAACTTCGTGCATCCCGCCGTCATCTGCGATCATGCCCATCACTGCGTCCGACATCGCATTGGCAGCGACGACGTGGCAGGTCAGGATCTTGGCCAACATAGCCTTGTTTTCGGGCAGCAGCAGGGTGTCGACCGTGCCCGCCGGCAGGGCAGCAAAGGCTTCGTCGGTCGGCGCGAAAACGGTGAACGGGCCGGGACCGGACAGTGTCTCGACCAGACCGGCGGCCTTGACGGCAGCGACCAGCGTGGTGTTGATCGGCGAATTCACCGCGTTTTCAATGATGTTCTTTTCGGCGAACATTTCGGCACCGCCGACCATCGGGTTCATGTTTTGGGCAAAGGCGGCGGGCGCCGACAGGATCGTCGCGGTCAACAGCAGGGATTTCAAGGAATGCATGTTAAAGCCTCCGGGCTTGTCGCACCCGTCATTGGATGCTTGTGCCCGGAACCACGCTGACCTTCTCGGAATAGTTTCGTTTCGTCGATCGGGTTACGGCTGCTCACGCAGGCGTGATGTCAGCGCCGTGTCGGACCCGTGTCAGGCCCACGTCAGGGAAGCGCGGCGGTGATGATGATCTCGACCTTGTAAGCCGGAGTCGCGAGCTTGGCCTCGCCGGTCCAGCGGGCAGGGCAGGCACCCTGCGGCACCCACGTATCCCAGACGGCGTTCATCGCGGCGAAATCGTGCATGTCGGCAAGCCAGATCTGCGCTGTCAGCATCCGCATCTTGTCGGTCCCCGCAGCGGTCAGCAGGCGATCAACTTCCGCCAGCACGGCCTTGGTCTGGGCGGTGACGCCTTCGCCCGGTTCGCCAACCTGTCCGGCCAGATAGACGACGCCGCCATGCACCACGGCCTGGCTCATCCGCGGGCCACATTCGATATGGGTGATGTCGGTCATGGTCGGGGCCTTTCAGGTGAGGGTGGGCTGGAGCGGGTAGAGGGAATTGAACCCTCAACTGAAGCTTGGGAAGCTTTCGTGATACCTTTTCACCATACCCGCAACAGTGGCTGGGGTAACGGCGGCCTGCACCACCGTCAAGTGGATTTGCAGTGCGGTCAGCGCAGGTTGCGCGCGGTGGCAAAGTTGATCGTTGCCGGAATCCGCATGCCATCGCCGGTGTCGTACAGGGCTAGATGGCCGGCCACGTCATCGACGATTGCCCGACGGTCCGCGTTGGTACCGTTGAAATGCTTCATGGTCCGCGTCGCCGGTCCGACAAAGGTGGCAAGACTGGCGGCGTCGCTGCGGCTCCCGGACGGGGTCAGTTCGACAGTCGCAGTGTCGATGCCAATTTCGCTGAACCCTGCGTCTTTCAGGTTTGCCATGATCCGCGAAGGTTCGCGAAACGCGAAGGGTCCAGGTTCGTCCGGGTCGACAGATGGCGGCGCGCCGAGCCGGGCTTTGGCGGCCTGCGCTGCAATCATGAACCACGGATTGACAGCAGGTGCCGCCCAAGCGGCGAAAGTCAGGCCGGCGCCGGGCCCGAGTGACAGCCGGATATTGCGAAAGGCCGCGACCGGGTCGGCAAAGAACATGACACCAAAGCGCGAGATGGCTGCGTCATAGCTGTCATCGACGAAGGGGTAGGTCGCGGCGTCGGCCAGCAGGAAATCAACCTGCGACAGACCGGCGGCTCGCTCGCCGGCCCGGTCCAGCATCGGCGCGGCGATATCGAGCCCACAGACGTGCCCTTTCGCCCCCACGGTCTGCCCTGCCTGTACCGTACTGGCCCCGGTCCCGCAGCCAATATCCAGCACACGCGCGCCGATGGCCAGTGCTGCGCGCGCGAGAACACCGTCCAGTACCGGCTGCATCAGATCGTCAAGCTGCGCTTGCAGACGGACCCAGGATTGGCCCGAAGGGCCGCTCCAATAGTCCTGTTGATCTGTGTTGCCGGTCATTTGTGTGTGCCCTTTGATCGGGTTGGATCAATCAACAAATTGTCCGTGTCGCACGGTTTCAGGCGCGCGCCCGTCGCCTGCGCCCGTTTTCGCCTCCGCCTGACGAGGTGTTGAAATTCAGGTCGGGCAGGGTGACGATGCCCGAGAGGTTGGGGAATGGATCGGTCGCATGCGGGATCGCGCTGGCGGCGACGAAGTGTTCCTGAAAGCGCGGTTCGATTGCGGTTTCGACCTTGTGAATCTCGCGCACCGTCGCCTCGATCTGGGTGCGGGCGGCAACCGAGCAGAGCGCGATGCGCGCACCCGTCCCCGCGGCGTTGCCGGCCGAGAAAACCTTGTCCAGCGGCACGTCAGGGATCATCCCCAGCACCATCGCATGCTTGGCGCTGATATGCGCCCCGAACGCGCCCGCCAGCACGACGCGGTCGACATGATCGACCCCCATCTCGTCCATCAGCAACCGCGCCCCGGCGTACAGCGCGGCCTTAGCCAGCTGGATCGCGCGGATGTCGCCTTGGGTTACGGTGATAAGCGGCCCGCCCGATGCCGTGCCGTCGTGCAGAAGATAGCTGTTGGTGCGCCCGGTCAGGACACACCGCGCCGTTCCGGTCTGTTCGGCTGACCCGATCAGCCCGCGCGCATCCATCAGCCCGGCCATGCGCAGTTCGGCCACGGCCTCGATAATGCCCGACCCGCAGATGCCGGTGATGCCGCTTGCAGCGGTCGCGGCGTCGAAATCGGGGTCGGTCGACCAAAGGTCGCTGCCGATCACCTTGAACCGGGGTTCTTTGGTCGTGGCGTCGATTTCGACCCGCTCGATAGCACCCGGCGCCGCCCGCTGGCCGCTGGAAATCTGTGCCCCTTCGAAGGCGGGGCCGGTGGGCGACGAACAGGCCAGCACACGGGATTTGTTGCCGAGAAGAAGTTCGGCGTTGGTCCCGACATCGACGATCAGGACCATGACATCGGACTGACCCGGCTGTTCGGACAGGGCGACGGCGGCGGCATCGGCCCCGACGTGCCCGGCGATGCAGGGCAGGATGAACACGCGGGCAGCGGGGTTCATCGAGTCAAGATTCAGGTCAGTCGCATCTAGCGAGATCGAGTTCGACGTGGCGAGCGCAAACGGGGCTTGCCCCAATTCGACCGGGTCGATGCCCAGCAGCAGATGGTGCATGACCGGATTGCAGACGAAGACCACCTCGACGATCTGGGTCGGTTCAATCGCCGCTTCGGTCGCCAAGGATCGCGCCAGGTCGTTGATCG
>JBBSBK010000071.1:0-19690 GCA_038251315.1 Rhodobacterales bacterium | reverse complement strand
TGGTTATGGCGAGCATATCATGTTTTCGTGATTCCTCAAAACCTTTCTCTCTGACACATTGTCGTAATGCGTCGCCTCAACCACCCGGGTTCAGCATGCTGAAGATAAGCAAGGCTGAAGGTGCGCAAGCAGTCGAGGGTTCACGCAGCATCCACGCGAGGACCGTCTGCGACAAGATGACCCATATCGCCATCACCGGGGCGTCACACGCGCCGATCCCGGTGCTATGACCACGCAAGAAAGGCGAGGTCGGCGTGGGATCGTTGCAAGGGTGAAGTTCCGCGCCCGACGAACCTTCCGACCCTTGCATTTGAAACCTCGGCGGGGCACGAGTTCGCCTCATGGCCAAGCTCTACTTCAACTATTCGACGATGAACGCGGGCAAATCGACCGTGCTGCTACAGGCCTCGCACAACTATGTCGAGCGCGGGATGCAGACCTACCTTTTGACCGCCCAGTTCGATAATCGGGCGGGCGAGGGGCGAATCGCATCGCGGATCGGCATCGGCGAGGTGGCGGATACCTTCGCCCCGGGCGACGATCTGTTCGCCAGAATCGCGGCCCGTCTGGCCGCCGGCCCCTGCGCCTGCGTCTTCATTGACGAGGCGCAGTTTCTGGACGCGGATCAGGTCTGGCAACTGGCCCGCGTCGTCGACGATCTGGGCCTGCCGGTCATGTGTTTTGGCCTGCGCGTCGATTTTCTGGGCAAGCTCTTCCCTGGGTCCGCAACCCTTTTGGCGCTGGCCGACGAATTACGCGAGGTGCGCACAATCTGCCATTGCGGGAAGAAGGCGACGATGGTGGTCAGAAACGGGCCGGACGGCGTGGCGCTGACCAGCGGCGATCAGGTGTCGATCGGCGGCAACGACCGGTATGTCTCACTCTGCAGACGGCATTGGCGCGAGGCTGTCGGCGACCGCAGACCCACCTGATGCTTCTTTGGTCCCTGAAACTCCGGGGGAGTCGCGCTAGCGACGGGGGCAGCGCCCCCTAAAGCGTTTTGCGTTTGACCGGAAACGCAATTCGCTGCCTCTCCCGTCGGTCGATCGCGATTTGCATTACCTCTGTTTCAGATAAAGCGCAAACCGCGTTAATTCACCGGTGTCAGCAGGTCCCGCCCTTCCGCCCAGGCGATGATGTTGTCCAGCGCCAGTTGTCCCATCGCGATCCGGGTTTCCGTCGTCGCGCTCCCCAAATGCGGCAGCAGGACGCAATTCTCAAGCGCCCGCAGGCGGTCCGGAACCTGCGGTTCATTTTCGTACACGTCCAGCCCCGCCCCGGCGATCACGCCCCGTTCCAATGCGTCGATCAGGGCCGCTTCGTCGACGACCTCGCCCCGGCTGATGTTGATGATGATGCCCGTGGGTTTCATCGCCGTCAGTGCCGCTGCATCGATGAGGTGCGTCGTGTCCGCCCCACCCGGGGTCGTCACCACGACGAAATCGGCCGCCGCCATGACCGCGACCAGTGTCCCCAACTGTTGTGCTGGCATCGGCACCACCTTATGCGAACGATTGTAAAACACGACCGGCATCCCGAACCCGAAATGTGCCCGGTGCGCCACCGCCTGGCCGATCCGGCCCATGCCGATGATGCCGATGGTCTTGCCCGTGACGTGGGTCCCCAGAATCCCCTTTGGCCCGAACCCGCCCCATTTGCCCGACCGCACCAGCCGCTCGCCCTCGCCCGCCCGCCGCGCGGTTGCCAGCAACAGCGTCATTCCGATGTCGGCAGTCGCGTCGGTCAGCACGTCGGGCGTGTTCGTTACGGCGACCCCGTGGACGCGGGCGGCCTTGGCGTCGATGTGGTTAAAGCCGACGCCGAAGTTGCCCAGTACCTCGCAACGCATTGCCGCCTTTGCGGCGTCAAAGGCGGCGGCGCTGAACTGGTCGCCCAGCGTCGGCAGGATCGCGTCAAAGTCGCGCAGGGCCTGCGCCGCCGCCTCCGGAGTCAGGCCGGTGGCCTCCTCGCGCACGATCGTGTCGAACCGGCTGCGCGCCTGATCCAGCACTACCTCGGAAATCGACCGCGTAATCAACAGCTTCGTCAATGCATCCGCCCTCCCAAAGGCACCTCGTGGCCGGGGCCGACAAGGACCACCGCGCCGTTGTCGTCCGGCAAGCCCAGCACCAACACCTCGGACATGAACTTGCCGATCTGGCGGGGCGGAAAGTTGACGACGGCCAGCACTTGCCGCCCGATCAGCCCTTCGGGCGTATAAAGTGTGGTGATCTGGGCCGATGACCGTTTCGCGCCGATCTCACCGCCGAAATCGACCCAAAGCTTGATCGCCGGTATGCGTGCCTCAGGGTAGGGTTCGGCGCGGGTGATGATGCCAACCCGGATATCCACTTTCAGGAATTCATCATAACTGATCTCAACCACGCGCCAATTCCCTTGACCGGTCGGCAGCCGCCGCGACGGCGCGAGTCAGCAAGCACGGAAAGCCCGTCGCCGTGTCCATCAGCACCGCGAGCGCTGCCTGCGTCGTCCCGTTGGGCGAAGTCACATTGATCCGCAACTGGTCGGGCCCCTCATCAGCATCCTCGGCCAGTTGCCCCGCCCCACCGACCGTCGCCTTGGCTAGCGTCATTGCGAGATCGGGTGTCAGCCCCTGAGCCACTCCTGCGGCGGCGAGGGTTTCGATCAGGTGGAACACATAAGCCGGGCCGGACCCGGAAACGGCGGTGACCGCGTCCATCTGGCTTTCCGCCTCCAGCCGCACGACTTGCCCCACAGCGGTCAGCAACGTCTCGGCCAATGCCAGATGCGACTTGGTCGCATGACCGTTGCCGATGATCGCACTGATCCCACGGCCCACGGCGGCGGGCGTGTTGGGCATCGCGCGGATGATCGGAGTCGCTTTTCCGAGAACCGATTCAAAGGTGGAAATGGGGGTGCCCGCCGCGATCGATACGAACAGCGTCGCACCGTTGCCCAGCGCCTGCATGGATGGCAGCGCCTTCCCCATCATCTGCGGTTTCACCGCGATCAGGACGATGGCAGGGTCGGCGGGCAGGTCGGCGTTGACATGGACACCCGTGCCACGCACCCAGTCTGACGGCGCCGGGTCGATGACCCAGACCGACGTTGCGGGCAAGCCGCCGCGCAACCAGCCCGCCAACAGGGCAGACCCCATCTTGCCACAGCCAAGCAGCACAAGACCGCGCGTCGCTACATCTTTCACGGAAAATCCCCTCGCCTGACGGAGATGTGTTAGGTCAGCGCAGGGTGGTGTTCAAGGGCCGTTGGGTCGAGGCCCAGTTTACCCGCCCTTGATCCCGTAAGATGGGTCTCGACCCATCCGGCGCACTCAGGCCCGCCCGTAAGCCTCGGCAATCGCGACCTGAATGGCGTCATCAACGCTGCGTTCTGCCCAGGTGACCAGCTGGAATGCCGGATAGAACCGTTCGGCGCTGGCCACGGCGGCGTTGATGATCGTGTCGATCTGTTCGGGTGCCGCCACCTGATCGCCTGCCAACACAAGGCCATAGCGGTAAACCATCATCTTTTGATCCGCCCACCAGCTGAATGACCCGGCCCAGCACATGTCGTTGATCTTGTTCAGCGCCTCGTAAAGGGCGGGCAACCGCTCCGCTGGCGGCTCCATCTCGAAGGTGCAGATCAGACGCAGCGTCTCGTCGTAGGCCGACCATGCGAGGGTGATCGCATAGGTCCGCCACTGACCCTCGACCGCCATCGCAATCTGGTCGTCGGCGATCCGGTCGAATTCCCAGTCATGATGGTTGGCGATATGTTCCACCAGATCAATCGGATGGATCTCGTCAGCGTCAAGATACTGTTCGGAAAGTGCCATCTGCTCGGCCTCTTTTGTTATGGCCCTGGTTTTTGGGAACACCCAGGGCGCTATGTGCCTGCTCAAGGGACGGTAGCGTTGCCTGTTTGCCCCTACGAGATATGGTGGACGCGCCACAGAGTCCTGTAAAGTCATTTCTTGGGGATAACCCTTCCGTCACAGATATTTCGCAATGCCGTGGCGATTGCGCCCGCCAAAGCGGCAGGCGAGGGATCACGCGCGGGTCGCATGTCCGCCGAGGTTCGGATGACCGAAAAAATCAAAGGCCCGGCGTCCTTTTTCCGTCGATCAAAGCCAGGTATGGTCGGCCGATCGCCGACTGACAGGCGATGATCCGCGCCAACGCGGGGATGAAGCAGAAGCAGATCGTCAACTGGCTCATGGCCGAACACGGGCTGGGTCATGGTCACGCAAATGCTCTGGTCGCGGCAACCATGACAAAGTCCTAGCGCGCTACGACTGGGCGCGAAGCACCTTCAAGCGCCGGTCTTTTTCGCCTTCTTGCCTTCCAGTGCGTCGATCCGCGCCAGCAGCGCGGCGTTTTCTTCGCGCGCTTTCTGGGCCATCGCACGGACGGCGTCGAATTCTTCGCGCGTCACCAGATTGCGGTCGGCCAGCCAGCGGTCCATCATCGATTTGAGCGCATTGTTGGCCTCGTCCTTGGCGCCCTGGGCGACGCCCATCGCGTTCGTCATCAACTGGCTCAGGTCGTCCATGATCTTGTTGCGTGTGGTCATTGCAGCCTCCGGATTTCTGGTTGCCCTCTATATGGGTCGCCCAATGGCCGCGCACAAGCGTCGGGTGATGTTGACTTTGTCCACCCCCCCGCGCAGGTAAGCGGCATGCAGACCGGCATCCCATTTCCCAATCTGTCGCCAGAGATTTTCAGCGTCGCGCTGTTCGGGTTCCAGTTCGCCCTGCGCTGGTATGCGCTGGCCTATATCGTCGGCATCATCATCGGTTGGCGGATCGCCGTCGCCGCCTTGAAACGCCCCGTACTGTGGCGCAACGACACCCCCGCGATGACCCCGGAACAACTGGAAAACCTGTTGACCTGGATCATCGTCGGGATCATCGGCGGCGGGCGCCTCGGCTACGTGCTGTTCTACAAACCGGCCTTCTATCTGGCCAATCCGCTGCAAATCCCGATCCTGTGGGAGGGCGGGATGTCGTTTCATGGCGGGCTGATCGGCGTCATTCTGGCAATCGTGCTGTTTTCGCGCCGTCATGTCCTGCACGTCGGGTCCGTGGCCGACAGCATCGCGCTGGCCTCGCCCCCCGCGATCCTGCTGGGACGGATCGCGAATTTCATCAATGCCGAGCTGTGGGGCCGCCCGACCGATCTGCCGTGGGGGGTGATCTTCCCTGGCGAGGCGGCGCAGGCTTGCGCCACCGCGACGACGCTGTGCGCCCGGCATCCCTCGCAGCTTTACGAGGCGACACTCGAGGGGGCGGTGCTGCTGGCCCTGCTGTGCCTGATGGCATTTCGTTGGGGCGGCCTGAAACGGCCTTGGCTGCTGACCGGCACCTTTGTCGCGGGCTATGGTTTCGCCCGGTTTCTCGTCGAATTCGTCCGTCAGCCGGATACGCAGTTTCAAAGCCCCGGCAATCCCTTGGGGCTGGCCGTGCATATGAACGGTTACGGGTTGACCATGGGGCAACTGCTGACCGTGCCGATGATCCTTTTCGGCATCGCCATCGTGGCGCATGCCCGCAAGGACCGATGACTCCGCTTGGGGCGATGATCGCCGCAAGGATCGCCGCCACGGGGCCGATCACGCTGGCCGACTATATGGCCGAGTGCCTGATGCACCCGGACCACGGGTATTATGCCACCCGTGACCCCCTGGGGGCAGCCGGCGATTTCACCACCGCGCCCGAAGTGTCGCAGATGTTCGGCGAACTGGTCGGGCTGGCGCTGGCGCAGGCCTGGCTGGATCAGGGAAGTCCGGCGCGCGTCACGCTGGCCGAGTTGGGGCCGGGGCGTGGCACGTGCATGGCCGATATCCTGCGCGCGACGCGCAGAGTGCCGGGGTTTCATGCCGCGTTGACGGTGCATCTGGTCGAAACCTCGCCAACCCTGCGTGCCGAACAGGCGAGCCGCATGACGGGCGCGACATGGCATGCCAGCGTCGCCACCCTGCCAAATGCGCCGCTTTACATCATCGCCAACGAATTCTTTGACGCCCTGCCGATCCGACAGTTCCGTCGCGATGGGACCGGCTGGCGCGAAGTGATGGTCGGGGTGACGGGCGACGGCCTTGCTCCTGGTCTGGGGCCGTCAAGCCCGCTGACGGCGCTCGATCACCGGCTGGCCGACACGCAGGACAGCGACATCGTGGAAATATGTCCCGCCCTGCCGGGGATCGTCCATGCCGTCGGCACACGGATCGCCAGCCATGGCGGCGCGGCCCTGATCGTCGATTATGGCGACTGGCAATCGCTGGGCGATACGTTTCAGGCATTGCGGAGCCACGCCTCGGCCGATCCGTTTGCCGCCCCGGGTCAGGCGGATCTGTCGGCACACGTCGACTTTGCCGCAATCGCTGCCGCAGCAAGTCCGACTGTGCCGACCCGGCTGACGACGCAGGGCGCTTTCCTTGACCGCCTGGGGATCGGGCAACGCGCCGCCGCCTTGGCCGCTAAGCTGACTGGTGCCGCGCTGGAAAGCCACCACGCCGCACATCGCCGCTTGACCCACGTGGACGAAATGGGTGTCTTGTTCAAGGTAATGGGGCTGCGTCCGCCGGATGCGCCGCCGCTGCCGGGGCTTGCCACATGACGCTCGACATCATCACTGCCGCTGCGCTAGGGCCTGTAAGGCACGGATTCTTTGGCCGTGCGGGCGGAGCATCGTCGGGCGTGTTCGCCGGGCTGAATTGCGGCTATGGCAGCAGCGATCA
The DNA here is from genome assembly GCA_038251315.1 of Rhodobacterales bacterium. GTDB lineage: Bacteria > Pseudomonadota > Alphaproteobacteria > Rhodobacterales > Rhodobacteraceae > JBBKXP01. Next base: position 12,970 of record JBBSBK010000071.1, on the reverse strand, counting down.
GGACGATGTGGTGGCGATCAACCGGGACCGGGTGGCTGGGGCACTTGGGGTGGATCAGGGGGCACTGGTCGGCGTGCATCAGGTCCATTCCGCCGATGCGATCCACGTCGCTGGCCCCACCGCCGCCCGACCCAGGGCCGATGCGATGGTCACGGCGACACCCGGCGTCGCGCTGTCGGTGCTGGCGGCTGATTGTCAGCCGGTGCTGTTCGCCGATTCGGTCGCGGGCGTCATCGGGGCGGCACACGCCGGCTGGAAAGGCGCGCTGCACGGCGTGCTCGAGGCGACGCTGGACGCGATGGAGCAGTTAGGCGCAGTGCGTGGGCAGATTGTCGCCGTGATCGGCCCATCGATCAGCCAACGGGCTTATGAGGTCGGGCCGGAATTCTTTGAAACCTTCATGGATGCCGGTACGGCGCATGGCCGGTTCTTCGCCCGGGGGCGCGGCGACCGGTTGCATTTCGATCTGCCTGGCTTCGGCCTGCACCGGTTGCGGCAGGCGGGGGTTGGGCAGGCCGAATGGACCCGTCATTGCACCTATACCGATGCCGACCGGTTCTTCAGCTACCGCCGATCGGTACACGCGCGCGAGGCGGACTACGGGCGGCTGATTTCAGCAATCAGGCTGTAAACGGGGCGAAAATACGGCGAGGCGGGCGTGTGGATGGTTGCCGTGCGGCCCAGCAAAGCCCACAATTCAAGCGATTTGCGTGATCGGCGAGCTCGGTCGCTTGTGCCATAATCGCACCGAAAGAAACTTTGGGAAATTAACCACGGGTCAAATTGCTGCCGCGATGGTGGGTCAGGTTCGGATCAACGCCGCAATCAATCTCAAAGGTCGCACACCATGACAACCCCGATAATGAAACCCAAGGCTCGCTGGATGATCAACCTGCTGGCAGAATCCGCCAAATGCACCACCCGGATGCCATGGGAACGTGGGCTGCGCCGCGCCGCGATGATCGCCCGGCGCAATACTGCACCGACTTTGGCGACCATGCCGAGGCGGGCGACCGCATGACTGCCTGACAGTTTCCTCGTGGCGCAATAGCTGCGTCCCTCCCTGAAAGCCGTCCCGTCCCAAGCGGGGCGGTTTTGTTGTTTCGGGCCGTCCTCTGGCCGCCACAAGTATCGCGGCCGCATCGAATCGGAATGTGGCGGCTTTGTCTGCGCGGGCGCGACAATCCCGCAGATCAGGCGGGGATTGGTCGCATGGACCGCCCAAAAGCCGGGAAACTTTGACAGCGCAACCGCGGCTCCGGCAAAGTCCACCCAACAGCAATGTCCCTCATATGTTGTCGGTGGGGCCGACAGATGTGTGACCAACCGCAAGGTGTTCGCATGAAGATGACCCCACCAACCGCCGCTGGCCTTGCGACGGGTAATAAGTTTCCTCCGGTCCACTTTGACCGATTTGCTCGACCAGAAGGACGGCCTCAGCGCAGTCAGCCTCTTATGCGCAAGTATGAGGTCGTCCATCTGAACAGGTCGGGCGACATCCACGAATTCAGCCGCATCGCCCCCGCCGTCCCGGCATTCGAAGAGGCGTTTGCCGCGCTCGCCCGTGGCGCCATCCTGCCAACTGAAAACGGCCCTGTCGCGGTCGAAGATCTGCTGCCGGGCGATCGAGTCCGCACCGTCGACAACGGGTTTCAGACGCTGATCTGGCGCGGATCCTGCGCCGTCGTCCCGCATGCCGTCGGTCAATCGCGGGCGATGGGCCACCTGACGCGGATAGGCGCCGACACGTTCGGCCCCGCCCGGCCTGCTGCCGATCTGGTGCTTGGCCCCAGCGCCCGCCTGTTCCACCGCGCCCCCGGTATCAGGGTGCTGACCGGGGCCGAGGGCGCGTTCATACCGGCGCGCGATTTCTACGACGGTGTGTCGGTCGTCGAACTGACGCCGATGACGGCGGTGCAGGTCTATCATCTGGGGTTCGCAGAACATCAGACGATCACCGCCAACGGCGTCGCCATCGAAAGCTATCACCCCGGTGCTGCCCCGATGCTGGGCCTCAAAGGCGACATGCTGGCGCTGTTCCTGTCGCTGTTCCCGCAGGTGCGTGACCTGTCGGATTTCGGCCCGTCCGACTATCGTCGGTTGCGGCTATCCGATCTCGACCTGTTCAACGCGGCCTGACGCGGTTCAGGCGTTCCGGCGCAAGCGTTCTTCCAACACCTCGAAGGGCACCCCGGGTTCGTCTTTGGCACCGCGGATCACCAGCGATGTCTTGACTGATGCGACGTTGGGGGCTGCGGTCAGGTCTTCGGTCAGAAACGTCTGGAATGACCGCAGATCGGGCGCGACGCATTTGAGGATGAAATCGACCTCGCCGTTCAGCATGTGACATTCGCGCACAAGCGGCCAACCCCTGCACTTGGCCTCGAACGCGCTCAGGTCCGCCTCGGCCTGTTTGACCAACCCGACCATGGCAAACACCTGCACCTCGAACCCCAGTTCGCGGGGATTGATGTCGGCGTGATAGCCGCGGATGAACCCCTGTTCTTCAAGCGTGCGGACCCGGCGCAGGCAGGGCGGGGCTGAAATACCCACCCGCTTGGCCAGTTCCACATTCGTCATCCGCCCGTCGGCCTGCAATTCGGACAGGATCATGCGGTCAATTTCGTCCAGTTTGGCACCAGGCATGATATTTTCCTACGATTGTTTTGCAATATGTAGGCGAAAACCGCCAGTGGCGCAATATTATTTCACGGCTGCGCAATATCCTTTCCGCAAAAACACGCGTTTGCCCCGCCTTTCAACCCTTGACACTGATCTCTATATCAAAGGGATAATTCCTGCTTCAAAAAAGGCTGCTGCCATGTCCTCGACTCGTCACACCCGCGCTTTGATCATCGGCTCTGGACCTGCCGGATACACCGCCGGGGTCTATGCCGCGCGGGCGATGCTGGAGCCGGTTCTAGTGCAGGGCATCGAACCGGGCGGTCAGCTGACCACCACAACCGAAGTTGAAAACTGGCCCGGCGACACCCAGGTTCAGGGCCCCGACCTGATGGTGCGGATGGAGGCCCACGCCCGCGAAATGGGCTGCGACGTGGTCATGGACATCATCACCGATCTGGACCTTTCGCAGCGCCCGTTCACCGCTCAATCGGACAGTGGTACCGTTTACACCGCCGACGCGGTCATTCTGGCGACCGGTGCGCGGGCGAAATGGCTCGGCCTGCCGTCCGAGGAAAAGTTCAAGGGTTTCGGCGTGTCGGCCTGCGCCACCTGCGACGGGTTTTTCTACCGGGGGCATGAGATTGTCGTGATCGGCGGCGGCAACACGGCGGTGGAAGAGGCCCTTTTCCTGACCAATTTTGCGTCCAAGGTCACCCTGATCCACCGGCGCGATACCCTGCGCGCCGAAAAGATCCTGCAGGATCGCCTGTTCAAGCATCCCAAGATCGAAACCCTGTGGTTTCACGAATTGGCCGAGGTGATCGGCACCGATAATCCGCGGGGTGTGGAGGGCGTGCGGGTCCGGCACACCGCCACCGGCGCGATCACCGAAATCCCGGCCAAGGGCGTGTTCATCGCCATCGGCCACGCACCGGCGTCCGAACTGGTCCAGGATCAACTGGAACTGCATAACGGCGGTTACGTCACGGTGACGCCGGGATCGACGGCGACGTCGATCCCGGGCGTTTTCGCCGCCGGCGATCTCACTGATCACCGCTATCGGCAGGCGGTGACTAGTGCCGGCATGGGCTGCATGGCGGCGCTGGACGCCGAACATTGGCTGGCGGCCATGGGCGACGTGACCGACAAGGATACCACTCTGCCGATGGGCTATGGTGCGCCGCAGGGCGTCGGCGTTTGAAACGGGCCTGGAAAGCGGTGGAAATTTGGCCAAAACCGCAGATTTTCCACCAAGCCGCTGCGCGGCTCGCCCAATCTGCTTGATTCTCGCCCCAATCGCGGTCTAGGTCCGCGCAAAATCAAACGGTCCCTGCAATTCAGAAAGAGCATGATGTCGATCAACCTTGCGCCGATCCCCGAACTTTACGTCTCGCACGATAGTGCGCTGAAATTGAAGGATGCGGCAGGACAACTGGTCAGCCATGATCTTACACCGCGCCAGATCTGCGATCTGGAATTGCTGATGAACGGCGGATTCAACCCGCTGAAGGGGTTTCTGACACAGGCCGATTACGACGGCGTGGTCAAGGATATGCGGCTGGCCAATGGCACGCTCTGGCCGATGCCGATCAATCTGGACGTGTCAGAAAAATTCGCCGAAACGGTCGACGTCGGACAGGACATTGCCCTGCGCGACCAGGAGGGCGTCATTCTGGCGACGATGACCGTCACCGACAAATGGGTGCCGAACAAATCGGTCGAGGCCAAAGGTGTCTTTGGCGCCGACGATTCGGCGCATCCGGCGGTCAATTATCTGCACAACACCGCTGGCACGGTTTATCTGGGTGGCCCGGTAACGGGGATACAGCAACCGGTTCACTATGATTTTCGCGCCCGACGCGATACACCGAACGAATTGCGCGCCTATTTCCGCAAGGTCGGCTGGCGCAAGGTCGTCGCCTTTCAAACCCGCAACCCGCTGCATCGGGCGCACCAGGAACTGACGTTCAGGGCCGCCCGCGAAGCGCAGGCGAACCTGCTGATCCACCCGGTCGTCGGCATGACCAAACCCGGCGACGTCGATCATTTCACCCGCGTTCGCTGTTACGAGGCGGTGCTGGACCAGTATCCGGCATCGACGACCACGATGTCGCTTCTCAACCTCGCCATGCGGATGGGCGGCCCGCGCGAGGCGGTCTGGCACGGGCTGATCCGCAAGAACCACGGCTGCACTCATTTCATCGTCGGGCGTGACCACGCCGGACCGGGCAAGAATTCTGCGGGCAAGGATTTTTACGGCCCCTACGACGCGCAGGAACTGTTCAAGAAACACGAGGCCGAGATCGGGCTGGAAATGGTCGATTTCAAGCATATGGTTTATGTGCAGGAAAAGACGCAGTATTTCCCGGCAAACGAGGTGCCGGAAGGGTCAACCGTGCTGGACATTTCCGGCACCGAACTGCGCCGCCGTCTGGCCGAGGGGCTGGAAATTCCGGAATGGTTTTCGTTTCCGCAGGTCGTCACCGAACTGCGGCGTACCCGTCCGGCGCGGTCCAAACAGGGGTTCACCGTTTTCTTCACGGGCTTTTCGGGGTCAGGCAAATCGACCATCGCCAACGCGCTGATGGTGAAACTGATGGAGATGGGCGGCCGCCCTGTGACCTTGCTCGACGGCGATATTGTGCGCAAGAACCTCAGTTCGGAATTGGGGTTCTCCAAAGAGCACCGCGATCTGAACATCCGCCGTATCGGTTATGTCGCCTCTGAAATCACCAAGAACGGCGGCATTGCCATCTGCGCGCCGATCGCCCCCTATGCGACGACACGCCGGGCCGTGCGCGAGGAAATCGAAGCCTTCGGCGCCTTTATTGAAGTCCACGTGGCGACCAGCATCGAAGAATGCGAACGCCGTGACCGCAAGGGACTATATAAACTGGCCCGTGAAGGGAAGATCAAGGAGTTCACGGGAATATCAGACCCTTACGACGTTCCGGTAAACCCCGAACTCAGCATCGACACCGAAACCCTTGAGGTCGACAATTGCGCCCATCAGGTGATCCTGAAGCTGGAATCTATGGGCTTGATCGCGGGCTGAGGACGGGCCTCGGACCCACGCTGGATCAGTGTACCGCCACCGGCGACATGTCGTGCTGGCGGGCCAGCTGGAAGGCTAGCGAGCGATTGGCGACCAGCGCCAACTGTTCGCCTTTGGAATTGTGGACTGCGAAAAGCTCGGTCAGGTCGCCAGCGCTGTCGCGCACCTCTTGCGGCAGATCGTCGATCGCCACGGTTTTCACATAGACGATCTTGTCGCCCAGATTGCGCAGGTCGTAACGGGTGTTCATGTAGCTGCTCCTTTGCGGATCTTGATGGATTGTACGACGGTTTCGGGCGGGGAGCGGGTCAGATCGACGTGCAGCAGACCGTTTTCCATCACCGCCTCGCCGACGTCGACGCCATCCGCCAGAACGAACGACCGCTGAAACTGGCGCGCCGCGATTCCGCGGTGAAGATAGATGCGGCCTTCGGAATCGTCGATCTGTCGGCCCCGGATCACCAGTTGGTTGTTTTCGACGGTGATCTCCAGATCGTCCCCGGCAAACCCGGCGACGGCAAGCGTGATGCGATAGGACCGTTCGGAGGTCTGTTCGATGTTATATGGGGGATAGCCGTCATTGCCGGATTTGGCGGTGCGTTCCACCAGCCGTTCCAGTTGTTCAAACCCCAAAAGGAACGGATGGGTTCCCAGCGTCAGTTTCGTCATGGCGACACGTCCCGATTTAGCGACAGTCATGCGATGGTCCCATTATGGCAACCAATCATGGAAAATATGGGGCGGGCGTTGAGGTTCTGCAAGGGCAAGGGCTAGGCGGAGCTTTGTTTCCACCCTATTGTGATGCAATTGCAGGCCTGGGGATGGACAACGCATGAACACGTCGGCGCAGATGGAAGAAATTGACGTTCTGCGCGTCGAACTGGCCGTCCTCAAACGCGAACACCGCGATCTGGATGATGCGATTCACGCCCTTCATGAAAGAGCCTCGACCGACGTGCTGACGCTGACCCGACTGAAAAAGCAGAAACTGGGCCTGAAGGACAAGATCGCGCGGCTCGAAGACCGGATTCTGCCCGATATTATCGCCTGAACCCCGATTGCGCCCTGCCCGCCCTTGGCTATAGTGCGCCCTTCTTTGCAAAGGGTGGAGGCCATGACGCAACCACAGGTCGGCATCATCATGGGCAGTCAGTCTGACTGGGCAACCATGCGCGATGCTGCGTCGATTCTGGATGAACTGGGTGTCGCTCACGAGGTCCGCATCGTGTCGGCACACCGCACCCCGGACCGGCTGTGGGATTATGGCAAGTCCGCCATCGACCGGGGACTGCGGGTCATCATCGCGGGTGCCGGCGGGGCGGCGCATCTGCCGGGCATGATGGCGTCCAAGACCCGCCTGCCGGTCATCGGCGTGCCGGTGCAGACCAAGGCGCTGGCGGGGGTCGATTCACTTTATTCCATCCTGCAAATGCCGCGCGGGTATCCGGTGGCGACGATGGCGATCGGCGGTGCCGCCAATGCGGGGCTGATGGCGGCGGGCATTCTGGCCCTGGCGGACGCCGGGCTGGCGGCGCGACTCAACCAGTGGCGGGCCGACCTGTCGGCGTCAATTCCGGACGTGCCGCGCGATGACTGACCGCCTTGCCCCCGGCGCGACCATCGGCATCCTTGGCGGCGGACAGTTGGGGCGGATGCTGTCGGTGGCCGCGTCGCGGCTGGGCCTGCGGACGCATATCTATGAACCGGGGGCCAACCCACCTGCAGGCGATGTCGCGCACCGGATTACGACAGCGGGCTATGATGATGCCGCCGCTCTGGCTGCCTTTGCCGCGTCGGTCGATGTCATTACCTATGAATTCGAGAATATCCCGACTGCCGCGCTTGACCTTTTGGAACAACACCGCCCGATCCGACCCGGCCGGGTCGCGCTCTCGACCTCGCAGGATCGACTAGCCGAAAAGGCGTTTCTGCAGGGCCTTGGCCTGCAAACCGCAACCTTTATGCCGGTTAGTAGTCGCGCCGATCTTGACCACGCACTTGCCAAAATCGGATATCCGGCCATCCTCAAGACCTGCCGTCTGGGATATGACGGCAAGGGGCAATCGCGGATCCTGACGTCGGCTGATGCCGACCGGGCCCATGCCGACATGGGCGGGGCGGCGGCGGTGCTGGAAGGGTTCATTGCCTTCACGCGTGAAGTGTCGGTTATCGGCGCACGTGGCCTTTATGGAGCAATTACCTGTTTCGACCCGGGCGAAAATGTGCATCGGGGTGGCATCCTGCGCACGACGACCGTGCCCGCGACCCTCACGCCGACGCAGCGCACCGATGCGGTGCTGATCGCTGCCAAAATCCTGAACGCGCTGGAGTATGTCGGGGTGCTGGGGGTCGAGCTGTTCGTCACGGACGCCGCCCTGATCGTCAACGAGATCGCGCCACGCGTTCATAATTCGGGGCACTGGACGCAGAACGGCTGCACAATCGACCAGTTCGACCAGCATATCCGCGCCATAGCCGGCTGGCCCTTGGGCGACGGGGCACGGCACAGCAACGTGACGATGGAAAACCTGATCGGCGATGATGTCCTGCGGGTGCCCGAGATCGCCGCGACCAATGCCGCCCTGCATCTTTACGGCAAGGCCGACGCCAAGCCGGGGCGCAAGATGGGCCATGTGAACCGCGTCACCGGTCATAGTTGAACCCGAAGATCACGCCCGTCAGCGACAGCGACCGGTCAAACCGGCCGTGCCGCAAAAACGCCAGCGTCTGCGCCATGACCAGCGGGTTGTTCATCATGAACGTGTGGGCGACCGGCAGCGTGATGTGGTCGCGCATGCCCTCCAGCCGGGTCGATTCGACCGATACCTTGCCGTCGTCCGGGCCTTCGATCAGCGCTGAATAGACCGGGTTCAGTGACTGATCCCCGGCAATGATCCCCACCTCGTAAGCGGGCAGCGCCAGCGTGTTGGGCAGGCTTGAATCCTCGGTCCCCAGTTGCAATCCGGCGGGGCCGTTGACCCACACGAAAGGCTCGAAATCGCCGAATATATCAACCAGTTGCGATCCATGATTGGGCGGCCCGAGCATCACCACACGGCCCATCAGTTCGGGGCGGTGCCGGGTCAGCCAGGCCCGCACGAGGATCGCGCCCATCGAATGGGTGACGAAATTGACCCGCCGGTGGCCGCAAGCGGCGACATCGCGCGGCAGGGTTTCGTCGACCAGTTGCTGAATTCTGGCGCTGGTCGAGGGATAGCCGGTGTTGACGACCAGATACCCCTCGGCCGCGACGACTTCGGCCATCGCGGCAAAGGAATAGGATGACCGCGCCAGCCCGTGCATGAACACGACGCATTCGCCGTTGTCTGCGACCGGTTGCGGGGCAACAGGACCAGACAGCAGGCCAGCGAAAAGAGCGGCGAACAGCAGTCTCATCGTTTTAAGATAGCACGTCATTGCGACAGTTTAAGGCCGGGGTTCGCTGACCTTGCGTCGCAAGCCCGCGACCGCCACTCTGGCACCATGACCCGCCCGATCCGCCTGGCCACCCGCGCCATCATCCTGCACGACGACCGACTGCTGCTGGTCAACGCCTGGAAAGGCCGCGATCACCTGTGGTGTGCCCCCGGTGGGGGCGCCGAGGTGCACCGCTCGCTGCCCGATAATCTGATCCGCGAGGTGTTCGAGGAAACCGGGCTGACCGTCGCCGTAGGGGATCCCTGCCTTGTCAACGAATTCCACGATCCGGACGGCAATTTTCATCAGGTCGATCTGTACTTTCGTTGCCGGATTCTGGCGGGCGATCCGCATGGCGACTGGACCGATCCCGAAGGCATCGTAACGCATCGCCGTTGGGTCTTGCGCGCCGAGATGGCATTGCTGCGCGTCAAGCCGGACAGCCTGGCCGCCGTCGCCTGGCGTGATCCGGGGGCGCTGGTCTATGACCCGCTCGAACCCATCTTGCGCTAGCGGCGGACGACTTTGCGCAGCGAAATTCCGATCCCGCCGAGCACCAGCGCCGTGGCGATGACGAACCGCCACGACAGGGTTTCACCCAGCAAGACGACCCCGGCCAGCGCTGCGATCACCGGGACGCTCAGTTGTGACACGGCCGCCGTGCTGGCGTCGATCCGGCCCAGCACGCGATACCAGAGCGCATAGCCCAGCCCCGATGTGACGGCCCCGGTCAGGACCGCCAGCACTGCACTGGCGGCGGTCGGCACGGTGAAACTCCAGAGCGACGCGAGCGCGCAAAGCGGCACCGCCAGCAGGAAATTCGCCGCCGTCGCGCCCATCGGGTCGGTCATGCGGGTGCCGAGCAGCGAATAGCACCCCCAGCCGAACGCCGCAGCCGCCATCAGCGTCGCCCCCGTCAGATCGACCCGCACCGCGCCGCCGGGCCAGAGCAGCACCGCAAGCCCGCCCAGCGCGACCCCGGCCCCGATCCAGCGCCGCGCGGGGATCGCGACCCCCGCCGCCAAGGCCCCGGCGAACATCGTCAACTGCACCCCGCCGAACAGAATCAGCGCGCCGAGCCCGGCGTCAAGCGTTGCGTAGGCCAGCGAAAACCCGATCAGATACAGCGACAGCGCCAACGCGCCGCCCAGCCGCGCCTTTGTCCAAAGCGGTGGCAGGACGCGGCCCCGCATCCTGACCATTGCCACTAGCGTCACCGCCCCGGCGATCACGCGGATCACGGCAAAGGTAATGGGTTCGGCGTCGAAACGGGTGATGGCGAGCCGGTTCAGCACCGAATTGGCGGCAAAGGCGCCCATCGTCAGGGCGATCAGCAGAATCAGCCGCATGTGCCCCCTTTGCGCGTCTTGCATGGCCGAAACAACTGCCTGTCCTGCGTTGTGGTCAGGCAGTGTGGCTGTAAAGATAGTCGATAGCCGGACTTCCGATCTTTGCCAGCAGGACATAGCCCATCATCAAAATCAGACGGTGCGCTTCCAGGGGGTCGCGGCCCTTTTCGATGACATGCTCCTTGACTTCCATCATCACAAAGGGGCGCTGATCAGCAAGCAGACGTTTCGCCCCGGTCAGCGCCTTGACCTCGTAACCTTCGACGTCGAGCTTGAGGAAGGTCACCCGGCCGAAATTGAGGCTGTCGAGTGGCAGCGCCGCAATGCTGCCCTTGCCCTGTACTGCCCGGCTGATCGAGCGGCGCCCGAAACTGGCCCCCATCCGAACCCCTTCGGGCGCGTCCGACAAGGCGTTTGGGTAAAGTGTGATCTTGTTGTCCAGGCCCCAGTCGGTGACGTTGCGGGCAAGGCAGGCAAAGGTATCCTCGGCGGGTTCGAAGGCGTGGACATGCGCAAAGCGGGTTGCCATGTGGCGGGCGTAAGAGCCGACGTTGGCACCGCAGTCGAGCGCTGCGCCGTCAAAGACCTGCACCCCGGCCTTCTCTTCAAGCAGAGTCAGCGCCTCGATCAGATGGGTCAGTTGCCGGCCGTCCCCTGCCTCCTCGAAATCCGCGCGGGTTTTGCGCCGTCGTTTGAAACCGCGTGTATCAACTGCAGGCACCCAGTAGTCGCCGATTTTCTGCATTTTCCGCCCTTCTTCAGCCGCGACAGATGCATAGCCCGGCTGCGGGTGTGGGTCGAGACCCACCTTGCAAGTCGCACGTCAAAGCCAGGCGGGTTTGACCCAACGCGCCAAATGAAAAAGGGGGCCGCCGGATGGCAGCCCCCCTCTTTACCTGAAACGGGGTGTGTTCTCGGCGATTGGCTTGCGCCATTCACCTGCCACACACGCACCGGAACCCATCGGGTTTCGGTGGTTACATCATTCCGTCCATTCCGCCCATGCCGCCCATGCCGCCCATGCCGCCGCCAGCCGATTCTTTGGCGGGCTTGTCAGCCACCATCGCTTCGGTGGTGATCAGCAGGCCAGCAACCGAGGATGCGTGCTGCAGTGCGGTGCGCACGACCTTGGCCGGGTCGATCACGCCGAACTTGAACATGTCGCCATATTCTTCGGTCTGCGCGTTGAACCCGAACGCCTTGTCCTTGCTGTCACGGATCTTGCCGGCCACGACCGAGCCATCGACGCCCGAGTTTTCGGCGATCTGGCGCAGCGGTGCTTCCAGCGCGCGACGGATGATCGCGATGCCGACGTCCTGATCCGAGTTTGCACCCTTCAGGCCGTCCAGCGATTTTCCAGCCTGAACCAGCGCAACACCGCCACCAACGACGACACCCTCTTGAACCGCAGCACGGGTCGCGTTGAGCGCGTCATCGACGCGGTCTTTGCGCTCTTTCACTTCGATTTCCGACATGCCGCCGACGCGGATCACAGCAACACCACCGGCCAGTTTGGCCACGCGCTCTTGCAGTTTTTCCTTGTCGTAGTCGCTGGTCGTGTCTTCGATCTGGCCACGGATCTGGGTGACCCGTGCTTCGATTTCGGCTTTGACACCGGCACCGTCGATGATCGTCGTCTCATCCTTGGTGATGGTGATCCGCTTGGCCGAACCCAGCATATCGATGGTGACGTTTTCCAGCTTCATGCCCAGATCTTCGGAAATCACCTGACCACCGGTCAGAATGGCGATGTCCTGCAGCATTGCCTTGCGACGATCACCAAAGCCGGGGGCCTTGACGGCGGCGATTTTCAGACCGCCGCGCAGCTTGTTGACAACCAGAGTGGCCAAAGCCTCGCCTTCGACATCCTCGGAAATGATCAGCAGGGGCTTGCCCGACTGAATCACCGATTCCAGCAGCGGAACCATCGGCTGAAGCGACGACAGTTTCTTTTCGTGCAGCAGGATGATCGCGTCGTCGAGTTCGACCGACATCTTTTCGGCGTTGGTCACGAAATAGGGCGACAGATACCCACGGTCGAACTGCATGCCTTCGACGACGTCGGTTTCGGTCTCAAGACCCTTGTTTTCTTCGACGGTGATGACACCCTCGTTGCCGACCTTTTGCATCGCATCGGCGATCTGGCGACCGATTTCTGCTTCGCCGTTGGCCGAGATCGTGCCAACCTGCGCAACTTCGTCGCTGTTTTCGACCTTGCGCGAGGCGGCTTTGATCGCTTCGACGACTTTGGCAGTAGCCATGTCGATACCGCGCTTGAGGTCCATCGGGTTCATGCCGGCGGCAACCGATTTCATCCCATCGCGGATGATCGCGGCGGCCAGCACGGTGGCGGTGGTGGTGCCGTCGCCGGCCTCATCATTGGTGCGGGAAGCGACTTCCTTCACCATCTGCGCGCCCATGTTCTCGAACTTGTCGGCAAGCTCGATCTCTTTGGCAACGGTAACGCCGTCCTTGGTGATCCGGGGCGCACCAAAAGACTTGTCGAGAATGACGTTGCGGCCTT
>JBBSBK010000070.1:0-19959 GCA_038251315.1 Rhodobacterales bacterium | reverse complement strand
CAAACCCACCGATAACCCCGCCGATCCGTTCAAAAAGGCCTTGGCCGAGGCGACCAAGGTCATGGCGGACGATCCCGACCTGACCGTCAGTTATTCGGTCGATCCCGCCGGGCAGACCGCTGACAGCATCCGCCTGCCGCAGGTTTCCCGCCGGATGACCCGTGACGAGGTTCTTTTGGCCCGCGGCACCGCCGACGCCTTCGCGTTGCGCCACAAATTTCACGACGCTGCCGTGGCCGCCCGCTACATGCCCCAAGGCCAGATGGCCAAAGACCTGTTCGACGCGATGGAGGTTGCGCGGGTCGAGGCTGTGGGCGCCCGCTATATGCCCGGCACCGCCGGCAATATCGACGCCAAGATCGGCAATGAGGCCCGGCGCAAAGGTTACGACCAGATCACCAAGGCCAGCGATGTGCCGCTGTCGGTCGCTGCGGGCTATCTTATCCGGCATCTGGCAACCGGTCGCGATTTGCCTGCCGGGGCCGACAACGTCATGGAACTGTGGCGCGGGTTCATCGAGGATCAGGCGGGGGGCCGTCTTGATCATGTGACCGATTTTCTGTCGGACCAGCGGGCATTCGCCAAATTCGCCCGCGAAGTCATCGCCGACCTCGGCTATGGCGATCAGTTGGGCGACGACCCCGATATGAACGACGATCAGGATGATACGGCCGAGGATGGGTCGGACGATCAGGACGAACCCGATTCGACGGGCGACGACAAGTCCGAAAGCGACGAGGCCGAGGCATCGCCCGAGCAGTCCCAAGACCAGCAGGACGATGAATCGCAGGCTCAGGTGTCGTCCGACGATATGGCCGACGCCGAGATGGCCGAGGATGCCGAACTGCCCGAAGGCGAGGCCCCGCTGGACCCGCCGCCGCCCTTGCCATTTTCGGATGCCGATCCAAATTACAAAGTGTTCCGGTCGGATTTCGACGAGGAGATCGGGGCCGAGGATCTTGCCGAACCGGCGGAACTGGAACGTCTTCGCGCCTACCTCGATCAGCAGTTGGAACCGCTGAAAGGGGCCGTGTCGCGGCTTGCCAACAAGTTGCAGCGCCGCTTGCAGGCCCAGCAGAACCGCAGTTGGGAATTTGACCGCGAAGAAGGGATCCTCGACGCAGGCCGCCTTGCCCGTGTCGTCGCCAATCCGACGACGCCGCTGTCGTTCAAGGTCGAAAAAGACACCGAATTTCGCGATACCTGCGTGACGTTGCTGCTCGACAACTCAGGGTCGATGCGTGGTCGCCCGATTTCCATTGCCGCGATCTGTGCGGACGTGCTGGCGCGGACGTTGGAGCGCTGTCAGGTCAAGGTGGAAATCTTGGGGTTCACCACCAAAGCGTGGAAGGGCGGGATGAGCCGTGAGAAATGGCTGGCCGACGGGCGGCCGCTGCAACCCGGCCGCCTGAACGATCTGCGCCATATCGTCTATAAATCCGCCGACGCGCCGTGGCGGCGCACCCGCCCCAATCTGGGGCTGTTGATGAAGGAAGGCTTGCTGAAGGAAAACATCGACGGCGAGGCGCTGGAATGGGCGCACCGGCGCATGACGGCGCGCCGCGAAGCCCGCAAAATCCTGATGGTGATTTCCGACGGGGCCCCGGTGGACGATTCGACTCTGTCGGTCAACCCGGCCAATTATCTGGAAAAACACCTGCGGGATGTGATTGCGATGATCGAACGGCGCAAGTCCGTCGAACTGCTCGCCATCGGCATCGGCCATGACGTGACCCGCTATTACAACCGCGCCGTGACGATCACCGATGTCGAACAGTTGGCGGGGGCGATGACCGAACAACTGGCCGGGCTGTTCGACGCCGATCCGCGCAAACGCGCGCGGGTATTGGGGATGCGCCGGGTGGCGTAAAGCAATCGCATTTTCGTGAAATGCGAGGCCTCCGGCGGGAGTTGTTATGGCAAAGTGAAACGAGGGCGGCTTAACCATGTTCCAGACGTTTGACAGCGCCTCATCCCCCGAACAGGGACCGCCACGGCTGGCCGCATTGCGTCGGGCGATGGCGGCGGCGGGTTATGATGCCTACCTCGTCCCCCGCGCCGATGCGCATATGGGCGAATATGTCGCCCCCTGCGATGCCCGCCTGCAGTGGCTGACCGGGTTTTCCGGGTCGGCGGGGTTCTGTGCGGTCACGCCTGACGTGGCCGGGGTATTCATCGACGGGCGCTACCGGGTGCAGGTGCGCGGCGAGGTCGATCCCGATGCCTTTACCGCTGTCCATTGGCCGGAAACGACGCTGGCCGACTGGCTGATCGGACAACTGCCAGACGGTGGGGTCGTCGGGTTCGACCCGTGGCTGCACAGTATCGACGAGCTGCGAAAGATACGCGAAAAGCTGGACCCTGCGGGGATCACCCTGCGCCCCGGTGCGAACCTCATCGACCCCTTGTGGGATGACCGCCCGGCCCGCCCAGCCGCGCCGATCCGGGTGCAGCCCGACGATCTGGCTGGCGAAACCCATGCATCGAAGCGGGCGCGGCTGGCGGATCCGCAGGCCCATGTGGTGCTGACCCTGCCGGACTCGATCTGCTGGCTGCTCAACATCCGGGGCGGTGACATTCCGCGCAATCCGGTGGTGCAGGCCTTTGCCGTGCTTGGCCCTGACAGTGCGGTGCAACTGTTCACCGAGGCGCCCGCTGATGCTGCCGTCCTGGCGCATTTCGGCGATGTTGTCACACGCCACCCCTATCACGGGCTACGCGACTATCTGGACGCTTTGAAAGCGCCGATCCGCCTCGACCCGAAATCCGCGCCCGAATCGCTTCGCCTGACGATTTCCCAAGACGCGCTGCGCGAAGCCCCCGACCCCTGCATCCTTCCCAAGGCCCGCAAAAGTACCGCCGAAATCGCCGGAGCGCGGGCGGCGCATCTGCGCGACGGGGCAGCAATGGTGCGATTTTTAACTTGGCTTGACGCCGAAGCCCCGAAAGGCAGGCTGACGGAGATTGGCGTGGTCAAGGCGCTGGAGGGCTTCCGGCGCGACACGAACGCGCTGCGAGACATCAGTTTCGAGACGATCTGCGGTGCCGGGCCACATGGCGCAATCGTGCATTACCGGGTCTCAGAGACATCCAACCAGTCAGTGAAACCGGGCGAGTTGTTGCTGGTGGACAGCGGCGGGCAATATCTCGAGGGGACCACAGACATCACTCGCACCGTCATTGTCGGGAAGCCGACAGGCGAACACCGCGCCTGTTACACGCGCGTTCTCCAAGGGCTCGTCGCGATCAGCCGGGCGCGGTTCCCGGCGGGCGTCGCGGGCTGCCATCTGGACGCGCTGGCGCGATTTCCACTGTGGACCGCAGGCATGGATTACGACCACGGCACCGGGCACGGTGTCGGCGCTTATCTCAGCGTCCATGAAGGCCCTGCAGGGCTGTCGCGCCGCTCTGACACCCCGCTCGAAGCGGGGATGATCTTGTCGAACGAGCCGGGATATTACCGCGAAGGTGCATTCGGCATCCGGATCGAGAATCTGATCGTCGTGCAGGACGCACCCGCACTGCCGGGTGCGGACGACCGCAAGATGCTGGCTTTCGACACCCTGACTCATGTGCCGTTTGACCGCCGGTTGATCGACGTGAGTCTGCTGTCGACCGCTGAACAGGACTGGATTGATCGCTATCACGCCGCTACGCTGAGCCTCATCGGCCCGCGGGTGGACGGGGCGGTGCGCGACTGGCTGACCGCCGCCTGCGCGCCGCTATAGGGAGAGACAACAATGGCAGACCATATCACGATAAGCCCGTCGGACGGCACTTGGGTCATTCGCGCCGATGGTGCGGTGCTCGGCGAAACCAACGCAGCGCTGGAACTGACCGAAGGGCGTTATCCCCCGGTGATCTACATTCCACGCGCCGACATTGCGATGGAGTTTCTCGACAAATCCGACACGACATCGACCTGCCCGCACAAGGGGGCGGCGACCTATTATTCCATCGCGTCCAACGGTGGCCAGATCGCCGATGCGGCGTGGAGTTACGAGACCCCCAAGGCCGGGATGGAAGCGATTGCCGGGCATCTGGCGTTTTACGAGAACAAGGTCGAGGTCGAGCAAGTTTAGGAATGTTCCTCCGCCGCCGTGGCGGCAAGCGCCCGGTTCATCGCCCTTAGGGCGTCAACATAGAACACTGCGCCCATCAGGTCGGGCGGCGTACCTTCGCTGCCAAGCCTGACAACGGGAATAAAGGCCACGCCGGTCCGCTCGAACACCGGCATCAGCGTTTCCAGCGTCGCGCTTGCGTCGATACAGGTGTCGTCGCGGATCAGATCCCAACAGACGTCGTCGCTGGCGGCACCTGGCGCACCCTTGGCCCGCATGATCGTTGCGACGGAGAAGGTGGCCAGCAGATAGGCTTGCGGCCCGGCCGCCAGATGCACGCCGCGCCGTTCCAGCTGGGTGAGAAAGAACGACCGGTTCACCAACCGACTGGCCAGCGCCGTCGACAACGACACCGCGACCATCACCGCCAGCCCGGTCTGCCAGTCGCCGGTCAGCTCGAAGACGATCAGCGTGGTCGAGATCGGCGCACCCAAAACCGCCGCCGCGACGGCCCCCATCCCGGCGAGGGCATAAAGCGTCCCCGATCCCGACACGTCCGGCAGAAATCCGGTGGCGACGATGCCGAACGCCAGCCCGGTCAGCGCGCCGACCATCAGCGCGGGCGAAAACACTCCACCGCCCATCTTTCCACCCATCGTGATCGCCACGGCGACGATCTTGATGGCAGCGAACACCACCGCCTCGTGGAGCAGCAATTTTCCGGTCAGGGCGTCCGAGGTCGTCTCGTAACCGACGCCGATGATGTGCGGCCACTGGATCGCCAACAGACCCAGCAGCGCCCCGGCAACCATCGGACGCAACGCACGGTGCAGGCCGATGCGCGTCTGCACATGGTCGGCAAAGGTTTCGGCCCAGAAGATCGCCCGCATCAGCACCACCGCGACCAGCCCGCAGACAAGGCCAAGAACCAGAAACGCGGGCAGTTCGACGTAGAACGACAGGATCGTCTGGCTGGACAGGACGAATTCGGTCACATCGCCAAAGGCCAGCCGGTTGATGACAGTGCCCGCCACCGCCGCAATCGCGATGGGGGCAAAGGCGTGGACCGCGAAGTGGCGCAGCACGACCTCGAGCGCGAACAGCGTCCCGGCAATCGGGGCGTTGAAACTGGCTGACACGGCGGCCGCGACGGCACAGCCCAACAGATCGCGTCCAGTGATCCCGTCCGCCTTGATCCAGCGGCAGATCAGGGTCGAAATGACGGCCGCCAGATGGACGACCGGCCCTTCACGCCCAGACGACCCGCCGGTGCCGAGGGTGATGAGGCTGGCAAGGGCCGAAGCAAGGCCGCGCCGCACTTCGACCCGGCCTTCGCGCAGCGCGGCGCCTTCGATCACATCTGCCACCGTGCGCACCCGGGCATCGTCGGTAAAGCGATGCAGGATCAGGCCGACGATCAGGCCGCCGACAATGGGGATGAGCAGGATCCAGTACCAGTCCAGCCCTGCCGCAAGGGTTCGCAGGTGAGCAACATCGGGAACGCCATAAACAGTGGCTTGCAACCGGTTGATGCCGAGGCGGAATAGCAGCGCTGCCAATCCCGCAAGGATGCCGATGACAAGCGCGATGAACCAGAACTGCACCTGCGACGGGCCGCGCCTGCGGATCACCTGCAGCACGCGGCGGGTCGCTGAGGCGGCGTCGCCCGCGCCCTGCCTGATCCATGATGCCGCCGGTTTTGCCATCTTGATCTTTCGCCGATCACCTGCTGCCCCTAAGCTGTGGCAGGATCGGACCCGGGGGGCAGGCCATGACCATTCAGACCGCACTTGATGCACTTGCAACGCTTTTAGGGGATCGGCTGGCACGGACCAAGGCCGAACTGGCGCAGCACGGACAGTCGGAAAGCCACTTTGCCCCCGTGCCACCCGACGCTGTGGCCTATCCTGAAACGACCGACGACGTCGCGGCACTGGTGCGCATCTGCGCCCGACATCACTGTCCGGTGGTGGCCTTCGGGGCGGGCACGGCGCTTGAGGGACACACGCTGGCTGTGCGAGGCGGGGTGTCGGTCGATATGAGCCGGATGAACGCGGTGCTGGCGGTCAATGCCGGAGACATGGACTGCGTCGTGCAATCGGGACTCACCCGGATCGCACTGAACGATGAATTGCGGGCGACGGGGCTGATGTTTCCGGTCGATCCGGGGGCCAATGCCACCCTTGGCGGCATGGCGGCGACGCGGGCCAGCGGCACGACGGCGGTGCGTTACGGGACGATGCGCGACAACGTGATGGGGTTGCAGGTCGTGCTTGCCGACGGGCGGGTGATTCGCACCGGGTCACGGGCGCGCAAATCCAGCGCGGGTTATGACCTGACGGCGCTGTTTGTCGGGTCCGAGGGGACGCTGGGGATCATCACCGAACTGACCCTGAAACTGCAGGGTCAGCCGCAGGCCGTTGCGGCGGCAGTCTGCGCATTCGAAACCATCGGCGGTGCCGTCGATGCGGTGATCGAAACGATCCAGACCGGAGTGCCGATGGCGCGGATCGAATTCGTCGATACGGCGACGGCGCTGGCGGTAAACGCCTATTCACAGGCCGATTTCCCCGCTTTGCCCCACCTGCTGGTCGAATTCCACGGGACCGAGGCAGGGGTGGCCGAGCAGGCCGAGATATTCGGGGCCATCGTGGCGGATCACAGCGGCAAGGGGTTCGTTCATGCGACGCAGACCGAAGACCGCAACCGCCTGTGGAAGATGCGCCACGAGGCCTATTACGCGATCCTTGCAAGCCGCCCCGGCGCCCGCGCCATCGTGACGGATGTCTGCGTGCCGATCTCGCGGCTGGCGCAGGCAGTGGCCGAGACGCAGGCCGATATCGCTGCCAGTCCGATTCCCGGTCCGATCCTGGGGCATGTCGGCGATGGCAATTTCCATGCAATTCTGTTGATCGATCCCGACAGTGCAGCCGACAGCGCCGCCGCTGCGATCCTGTCGGGTCGAATGGCCGAACGGGCGTTGGCGCTGGGTGGCACTGTAACGGGCGAACATGGCGTCGGCTTGGGCAAGCTGGGTTATATGGCCGCCGAACACGGGGCCGGGTGGGACGTGATGAGCCAGATCAAGCGGGCGTTGGACCCAGACGCGATCATGAACCCCGGCAAGGTCGTCGCGCAGAACTGACCCCTTGATTTTTCGAATGATTTTCAGCACCATGACTGCTGCGCCTGCCAGCGAGACCCGCGATGAACCCGAAATCCAATCCCCCCGCCGCCGACGTGATCGACGATGTTATCGACCGGCTGTACGAGGTCGCGGTCGATCCGATGCGTTATGAGGCCCTGCTGGACCGGTGGGAAGCAATGATGCAACCGCAGCGGGGGGCGAGCAACTCCGGCGATGATCCCGGCATGGGCCAGTTCGCCGGGCATTTCGCCCGTGCTGACAGACTGCTGGACCACGTCATCGCCGATCTCGTTCAATCCCGTCCGCAGGCGGTTCTGGGGCGGATCGACCGGGCCGCAGCCTTTGTCGTCGATCAAAATCTTGTGATAACAGACGTCAATCCGGCGGCTCGCAGTACCCTCGGCGTCACCGAAGGGGCACGGGTCGATGCCATCGCGCTGGCGGAGGGCGAGGCCGAAATGCTGGCCCAGCAAATCCGCCGCACTTTGGGGTCCAACAGCCTTCAGCCAACGGTGATCCGCACGAGGTCGGCGCGGTTCGACCGGCTTGTCGTGTTTCACCTGCGGTCGGTGCGGCCGGAAAACGCGCCGCCCTTTGTCATCGCTGTCACATCGGAAATCGCCTGGCCAGAGGGGTTTGGCGAGGTGTTGCGCCAGGCTTTCGATCTTACCCATGCCGAAGCCGAAGTGGTGCGCGCACTGACCGACGGGTTAAGCCTGACGCAGGTGGCGACGGCACGCGGGCGCAGCATCGACACAATCCGCGCCCAGTTGAAATCGATCATGGCCAAGACCGAGACCCGCACCCAAAGCGAACTGGTCCGCCTGACCCTGTCGACGATGGAGATCATCCAGTATTCCGACGACGCAACCACGAACCTGCCCAAGGCTTCTATCGGGTTCGACACGCTGGAACCGCGGCCATTTCAGACCTTGCGTCTGCGTGACGGACGGCGGCTCGACTACCTGATCCTCGGCGATCCGGCCGGGGAGCCGATCCTGTTCTTTCCGCTCGATTACGGGCTGGTTCGCTGGCCCGCCAGTGCCGAGGCCGAGGCCGCCAAAAGGGGGCTGAAAATCGTCGTGCCGGTGCGCCCCGGCTACGGCGCATCGACCCCCCTGCCCAAGGGCGGGCCCTATCTGACCCAGATCGTCGATGATATCGTCGCTTTGCTTGACCATCTGGGCATCGCGCAGGTGCCCATGCTGACCCTTGGCGGCGACAGTTTCATCGCTTTCGCGTTGCACGCCACCTATCCCGAAAGGGTCACAGCGCTGGTCGCCTGCGGTGGCGTGCTGCCGCTGACCCGGCCCGAACAATATGACCGGATGGATAAATGGCATCGGTTCATTCTTGCCGGGGCGCGCTTTACGCCGCACCTGCTGCCATTCATGGTCAAGGCAGGGTTCGCGCTGGCCCGACGTCTGGGCAAGCGCGGGTTCATCCACGCCGTCTATGGAAAATCACCTGCCGATGTGGCGACGTTCGAAATTCCCGAAGTGTTCGAGGCGATGGTCTGCGGGTCCGAGGTTGCCCTGTCAGACACCCATTCGGCGCACGACGCTTTTTCGCGCGAGGTGATCCATCACGAAACGACCGACTGGCGCGACGAAGTGACGGCGCTGCGCGATACCATTCCGGTGCATTTCCTGAACGGGCTGCAATGCCCGCAGGTGCCGCCCGCTACATTGGCCGAATTTCAGGCCGACTATCCCTGGATCGATTTCCGGGTTTACCCCGACGCAGGACAGCTGCTGTTCTTCCTGAAATGGCGCGACGCGCTGGCCCTGATCGAGCGGTATGCCAAGGGCGCGCCGCCGTTTACCCCGTTTGGGGGATGACGAGTGATGGCCGACTCGGGCAGGATGGTCGCATTGAAGCGTTTTATTGCTAAGGCCGTAAGGCACGAGATCACATAGATTTTTTCCGGGCGACGCCGTGAGTGGCGCCGATTGGAACTTTTCAAACCGCCGCGAAAACCGGCGATCGGGGGCGACTGGCAGATGGCAACGGTGCGACGGTATTCACGCACTACACATCGGCTTGTCGCCCTTGGCCTTTCGGCACGGCATCGCCCGCTATTCTGGATTTTTGGGGCCAACCTGCGCATTGCGGTTGGGTATCGGCTGTCCGCTTTGGTCCTGGTCAAGGTGCCGCGATCAGCGCCCGTGCGGCCGACCGCGCCGCGTCGGTGACGATATCGCCAGACAGCATTCGGGCGATCTCGTCAACGCGGGCCGCGGGGTCGAGTGCGGTGACGGTAGATGTCGTCGCCGCCTTGTCCTGTCGTTTTTCCACCCGCCAGTGGTGGCTGCCCAAGGCGGCAACCTGCGGCGAGTGGGTAACGACCAGCACCTGTCCGCCCCGCGCCAGATCGGCCAGCCTGCGCCCGACCGCTGACGCCGTGGCACCGCCGACGCCGCGGTCGATTTCGTCGAAAATCAGGGTCAGGCCGTCGCTGTCCTTGGTCAAGCAGACCTTGAGCGCGAGCAGGAACCGCGACAGTTCGCCGCCCGAAGCGATCTTGTTCAGCGGTCCTGCGGGCGCGCCAGGGTTGGTGGCGACGGTAAAGGCGACCATGTCGCGCCCTTCGGGGCCGGGATCGGTGGTGCTGATGTCCGTGGTGAACACCGCCCGCTCCATCTTCAGCGGCGCAAGTTCGGCAGCCATCGTTGCGTCCAGCGCCGTTGCGGCGGCGGTGCGGGCTGTGGTCAGCGTGGCTGCAGCGGCATCGTAGGCGATGTGCGCCGTCATCACCGCGCCTTGCAGAGTTTTCAAATCACTTGCGCCGCCGTCCAGCACCGCCAGCCGGGCCCGCAGATCATCGGCAAAGCTGCCCAGATTGTCGGGCAGGACGTTGTGCTTGCGGGCCAGTGCGCGGATCGCGAACAAACGTTCTTCGGTCTCCTCCAGCGCCGACTGGTCGAAAGTCAGCGCATCCAGACAGGCGGCGACGCCGGCCTGCGCTTCGGCCAGTTCGGCCTGTGCGCGCTCCAATGCGGCCAGTGGTGCATCCAGTCGCCCTTCGGCCCGGTCGGCGACAGTCTCGAGCCAGCGGGCCGCGTCGGTCAGTGCGCTTTCGGCTCCCTGATCGCCCAGTTTATCAGCGGCGCGGGCGATGTCGGCGCGGATCTTTTCGCCCGACTGCATCAGGCGGCGGGCGGTGTCCAGCGTCGCTTCTTCCCCATGTTCGGGGGCGAGTTTGTCCAGTTCTGCAACCGCATGGCGCAGATAATCTTCTTCGGCGCGGACCGCATCGAATTGCGCGACGGCGGCATCCAGCGCCTTTTGCCCCGACCCCAATGCGCGCCAAGTGCTGCGGGTAGCGTCGATCAGCGGCGCATCAGCGGCAAAAGCATCAAGCAGTTGGCGATGGCCGCGCGGGTTCAGCAACCCACGGTCGTCATGCTGGCCGTGCAGTTCGACCAGCGTGTCTGACAGGTCGCGCAGAACTTCGCCACTGACCCGGCGGTCGTTGACCCAAGCGGTCTTGCGCCCCTCCGCGGTATTGACGCGGCGCAGGATCAGTTCGTCGGCGGCAGGCAGTCCGGCGGTATCAAGAACCGTACGGGCGGGGTGGCCAATGGGCAGATCGAAGACGGCCGTCACCTCGCCCTGATCGGCCCCGGCGCGGACCAGTTCGGCGCGGCCGCGCCAGCCAAGGACAAACCCGAGCGCGTCCAGCAGGATCGACTTGCCCGCACCGGTTTCGCCGGTCAACACGTTCAGACCGGGCTGAAACGCAAGGTTCAGCCGGTCGATGATCAGCATGTCGCGTATGTCGAGTCCGCGCAGCATTTTGGACAACGTATTCCTTGTTGAAACACCAGTCGGCAGGTTATGCCATCGCCTTGGCGACGCTGCCAGACCTGACAGTTAACGATAGACCGCTTGCACCAACCGCATCGGTTTTTGCGGCCCGTCTTGCCCGGTGATCCTGCCGTCGCTGATGACCCCCAAAGCATCGATCTGCATCGTGCCACGCTCCAGCATGAATTCAGTCTGGTCGGGCATCACCAACGCCAGCGAATAACTGAAACCACCCGGGGCCAGTTCTGTTTGCCTGATTTGCAGCGTTTGCCCTTCGGGCCCATTTTGCCGGAACCTGCAGAGGCCAAGGGTGCGTGTGCAGTTGTTGGGGTTGAAGGTCAATGTCGGTCCATCGACAACCTCCAGTCTGGTGGCTTGCCCGCTGGCATCGCGGTATTCGCGCGATTTGCGCGGGCCGTTGGGGTCGGTGCCAGCCACGAAATCCACGACCCAGGCGCCGCCCGATTGACCACGGTAGACCAGGACTATGCTGTTCTGCCCGTCGGAATAGACCACATAACTTCCCGCCCCAATCTGCGCCATGTTTTGCGAGATGTCCTGAGCAGCGGCGGCACCCGCCGATAGCAGCAGAGCCGCATAGCAACAAAATCGCATCACCCGGTTCTTTGTTGCGCAAATCGAAACGAACGCCAGCAAAGAAACCTTCGACCGCCAAATGCTGGTGATCACAGCCAATTGCCGCGCACGACCTGCCGATAGATCGACGACAGCCAGTTGTTGCCCGTCGAACGCATCTGAAGCCCCTGCCCGGTCAGCAGCCCATAGCTCTCCTGATACCACTCGGTCGACTGAAAGTTGTGGCCCAGAATTGCGCCCGCCGTTTGCGCTTCGTCAGTCAGACCAAGTGACAGGTAGGCCTCGACCAGTCGGTGCAACGCCTCGGGCGTCTGGCTTGTGGTCTGGAACTGTTCAACGACGACCCGAAACCGGTTGATCGCGGCGGCATAATTCTTGCGTTTGAGATAGTAGCGGCCAATCTCCATTTCCTTCGCCGCCAGGTGGTCGAACGCCAGATCGAATTTCAGGACCGCCGAGCGGGAATATTCGCTGTCGGGATAAAGTTCGATGACTGCGCGCAGGGCCTGCAGCGCCTGAAAAGTCAGGCCCTGATCGCGCCCGACCTCGTCGATCTGGTCATAATACGACAAGGCCAGCAGATACTGGGCATAGGCAGCGTCGTCATCCGCCGGGTAGAAATCAAGGAACCGCTGCGCCGCGGCGCGACTCTCAGGGTAATTTCCGTCCTTGTGGAGCGAAAACGCCTGCATGATCAGCGATCGTTTGGCCCACTCCGAATAGGGATACAGCCGCTCGATCTCGCCAAAGTATTGAGAGGCGGTATCGGCCTTGCCGCGTTCCAGTTCGAATTCGCCGCGTTGATAGATTTCTTCGGCGGTATAGCTTTCCAGATCGGCCGAACCGATGGTGTCGTTCTTTTTCCCGCAACCGCCCAACAGGATTGCGGCCAAAAGCACCGCTTTGGCAATCGCCCTGCCCTGTGAACCGGCTGTCCTGCTGCCTGACATCGACACGCCCCCGACCCTGCTCGCCCCGTTTTGGGAGGCACGCAGGCCCCCGCTTGGCGCTTGGTCTAGCATAGATAGATCGGGGGCAAAATGCCTTTTCCCGGTGATCGGATCACTGTGATCCAATCGCCTTCAGGCGACGGCGAAAAGATCGGCGCGACGCACGCCCACACCCGGCAAACGGGCGGCAACGGCGGCATCGCAATCAACCATCGCCCAGGCTTGCGGCTGGTCGAACAATGCGCGCAGCAACCGGTTGGTCATCGCGTGCCCGGCCCGCACCCCGGTATAGCGGCCCAGAATCGGCGCGCCGGCGGTGAACAGGTCGCCGAGCGCGTCCAGCATCTTGTGGCGCACGGCCTCGTCGGCATGGCGAAGGCCGCCGGGAGTCAGCACCGCGCCGCCATCCACCACGACAGCGTTTTCCAACGTTCCCCCCAGCGCCAGACCCTGCGCGCGCATGATTTCCACGTCAGCTTGGCGACAGAAGGTGCGGCTGTCGCACAACTCGCGCACGAATGTCCCGTTGGCCATGTTCAGCACCTTGGACTGTCGCCCGATGGCCGCATCGACAAAGTCGATGGCAAAGTCGATCTGCAGGCTGGTCGCGGGGGACAGTCGCGCCAGCGCCGCGCCCTGTCGCACCTCGATCACGTCGCGGATTTCGATGGCCCGCAGCGGCGCGTCCAGCCGAGTGACCCCTGCGCCGACCAAACCGCGCACAAAGGCAGCGGCGCTGCCGTCAAGGATCGGAACCTCGGCGCCATCGATGTCGATCAGGGCGTTGTGGATGCCGGTGCCCGATAAGGCAGCCATCAGGTGTTCGATGGTGGCGACCGACACACCGCAAGCGTTGACGATCCGGGTATTCAGGGCGGTCTGTTGGACATTTCGCCACAAGGCCGGGATCAGCGCCGCCGCGCCACCGACATCGGTGCGCCGAAATACAATCCCATGATCGGCCGCCGTCGGGCGCACGGTCACGCGCACCGGCATGCCATAGTGCAGGCCCGTGCCGTCGAAACTGACTGCCGATTGGATTGTGGTTTGCACCGTGACGCCCCAGGGTCTTTTTTTTCCGGCCAAACTTCGGCCTTGCTGACAAACAGTTAAGGAAGATGCGCCGCTGTCTCAACTCACACTTTGCAACGGTCTGAAACATTCTGCATGCCGCAAGTAAGTTTTTGTATAACCCTTTGCGGTAAAACGAAAAAGGACCGCAGATCGCGGCCTTTTCCCTGTCATTTCATGCCTGTGGATTAATTTGCCTGACGCCGCAGGAAAGCCGGAATTTCGATCCGCTCCTGATCCGGGTCCGGTTCGGAGGTGTCCCGCTGGGTTGACACCTGTGGTTGCTGGCGTGCTACCGGAGCCGGGTCGGCGTGCTGCCCCGACATCCGCCCCAAAAGATTGCCGATCCCAAAGCCGCGCTTTTCCTCGGCCTGAGTACGGGGTTGCGCCGCAGGCATAGGTTGGACCTGCATCGGCGCGCGGTTTTGCTGCTGTCCGGTCGAATGGCTGACCGCATTGCGCAAGCGTTCCAGCGTTTCGGCGGACGGAGTCCCGGCAGGTCGCGGGGCCGGTGCGACGAAATCTTCGGCCCGGTCCATCGACACCGGTTCAGGCGCCGGACGGTAAAACGGGGCGGGAACCCCGGCTTCGTCCACATCATCGAAATCCTGATCAAAGATGTCTTCGGCCTGTTCGTTGGCGATCTCATGATCGAAAAGATTGCGTTCGGTCGGCGCAGCAGTCGGGGCCGGTGCGGCACGCGGCGGCAGCGGTTCGCGGAGCTGTGCTGCGACGGCGGGTTGCGGCGCCGGCGCGGCGACGCGGCGGTCTTCGGCAGCGACGTGCTGGGTCAGCGGCGTCGCCATCGGGCGGCGCGGCACCGGATGGTCGGACGTTTTCGCCACGGCATCGATGCCGGTGGCAACGACCGACACGCGCATCCGGCCTTCCATGTTGGTGTCAAGGGTCGAGCCGACGATGATGTTGGCTTCGGGATCGACCTTTTCGCGGATCTTGTTGGCGGCCTCGTCCAGTTCGAACAAGGTCAGATCGTAACCGCCGGTGATGTTGATCAGCACACCGCGCGCACCCTCAAGGCTGATTTCGTCCAGCAGCGGGTTGGCAATCGCCTTTTCGGCGGCTTCGACGGCGCGGTTTTCGCCTTCGGCCTCGCCGGTACCCATCATCGCCTTGCCCATCTCGTCCATCACCGCGCGGACGTCGGCGAAGTCGAGGTTGATAAGGCCGGGGCGCACCATCAGGTCGGTAACACCCTTGACGCCCTGATACAGCACATCGTCGGCCATCATGAAGGCGTCGGTGCAGGTGGTGCGTTCGTTGGCAAGGCGGAACAGGTTCTGGTTGGGAATAATGATGAGGGTATCGACGACCTTTTGCAGGGCCTCGATGCCTTCGTCGGCCTGCTTCATCCGCTTTGCGCCCTCGAACTGGAACGGCTTGGTGACGACCCCGACCGTCAGTACGCCCAATTCACGGGCAGCCTGGGCGATGATCGGCGCGGCCCCGGTCCCGGTGCCCCCACCCATGCCTGCGGTGATGAAACACATATGCGCCCCGGCCAGATGATCGACGATCTGCTCGATGCTTTCCTCGGCGGCGGCGGCACCGACGGTCGCGCGCGCGCCCGCACCCAGACCTTCGGTCACCTTGATGCCCATCTGGATTTTCGACGTGGCGCGGGACTGCTGCAGCGCCTGGGCGTCGGTATTCGCAACGACGAACTCGACCCCCTCAAGCTCTTTCTCGATCATGTTGTTGACCGCGTTGCCACCCGCGCCACCAACGCCGAATACGGTGATCCGGGGCTTGAGTTCATCCTGCCCGGGCATCGAAAGGTTCAATGTCATGCTCTGTCCGCCTGCCTATGTTTGACCCGTCCCGCCGGGCGCTTTTGCCTGTCTCTTGCGTGATGTTAACGGTCGGGGGCCGTCAGGTCACGTGGAAAACACATTTATGCCACAATATGTGGCTGTTTTGTTAGGTCGCGCCGCTGGGTTTCGAACCATCGGCAACATCTTGCGTATCACCAGTTGTCCTTGAACCATTTTGCCGCCCGTTTCAGCGAACGCGGTCCGTGTCTTTCGTTCGGTACGTCGAAATCCCACCATTCGTCCTGCGGTTTGGCGGCGTAACACGTCAGCCCCACAGCGGCGGCAAATGCGGGGCCGGTGGCCGACTGCGGCAGGCCTGGCACCCTCAGCGGGCGGCCAAGGCGCACCTGCTGACCCAGAATCTTGGCGGCAAGGCTGTCGAGCCCCGGAATCTGGCTGCCGCCGCCGGTCAGCACGATCTGACGGCTGGGCAGATGGTCGAAGCCGGCAGCGTCAAGCCTCGCGCGCACCTCTTCCAGAATCTCCTCGACCCTCGGGCGCATGATGCCGATCAGTTCGGCGCGGCTGACGGTGCGGCGGTCGCGTTCCCAATCGCCGGTGTCGCCGCCGATCTCGATCAGATCGCGGTCGTCCATGCCGGTGGCCACGACGCCACCATAGAACGTCTTGATCCGTTCGGCATTGGCCGAGGGCACCGACAACCCCATCGAAATATCCGAGGTGATGTGGTCGCCGCCCATCCGCACTGAATCGGCATAGATCATGTGCTTTTTGATAAAGATCGACAGGCTGGTCGCACCGCCGCCCATGTCGATGCAGGCGGCACCCAGTTCCTGTTCGTCCTCGACCAGCGAGGCGATCCCCGACATGTAGGCCGACGACGCCAGCCCGGCCAGTTCAAGATCACAGCGTTTGATGCAGAACAGCAGATTCTGGATCGCGGTCGCATCGACCGTCAAAAGGTGCATATCGGTGGTCAGGCGATTGCCGATCTGGCCGCGCGGATCGGCCAGCCCGTTGCGGTGATCGAGCGTGAAATTGACCGGCTGGGCGTGCAGCACCGCCCGCCCTGCCCCATAGTCAGGCACATCGCAGGCGGCCAGAACCCGGCCGATGTCGGCGCTGGTCACCACGTTGCCCTGCACATCCACGGCCCCGTCCAGCCCGTAGCTGCGCGGTTCGGCCCCCGACAGGCAGGCGATCACGTGATCGACGCGAACCCCCGCCATCTTTTGCGCCGACTGAAGTGCGGTACGGATTGCCTTTTCGGTTTCCTGCATTGCGTCGACTTCGCCAAAGCGCACACCGCGCGACCGGGTCGTGGCCGCGCCGATGACGCGCACCATGCTTTGCCCGGCCATCGCGCCGACACCTTCCTGATCGCGAAACTTTTCCGGGCCGTCGAAACGCAGGACCAGACAGGCGATTTTCGACGTGCCGACGTCCAGAACGGCGATGACGCCGCGCTGTTTGGCCGCCTGTCGGACATTGCGCATCGCCCTTTGGGTTTCGTGAACATCCTTCATCGGTGATGACCCCTAATTTCCTGCAATACTTGCATTGATCCGCCGCATTTCCGCGACCGCCGAATCGTTCAGCCGGATCGTCGGACGGCTGGCATGCCGGACGTCGACGACCGAGATATCACGGGCCAGCATGTCCTGCGCCTGCGCCATCGCGATCACCCGTTCGAAGGCGGGCACGGCATTGTCGGCAGGCAGAAGGATGCGCTGGTCGCGGTCCAGCACGACGTCCCAACGGCGTTCGCCCATCCGCATCAGGGCGCGGATGCGCGGCGTCACCGGCCCGGCGGCGGCGAACAGCGACAGCGCCTCGGCGATCGCGTCGCCGGCACCGTCACCAGCGATCAGCGGCAGGTCATACCGGTCTGCCCGCGCCTCGATATTCGCGACAAAGGTGCCATCAGTGTCGATCAGTTTCAGCCCCTCGGCGTCGCGCCACACGGCGACCGGTTTGCGCGGGGTTACCGCCACCTCGAGGATGCCGCCCGGTGTCACCCGCAACGTCGCCGCCTGCACCGCATTGATCGCCTGCACGGAGTCGCGCAGCGTCTTGAGATCGAGGTCGAACGACGACACCGGAAAGCTGATCGTCAGGACACCGGCGATGTCGGTGCTCAGCGCGTCATCGGTCCCGGTCACGTCGAGCCGTGTCACCATGAATTCAGGGCGGTGTTCGATCGACGCCTTGACGTCGGCATAGGCCGTCACCAGCATGGTCCGGTTGGCATCGTTGGAAAACCACACGCCACCAATCACCCCGATCAGCGCCAGCGGCAGGCCGATCCTGACCGCCCGGCGAAACAGCGGCGTCAGCATCAGGCGCTGATAACGATAGCTCCACCGGGTCGGGGCGGGATCGCGGCGCGGGCCGGTGTCGCACGGGGCTTTCAGCGGTCGCATGAAGCATCCTCGATCAGCCAGCGGCACAGGTCGGGGAACGATATGCCGACATGGGCCGCCTGTTCGGGGGCCAGCGACGTCGGCGTCATGCCCGGTTGGGTATTGGTTTCCAGCAGGATCAGGCCATCAAGGCCGCGGGCTTCGTCCCAGCGGAAATCGGTGCGGCTTAGCCCCCGGCAGCCAAGGGCGCGGTGGGCGCACACAGCAAAATTCATACATGCGTCGAAAATCGGTTGCGGCAGGTCGGCGGGCACCACGTGTCGCGACCCGCCTGGCTTATATTTCGCGTCGTAGTCATACCAGCCATCGGTGATGATGTCGGTGACGGTCAGGGCACGGCCGCCCATCACTGTCACGGTCAGTTCGCGCCCTGGCGCAAAGGCTTCGACCATGACCTGCGCCGGCATCGCATCGGACAGGTGCGGCGGCGCGTTCGCGGCCTCGTGCACGATATAGACCCCGACGCTGGACCCTTCGTTGTTGGGCTTGACGACATAGGGCGGCTTCAGGACGTGCCGCGCGATCACGTCGGCCTTGGCCGCGATGATGCTGTCGACGACCGGCAGACCGCAAGCGCGGTAGTTGTCCTTGGTACGCTGCTTGTCCATCGCCAGTGCCGAGGCCAGGACGCCGGAGTGGGTATAGGGGATGCGAAGCCATTCAAGGATGCCCTGGACGCAACCGTCTTCGCCCCAGCGGCCATGCAGGGCGTTGAATACCACGTCTGGTTTGATGTCTGACAGACGCGCAACAATGTCGCGGCCCGCATCGACCTCGATCACCTCACATCCTGAGCCCCGCAAAGCCGCTGCGCATTCGGTCCCCGAGCTGAGCGACACTTCGCGTTCAGCCGACGGACCACCCATCAACACAACCACCTTGGGGTTTGTCCTGCTCGACATTCCCACCGCCTCTGACGCGGACCTTGCTGGTCCGTCTTTCGTTATCGTGACCCTTGCCGCGGGCCCGGCCCATTTGGCGGACCGTCTTGTTATTGTCAGCGGGCAGGTTCGCCTACCCGCATGATTTCCCACTCTAACGTGATCCCGCTTGAATCGTAAACCTTTTTTCGCACCTCTTCACCCAATCCTTCCAGATCGGCGGCGGTGGCAGTCCCGGTGTTGGTCAGAAAGTTGGAGTGCTTGACGTTCATCACCGCCCCGCCCCGGATCGCACCCCGCATACCTGCATCGTCGATCACCTTCCACGCCTTCAATTCATGGGTATCGTCGGCCTGCCCGGTGCTGCTGAAACCGGCCGGATTGCGGAACGTCGATCCGGCCGTCCGGTCCTTTGTCGGCTGGGTTTCATCGCGTTTGGCCAGTTGCACGGTCATCTGCGCGTTCAGGGCCGCCGGATCGCCTGTGGGCGCAGTAAACGTGGCACTGACAATCACGGACCCGGCGGGCAGAGTCGATTGACGATATGCCAGATGCAGGTCTTTGACTTGCAGGATCTGCATGGCACCATCACGCCCGATCACTGTCACGCTGTCCAGCACATCGGCCACATATGACCCATAGCACCCCGCATTCATCCGCACCGCGCCGCCGATGGTACCCGGAATGGTGCGCAGGAACGTCAGGTCGAGGCCCTGTTCAGCTGCCTTGCGGGCGACATGGGCATCGAGGGCGGCGGCTCCGGCGGTGACGTTAGTGCCGTCGATATCGATGCCGTTGAATCCGCGCCCCAGCCGGATCACCACCCCCCGGATACCCCCATCGCGCACGATCAGGTTCGACCCGACCCCCATCGGGAATACCGGGACGTCGGGGGCAAGTGCCGCAAGGAACGCCGCCAGATCGTCCGTATCGGCAGGCTGAAAGAGCACATCCGCCGGACCGCCAACGCGCATCCACGTCAGGTCGGCAAGCGGGCGGTTCAGGGTCAGGGTGCCACGGACGGGGGGAAGGGTCAGGGTCATGGGGGCGGAATACAAGGCCGGTTTGTTGCTGGCAAGCAAACGAAATCCTCGTGGATTTCAGGCTGGAAAACACCCGTCTTTCTTCTTTAACCAAAGCCAAGCCATCTCAGGATCGCTTGAAAAACAGCTTGGAATTGCGGCGACGCGACGATGTGTTCGCCAACCCAGTAAATCTCTTTGCT
>JBBSBK010000069.1:0-19982 GCA_038251315.1 Rhodobacterales bacterium | reverse complement strand
TCGGCTCTGTCTTCCACCGGCGGAACGTCCAACGGATTTCCTTTTCGAGTTCGTCCCGCAACTTCGTAAGACGCACGAGTTGTTTGAGCGCCTCCTTGCGGCGATCCGCGTCCGACATGTCGGACTCCTCAATCTCGGCGATCCGCTGATCGATCTCGCTTCTCTTGTATTTATTCACCATGAGGGCCATTCCGGACGCCGCATCGATCAGACAGCCGATCACAACTTCGGCCTTGGCCAATGAATTCTGCTTACCTTCGAAAGGTTGGCGGCCGTCGCGCAATACTGCTATCTCGAACTCTCCGTCCTTAGATTTGGGTCCGCTATCATCGTCGAAAGCTGGCGGCTCCATGCCCGCAAGGTCGATCGGGACAGAGAAGTCGGACCAGTTCACATCAAGCTCTATGCTGCTGAAGAAAGGCTCCCGGTAGAGATCATCGCTCTGGCCTTGATCAGGCTGCTTGAGGGCATCGAAGCGTTTCTGCTTCTGTTTGGCGCGCCACCGTCGCTGCGCTTCTGCATTTGGGTTGGTCATCGGTCATCCTCCTGTTATTACTAACATAACGTAATTCACTTCGTAAGTCAAGAACAAAGTTACTGTCTGACTTTGATTCTGCTCGGTCGTCTTGAGGTGCTGAGACTTGATAGCCATGTGTGCGCCGTAGACTTGCAGCTTCGATCGAGCATTTTCGCACCAGGGCGTCGGAAGAGAGCGCGAAAATCACCAGAGACCGCTCGACCTCTCGAGGCGTGACGAGCAGAATTGACTTGCTCGTCACTTTAAGGGGCGCATAAGTGAGGGGCAGTCATTGCTACGGCCGTCTCAAACCTACTTCGAAAGGCCGAGGTCCACCATTTTAGGGATGTTGGTTTCTTTGTTGGTAGCAGAATATGCGCAATATTTTTTTCATTACATTCAATGACTTAGAATATAATTTGGCGGAGCGATAGGGATTCGAACCCTAGAGACGGTTTCCCGCCTACACACTTTCCAGGCGTGCGCCTTCGACCACTCGGCCACCGCTCCGTCGGGCGGGGTTTAGCCGCAACCGTCGCCCCAATGCAAGCCCATGAAACGTGTCACGCAGTAGCGTTGTCAGCACCGCCAAGAACCGACATAGTCGCCAAGATGTCCAAGGACGCCCGACCGATGAACAAACCCCTGCCCCGCCCCCACGTCACCGATCTGCCCGAACGGCGCGTGCCAGATGTCGGCGACCACCGTCGTCTGCAGACGGCTGCCCTGCTTGTCATCGCCTTTGCAGTTGTCCTGTTCCTGCTGGTACAAGCCCGGTTTCTGCTGATTTCTCTGGCGACGGCGATTATCCTGTTCTCGCTCACCTCGGACGTCATCAACTTCATTGCCCGGTTGCGGATCG
This sequence comes from Rhodobacterales bacterium, assembly GCA_038251315.1. GTDB lineage: Bacteria > Pseudomonadota > Alphaproteobacteria > Rhodobacterales > Rhodobacteraceae > JBBKXP01. The sequence continues at coordinate 18,603 of JBBSBK010000069.1, read as the reverse complement.
GGCCGGTGCGGATCCCGAACTGGCTGGCCTCGTTGGCGGCGATGGTGCTGATTTCGGGCGCCTTGCTGCTGCTTAGCTCGATCATTTTAGCGCAGATCAACACCGTGCTGGTCACCACCCTGTCCTACACCGCGTCCGCGCCACAGGCCATTGCGTCGCTGTTCAGCTTTATGGGCGACAAGGCCGAGGCGGCCATTCTGAACGCGCTGAGTTCGGTGGAGGTGTCAGGCTATATGCGCACCATCGCCGGACAGGCTGGCAGCCTGACCCAAGGCACGGTGCTGGTCATCCTGTTCGTCGGGTTCCTGTTTGCCGAACGTATATGGTTTTCGACCAAACTGACCAATTTCCTCGGCAATGACGAACGGGCCGAACGGGTGGGCAAGATCATCGCGTCGATCATTCACCGGGTAAACTATTACCTGCTGGTCAAGACGCTGGTCAGCGCCATCACTGGGGCGATGGTTTTTGTCGTGGCCGAGGCGTTCGGGCTTGAACTGGCCGTCGCCATCGGCGTCGTCACATTCGTTCTGAACTTCATCCCCAACGTCGGGTCGATCGCCGCCACCGGCCTTGTCGCCTTGGTCGCCCACGTCCAGATCGGCGACCCGACCACGACAACGGCGATTTTCATGACCTGCGGCGCGATCCAGTTCGTCAACGGGAATATCATCGACCCTTGGCTGATGGGTCGCGCCCTGCGTCTGTCGTCGTTCGGGATCATCATCAGTCTGGCATTCTGGGGCGCGGTCTGGGGGATTCCGGGGATGTTCCTGTCGGTGCCGATCATGGTCAGCCTGCTGGTGGTTTGCAGCCACGTTCCGGCCCTGCGCCCGATCGCGATCCTGCTGTCGCGCGAAGGATTGCCGGAAACCGAGGCGCAGCTGGACGAAAGCCATTAGGGTTTACTGATCCGCCGCTACCTCGGGCACGGGTTTGTAGTGGGTGATATCCTCGGTGTAGTACTGATAGCTGTCGGCATTGCGCACCACCGCATAGGCATCCCGCCCCGCCATTTCGGTGCAATATTCGCGCGAATAGCAATTGTCGTCGGTGTCACCCACGATCCTGAAATGGCTGAGTTCATGGATGATTGTCCCCTCGCGGGTGCCGTTGTCGCTGGCGCCTTCACCGGGGCGCAGGCCGGACATATTGGGTAATTCAAAGAAGGGCGGGCAGATGTGGACAAGATAGGGCGCGTTGGGCTGAACATAGGCATAGGTGCCGGGGTCGCAGTCGCCTTCGCGGACCGGTTCGCAGATCGTCGCCACTGCTCCGGTGCGGATCGCAGAATAAACGGCCTTGAGCGTGGCGCGAACCCGTTCGGCGTTGTCCGGCGTGTATTTGCCAAACCAGCGGCCATAAACGTCAGTATCGCCAATCGATACCGCCGCAGCCAGCGCCAGCGTCTTGGCATTGCGCAGCGCGGTTTCCACCATGGCCCGTTCGTTCTTGACGCAGTCCTGATAGGGATTGTTCGCGGCGGCCGCGGGCCCGGCAAACGCCAGCATGAACAGGCCAAGACCGATCAGATTCTTCAACGCGCCGCGTCCTTTCAATGTGCCCCAGCGTCAAGCCTAGCAGCGGGTTTCACAAGGCTCAACAACAGCCTGACACGGCGGTTCAGTTTGCCCTTTCGCGGCGGTGCCACACATATGGTTTTGACAAGATTGGTGGTCCGGCACGATGCCGCCTTTGGTGGTGCGTGCTGTCACCGTCGCTTTGCGTCACGTCGTCATGTGTCGTCGCGGGATTGCAGGGTGTTCACGCGGTCAAAGGGCCTTGTTGGGTAGGGGAATCATCCTTGGCCCCGGTTGGTAACACTTCAGGATTGCGCAGCCAGATGTCACGCTGTGGGAACGGAATCTCGACCCCCTCGGCAGCAAATCGTCGGGCGATTTCGGTGTTCAGTTCGGATTTCGTCTGCGCCACGAACAGCACGTCGCGCAGGATCGCGCGGATTTCAAAGTTCAGTGAGTCCGCCCCAAAAGCCTGAAAAAGCACGACAGGTGACGGCGACAGCAGTACCATCGGATGCGCCTCGGCAATTTCGCGCAATATCGTCGCCACCTTGTCGACGTCACTGCTGTAAGCAACGCCGACCGACACGATCACCCGGCCGACCGAATTGCCCCGCGTCCAGTTGATGACCTGTCCGCTGACCAGATCGGCGTTGGGAATGATGACGTCGGTGCGATCGAACGTCTCGATCCGGGTGGAACGGACCGAAATGTCTCGCACGAATCCCATCTGGTCACCGACCTCGATCCAGTCGCCTTGGCTGATCGGTCGTTCGATCAGGAGGATGATCCCCGACACGAAGTTGGATACGATGTTCTGCAACCCGAAACCGATGCCGACCGACAGGGCGCCGGCAACGATGGCCAGACTGGACAAGTTGATGCCGGCGCCGGTGATCGCCGCCAGCGCGGCGAGGAAGATGCCGATATAACCAAGGCCCGACACCAGCGCGTTCTGTCCGCCTGCGTCGATTCTGGTTTTCGGCAGGACCGTCGTGCGCAACACGCCCTGGATCAGCCGGGTCAGCGTGTAACCAAAAACAAAGATCACCGCAAAGGTCAGGAAAATCGTCGGCGAAATGCGGGTTTCGCCCATGCTGAACCCTTCCCGGAACTGAGTCCACAACTCGGCCAGATCGGCGGTGCGCGCGCCCCAGATCAGTGCCAGAAACGGCAGCGCCGCCAAAAGTAGCACAAACGCCAGCAGCATCGGGGCCAGGGCGTCGCGGCCACGGTCCGGCGCATCCGTGAACAGGCCATAGGTGTCAAAGATCAGCCGCTGCAGCAGAACCAGAACGCCCAGCAGCGCCAAGGTGATGATAGAGGGATAAAGCAGCCGTTCGGCTGCGTTGGCATAGCCCAGCATCGCCAGAACCGGCGCCGCCAACGCCACAAGCATCGCCCCGCGACCCAGGATACCCAGAATCCGGTCGCGGTAGGCGTTCTGAGAGTCGCGGCCGCGTGCGTGGCGTTCCATCAGACGACCGAGGCGAAACAGGAAATAGCAGGTCAGAAACTGCACCGGCAGCACGACGACTGCCGCCACCGCCGCCGAACTGTCACCCGATCCGATCAGCGTCAGCAAGAGGGTGCCCAGCATCAGGGTGCTGCCCAGCCCGAACACGATCCGCCGCCCCTTGCGGCACTGCGCGGGGGTCAGGGCCAACGGACCGCCATCATCTTCTTGCGACGGAAAGAAATGCACCGACATCCACCGCCCGACGATCACGAACATGCCTGCAACAGGCAGAATTTCGATCAAGGTGGTGCCGCGAAACCCAAAGATCGACAGGGCAAGCAAGCCGTTGGACAGCGCCAGAAGACCCGCAAACGGTACCGCGATTTGCAACAGCGACAAGAAGAACCGCCAGACTCCCGCGCCCCTGCCGGCGCGCTGCACGATCCAGCCCTGTATCCGCATCGCCCATATCCGCCCACGCAACAGCAGGATCAGGGCAAGCAACAGCAGTGCCAAGGCAGGCGGAAGGTTGTCGCGGAAGGTACCGTTGCGCAGATCGGTCGCCAAGCCGGCCTTGACCTCGACCCAGACTGCCTTGGATCCGCTCCAGAGGGCGACAAACCCCAGCGGCCAGTTTTCGGGGTTCAGTGGTGACGGCCCAGCGACCGACAGCCGGGCGTTTTCACGGGACCTGACCAGCGCGTCGATTTCACTGACAAGGCCATTGGCACGGGCATAGGCCTCTTGCGCCAACAGGCCAGGGGCACGCAGGGTCGCCAGTTGCGCTGCCAGATCTGTGCGCCGCGCACTGACCGCTGCGGGTTCGTTGGCGCGCTCGGGGGGCGATGCCCCCAGCGCCGCAATCTGTTGCTGCACCGTGCGGATTCGTCCGGCGTTCAGCGATTGCGCCGCAAGCAGCTTGTCGCGCCATTCGGTCAGTTCGGCGCGCATGCGTTCCAGCGCGAATGTCGATGCAAAGCCGCCTTCGACCGCCCGTTCGACGCGCACCGCAGCCCGGTTCCAGACATCATAGTCGGGCGCCAGGACGGTGGTCGTTGCGGCCGAGGGGAGTTGCGGACCGATGCCCTGCGCGGTTGCCGTCAGCGGCAGCAGGCAGACCAGAAGGGCGATCAGGCGCGCAAGCGTCATGCGTCCTCGAACACGCCGGGGATCGAGGCGGGGCCAGTGGTCAGCCAGCCGGGCACCGGCAGCCCCTTGTCGCGCAGAAATTCGGGGTTGAACAGTTTCGACTGATAACGCGTGCCGTAATCGCACAGGATCGTTACGATCGTATGCCCCGGCCCCATGTCCCGCGCCATCCGGATCGCGCCCGCGATGTTGATGCCCGACGATCCGCCAAGGCACAGACCCTCGTGCTGCAGCAGGTCAAACACGATCGGCAGGGCCTCGGCATCAGGGATGTTGTAGCTGAAATCGGGGGTGAAGCCTTCGAGGTTGGCGGTGATCCGCCCCTGCCCAATGCCTTCGGTGATGCTGTCGCCATGTGACTTCAACTCGCCCGTCGTGTAAAAGCTGTGCAGCGCCGCGCCGTCCGGATCGGCCAGCGCAATCTTGACGCCCTTGGGTTGCAGGGCCATCGCCACCCCGGCCAGCGTACCACCCGACCCGACGGCACAGACGAACCCGTCGACCTTGCCATCGGTCTGGTCCCAGATTTCCGGTCCGGTGGTTTCGATATGGGCCTGTCGGTTGGCAGTATTGTCGAACTGGTTGGCCCAGATCACGCCCTCGTTCGTCGAGCGCGCCAGTTCCGCGGCCAGCCGCCCGGAATAGCGCACATAATTGTTGGGGTTCCTGTAGGGGGCGGCTGGAACCTGCACCAGTTCGGCCCCGGCCAGCCGGATCATGTCCTTTTTTTCCTGGCTCTGGGTTTCGGGAATGACGATCACCGTCCTGAACCCCAGCGAGGCACCGACCAGCGCCAGCCCGATGCCGGTATTCCCGGCGGTTCCTTCGACGATGGTGCCGCCGGGTTTCAACTGCCCCTTGGCCACGGCGTCGCGGATGATGAAAAGCGCCGCGCGATCCTTGACCGACTGGCCGGGATTCATGAACTCGGCCTTGCCAAGGATGGTACAGCCCGTCGCCTCGGAGGCGGCGCGCAGTTTGATCAGGGGCGTATTGCCGACGGCGGCGGCAAGGTCGGGTTTGAATTGCATCGTCGCACCTGTGATCCGGATGCGACCTGTCTAGGGTGCCGTGGACGCGAACTCAAGCCGATCACGGTGGGCGGCCAGCCAATACAGCATGGTGATCAGCGGGCCTGCCGTGATCTCGCCACTGGCGATCAGGCCGATCGCGGCGGCGCGGTCGATGACGTGCAGGCGCAGGTCTTCGTTTTCGCTCGCCAGACCGCCGTGCCAGTGGCCGGTGTCAGGCAGATCGACGGGGGCGAGGTAGCAGTAGAAATAATCGGTGCTGCTGCCCGGCGAGGGGTAAAAGGAAAACATCCGCTCCAATGTCGTGATTGTCAGCCCGGCCTCTTCCAACGCTTCGCGGCGGGCGCAATCTTCGGGCGTTTCGCCTGCATCGACGATCCCCGCCACGGGCTCGAGCGACCAGGGATTCGGGTCGGACCGCATGAACGGCCCGGCGCGGAACTGTTCGACCAGAAGGATCCGGTCGCGGCTGGCATCATAGGGCAGCACCATTACCGCGTCGACGGCGACAAAGATCTCGCGCAGAAGCGTGTCCGAGGTCTGCCCGTCAAAGCGACGATGCCGCAGGCGCATTTGCGCAAAGCGAAAGAAGTTGCCGTGCAGGATGGGCGGCGCCACGAGTGCAGCGTTGTCCGGGCCGGGGTTCTGCCGCAGGGTCGCTGGGGCAGTACTGGCACGGCCGCGCAACCGCGCCTCGGCGCGGTGGGCGATCATTGGCCATTGGCGGGCGAGTGCATCGGGATCAAGCGGCGGATCAAAGGCGGCGATCTCGGTCGCGGCTTCAAGGTTCTGTGCGGCGGCGGCACTCTCCCACGCAGCGTAGTCCCAGAGTTCGCCACCGCTGGTCAGGTCGGGCGGGGGAAAGTAAGCGGTCGCGGCATGGGTCGCGCCATTGATCGTCATCACCTGAACCGCGCGCCGGTCATAGCCGAAGGCGGTTTCGTAGATGTCGAGCCGCTGCAGTTGGTCAGCCGTCAGCCCCGTCCAGAACTTGCCGTGGGTGACGGCCCCGGCTCGCGCCACCAGCATCGGGTAGACCGCTCCGGCGACCCGGTCGACGGCGTGATCGGCAAGGGTTGCAGGCACGCCGCTGCCGCCGCCCGGACCGGCCAGAGCAGCCATCAGGCCATCGTGCATCAAGGTGCCGTAGAGGAAAAGACCCATCCTTACGGAAACCGCTGCGCAAACCATTCGACGATCAATCCGCCGACGATCGACCCGGCCAGCCATGTCGTGACGATCACCGAGGTGCCCATGACCAGCGCATAATCCATACTGAGTTGAAACACGCTGACGACGGCCTCCATCGGTCCCTGGTAGCGCTTGTCGAGCGCGCGCAGGATCATTTCGACGAACGAGGTTGCAAATAGCGCCCAGAACGCCAGCGCCGCCCCGGCCGTCAAACCATAGCCGACCGCCGCAGGGAAGCCTGCCGGGGCCCGGCTGCCGGCCACGACCCAACCGCCGAACAGCCCTGCAGCGGCGGCGATCAGCGTAAAGTATGGTGGGTCGGTGCCTTCGGGGAATAGCGGGATGGCGAGGATCGCCAGATAGAACCCAAGCGGGGTGAACAGGATCGCCCCGATCAGTCGGCCCATTGTCGGCATCGCACTGCTCCTCTGCTGGCAGCGGTGCGCGGCCTCTTAGGCGGGCCTGGTCACCGTGATCTGCGTCACGTCACAGTTTCCACTATGAAACGTCCCCGCGCAAGAACAGAGGTAAAAGTTCCACATCCGCCGAAATCGGTCGTCAAAGCCCAAGGCAGCGACCCGGTCCCACCGCGCGTCGAACGTGTCGTGCCAGCGGCGCAGGGTCTGGCTGTAACATTCGCCGAACTCGATGGAATGGGCAATGTGCAGGCCAGACCGCTCGACAGCGGCGCGCAACGCCTTGGGGCTGGGTAACATGCCGCCCGGAAAGATGTATTTCTGGATGAAATCGACACCGCGCTTGTAAACCTCCCAACGACGGTCCTGCACGGTGATGATCTGCAAGGTCGCGTTCTTGCCGGGTTTCAGGCGGTCGCGGACGGTGTCGAAATAGACCGGCCAGTATTTTTCGCCCACCGCCTCGAACATTTCGATAGATGCGATTCCGTCATAAGTGCCGGTTTCGTCGCGGTAATCCTGCATCTTGAACGTGACGAGATCCGAAAGCCCTGCCTTTTCAATGCGGTCCACGGCATAGTTGAACTGTTCCTGACTGATCGTCAGGCCGGTGACACGCAGGCCCCGTTCCTTGGCCGCGTATTCGGCAAATCCACCCCAGCCACAGCCGATTTCCAGCACGTGGTCGCCCGGTTTCGCCCCCATCTGATCGACCATGCTCGCGTATTTCAGGGTTTGTGCGGCTTCGAGGCTTTCCTGCCCGGTGTCGAACTTTGCCGACGAATAGGTCATCGTGGCATCGAGCCAGAGACCATAGAAATCGTTGCCCAGATCGTAATGATAGCTGATGTTCTTTTTCGCCTGACTTTTCGAATTCGACTGCCACCAGAACCGCGCTTTTTCGTAGGCGCGCACAAAAACCTGGCCCGGAAAGCCGTCATACACTTCTTCGACGTCGTCGTGGACAAGATCCATGAATGTCATGAGGTCGGGGGTCGACCACCAGCCATCCATGTAGGCCTCGCAGAACCCCAGATCGCCCTCGCGGATCAGGCGGGCGAACAGGTCGGGGTTGTGGATGTCCAACCGGGCGACATAACCGGCATCCGGCCCTTCGGCGCGAAACACCCGGCCATCGGGCAGGGCCAGATCGACCCGGCCGCGTTTGAGCCGTTTCATCACGTCGAACACCGGCGCGAAATAGCGCGGCAGACAGGTCTGGCCCTGGGTCGAAGTCAAGATCATCTGGCACCCCCCCGGTGCGGGTTCTTTCTGGCCGTGGCACGGACCAGAGCCGGTTTTGAATGAGTTTAGTGGTTGCGTCAGGGATGTCACGGATTTCATGCAACAAAAGTTGCACATGCCGTTGCGGCAGGTCAGTTGCGCATGGCGGCATAAGCATCAAGCGCGCGCTGGCGTCCTCGCGCCAGGCCGACCAAAGGATCGGGATATGGATCGGCGGCGGACATCGCCCAGCGGCGCGGGATCGCCCGGAAGTAGGCGCAGGCAGTGTCGGGCGGGTCGCCCTGCCCCTCGGCAATCCATGCGCGGCGATAGGCATGATCGGCGTCGAACTTTTCGGCTTGGGTATCGGGGTTGAAAATCCGGAAATAGGGTGCAGCGTCGGGGCCGGAGCCGGCAACCCATTGCCAGCCCAGCGCATTGCTGGCCGGATCCCAGTCGGTCAGGTGTTCGGCGAACCATGCCTGCCCGATGCGCCAGTCGCACATCAGATGCTTGGTCAGATAGGATGCGACGATCATCCGCGCGCGGTTGTGCATGGTGCCAGTCACGTACATTTCGCGCATGGCCGCATCGACGAAGGGAACGCCGGTGCGCCCCTGTTTCCACGCCAAGACCTCGGCCCCGCGTTCGTCGGTCGTCCAGGGAAAATCATCCCAGCCGTCGCGCCAGTTCCGGTTCGTCAGGCGCGGCGTGTGGTGAATCAGGTGATAGGCAAACTCGCGCCAGACAAGTTCCTTGAGGAAGGTTTCAGCGTCGCCCTTGCCGTCATGCAATGCCCGCCATCCGGCATGCCAGCAGGCCAGCGGGCTGATTTCGCCATAGGTCAGGTTTTCGGACAGACCCGACGTGCCGTCGATTCCGGGCAAGTCGCGGTTGGTCTTGTAGTCGGATATCCGGTGCGCGATGAAGGTGCCGAGGCGACGGCTGGCAGCGGCGTCTCCAACGGTGACGTGTCGGGCCACGACGTCGGCGCCACGGCTCATGGCCTTGGCCATCCCCCAATCGGTCAGATCGTCGCTGGCGGGCCAGCTTTCCGGCGCGGCAATCTTGCCCGGAGCCGGCAGCGTGGCGGGCAGATCGCGCCCCCGCACCGATTTCCAGAACGGTGTACACACCTTGTAGAAGTCGCCGGTTTGCGTTTTCACCGACCAGGGTTCGAACAGCAGATGCCCGCTGAAACTGCGGGCGTCGATGCCGTCGTCCTTGAGCGCGGTTTTGACCGCCTCGTCGCGTTTGCGCGCATCGGGGTCATAGAGCCGCGACCACCAGACGGCCTTGGCCCCGGTTTCCGCAATCAGATCGCATAGACAATCGAGCGCCCTGCCCCGGCGCAGGATCAAGCGGCTGCCCTTGTCGGTCAGGCTCTCGGCAAGTGCTGCGACCGAGAGGCCCAAACGGAATTTCGGCGCGGCCCCGATGCCATCAACCACCTCGTCATGAATGAACACCGGGATCACTGGATTGCCGGACCCGACCGCCTCGGTCAGCGCCGGATGGTCGCCCAACCGCAGGTCGCGGCGGAACCACAGGATGATCGGGCTTGGGTGGCTCACAACACCTGATCTAGGGCGGCAATCAGGGCGTCAACCTCGGCGCGCGATGTATAATGGACAAATGACATCCGCAGCACGCCCCGATCCGGGTCGACTCCCATGCCGGTCAAAGGACGCTGGCCGTAGAAATTGCCCCCAGCTGTCATGATCCCATATGGAATCATTGCGATGGCCACCGCATCGGGATCGCGCCCCAGATCAATGGCGACGGTTGGAGCCCGCGCCTCGGCACGGCGCGGCCCCAGCAGGCGCAGGTCGTTGCGGTTACCGAGGTAATCAAGCAGCGGCTGCAACAGCATCACCTCGTGCGCCCGCATCAGATCATGCGCGTGCCGTGCCGCCCCTGCCCCTGTCGCCGGGCCGCCGTGGTGCAACGACAGGGCGTCGATGTAATCGGCCATACCGGCGCTGGCAGCAATCTGGGCATGATCCGGTCCGGCGGGGGTGAACCGCTTGTACAGCGTACCGCCGTTGAAATGGTGACCCTGATTGGGCAGGTCCATGCCAAAGCCTTCGCGGATTGCCATGATCCCCTGATGCGGCCCGTAGGTCTTGTAAGCGCTGAACAGGTAGGCGTCACAGCCCAACGCGCCGACATCGGGAAACCCGTGCGGCGCGTAGGATACGCCGTCAACCACAACCCTGGCCCCGGCGGCGTGGGCGATGTCAGTGATCGCGGCCACGTCATTGATTTCGGCCACGACGTTGGAACAATGCGGGAAGCAGACCAGTGCCACATCGTCATACAGCAGATCGGACAGCGCCGCGGGATCCAGATGGCCTGTGTCGGGATTGATCTGCCATTCGCGCACCTCGACCCCCTCGTCGGCCAAACGCCGCCAAGGGCCCGAATTCGCCTCGTGATCCTGATTGGTGACGATGATTGCCTGCCCCGGTTTCAGCCATTTGCGCACCGCTTGCGCAAGGACATAGGTGTTTTGCGACGTCGAGGGTCCGAATGACACCTCATGCGTCGCGACCCCGAGCATGAGCGCCATCCGCGCCCGGGCCTCGTCCATTTCTTCACCGGCCAGCCCTGACGCGCTATAGGGCGCATAGGGCTGCACCTTGCGTTCGATGTAATACCGGGTCAGCCGGTCGATCACCGGGGCACAGGTATATGACCCGCCGGCGTTTTCAAAGAAAGCCTGGCCCTGCAGGGGCGCGGCGGCGAAGGCGGGAAATTGGGCCCGGACCCATGCGATGTCGAGTGTCATGGGGCGCACCGTTACCGCAACGGGAGGAATGGTCAATCCGGCGCTGATCGGACATTTGCGACAACCTGTCGCGTTCCGCCTTTCTGAAACCGGTCTCGCACCTCGTCCCGCCTGACCTGACTTTGCGTCACCAGAATTTTAAGTTCCGGCTAGGGGCCATTCCGACAGGAAATAAATTAGCATAGCGAACGAGCCGCCGTTTACCGGCAGGTCATGGAACCCTGACCGATCAGTCCGGTTTGTCTGAGAAGGAGTTTACCATGCCAATCACCCGAATTTTTGCCCACCTTGCGTGTCGAGACATCGTCGCGAGCATGGCGTGGTATGCCGCCATCTTTGACCGCCAGCCGGACGCCAATCCGATGGACGGGCTCGCTGAATGGCACCACGGTGACGGAGCGGGATTTCAGCTATTTCAGGATATGGTGGAAGACGGCCACGGCACCATGACCCTGATTGTCAGTCAGCTTGATGCGGAACGGTCGCGGCTGCACGGATTGGGTCTGCATCCGCCTGAAATCGAACCAGGCCAGCCAAGGCTGCTTCGGTTGCGTGACCCGGACGGCAATCTTGTCGTTCTGGCTGAACCAGCTTAACCGTTCACGTCCACGACGACCCGGCCCTTGACCTCGCCCTTCAAAATCGCCGCGCCCAACGCCGGAAGATCAGACAACGTCGCGGTCTGGATCATCGCGTCGAGCTTGCCCATCGGCAGGTCGGTCGCGATCCGCGCCCATGCCCTGACCCGGTTGTCGTAAGGCTGCATCACCGAATCAATGCCCAGCAGGTTGACCGCGCGCAGCAGGAACGGGATGACCGTGGCAGGCAGCTCTGCGCCCCCGGCCAGACCCACGGCGGCAACGCTGCCACCGTATTTCATCTGGCCCAGCAGACGCGCCAGCATCGCCCCGCCAACCACATCAATGCAGCCCGCCCATGTTTCCGCCTCAAGCGGGCGCTTGACGGTTTCGTTGATGTCTTCGCGGGCAACGATCTGGTTGGCCCCAAGGCCGCGCAGATAGTCAGCGGTTTCGGGGCGGCCCGTCACCCCGGCAACTTCGTAGCCCAACTGCGCCAGAATGGCGGTGGCGATCGACCCGACACCGCCAGCGGCACCGGTGACCAGCACTGGACCCTTGGCCGGGGTCAGGCCGTGATTCTCCAACGCCATGACGGCCAGCATTGCGGTAAATCCGGCAGTGCCGACTGCCATTGCCTGACGGGTGGTCAGGCCCGCGGGCAAAGGCACCAGCCAGTCGGCCTTGGCCCGGGCCTTTTGGGCGTAACCGCCCCACTGCGCCTCGCCCACGCGCCAGCCAGTCAGTACGACCTTGTCGCCGGGTTTATAGCGGGAATCGTCGGACGCTTCGACCGTCCCGGCAAAGTCGATGCCCGGCACATGCGGGTAATTGCGCACCAACCCACCACCGGGGCCGATGCACAATCCGTCCTTGTAATTGACCGTCGAATAATCGACGGCGACGGTCACATCACCCGCAGGAAGCCGATCCATCCCGATCTGCTGCACCGATGCGTGGGTTTTCCCGTCGTCGTCCTTTTCAACCAGCAAGGCGTTGAACATGGCGTTTCTCCTCTAAATCCAGAACTTTTCCTGAACGGTTGCGCTGCGCATCCCGTCCGGTGTGGCCACCTCGACCTTCGTTCCCGCATCCCAGTGGGTCATGCGGACCATGCCGATGGCGACGTTCGTGTTGTAGTCGGGGCTGGCGGCGGCCGACGTGATCTGACCCACTTGCGTGCCATTGGCGATGATCGGCCACGGACGGTCACACCCGCCAATCTGGCCGTCAATGGCGATCGCCCTGATCTGCTTGGTCGGACCTTCCTTGGCGACGCGCAGCAAGGCATCGCGGCCAACACAGCCGATAGCAGTCTTTGTTGAACAGAACCGGCCCAGACCCGCCTCGTGCGGCGTATTTTCGCGGGTCATGTCATTGCCATAAGAAAGCAGCCCGCCTTCGATCCGTTCGATCAGGTTGGGGCAACCGGCGCGCACGTTCAGGTCTGCACCCGCCGCGAACAGGGCATCCCACAGCGGCATGCCAATATCGGTGCCATCGACGTAAATCTCGAATCCGCCCTGTTTGGAATAGCCTGATCGGGCAACGGCCAGACTGCGCCCCTGAAAGTCGAACCAGCCAAAGCGAAAGAATTTGATCTCGCGCACCTTGTCGCCAAAGACCCGCGCCATCAGGTCGTCAGCCTTTGGCCCCTGCACTCCCAGCGGTGAAACATCCGGTTCATCGACCAGCACGTCGAGGCGATAGCCCTGCACCAGCCCCTTGACCCATAACAGCAAATCGCTGTCGGCGATAGAAATCCACCAGCGATCCTCGGCCAGTTTCAGGGCTACAGGGTCGTTCAACATCCCCCCGATTTCATCGACAATGGGCACGTAATAGCATTGCCCCGGCAGCATGCTGCGCAGATCGCGCGGTGTTAGCATCTGCATCAGCCGGGCAGCATCGGGGCCGCGCAGTTCGATCTGGCGTTCACAGGCGACATCCCAGACCTGCACGTGATCCTTGAGGTGGCGGTAATCAGCAACGGTGGAGTCGAACATCGTCGGCAGCAGCATGTGGTTGTAAACGGTGTAAGCCTTGACGCCCTGTGCCTCGACCCCGGCGGAAAACGGGGTGCGGCGGATACGGCGGGACGGAGAAAGAAGCGGCAAATGAACACCTTCGGTCGGCGCGCGCATGTGATTCACGCCTTGGGCCCTTTCCAGTCGATCGGGCAAATCTCGGCCGATTTACCGCCGAAATCCCAGACCCGGCCATAGTCGCGGACCTTGGATTTGGTGCCTTGCGCGGCGATGATATCGGGGCCCATCCAGTATTTCGAATTGCTGACCATAACAGGATGATCGGCGTCCTTGCCCGCCAGCATCTCGACCTCGCCTTGAATCTTGCGGCCGATCATTATGCTGCGGCGCGTGCCCTCGCGCACGATCTCGACCTTTTCACGCTCGGCCCCGATGATGTCGGACACCAGAAACGTGAATAACCCTGTGGTGCCACCCGCCGCGCCGCTGAAGATGTTCAGCAGACCGGCAAAGGCCTTTTCTGTTGCGCGTTCATCGACATAGGCGGCGACCCTCCAGTTGCCCTCGCCCATCCGACCGGGAATATCGACCAGCAGACCGACGTTCAGGCCCGACAGGCTTTCGCCCTCGAAATGACCCTCGTCGATGGCGATGGCCATCCACGCGTGGCAATGCCCTTCGGTCGGAGGATGCGCGCCCAGCGACACGACGCAGGGGCAGAACACGGTGCAGGAACAGTTCAGGAACAATTCGCCCTTGATCGCCCAATCGGTCGGCGTTGACTTGCGCCGCCCCGGATTAGGCATCCGGCTGTCGATGCGTTGACTGATCGCGATCCGATCTGCCGGTTCCTTTGTCTTTTCAGCCATTTCGGTGCCTCCCTCAAAGTGAATTAACAGCAAGGCCAAGGCCCGCCAAAACCAGAACCGCGCCCATCGGACGGGTCACGTGATGCCCGATTGCCGGCAGCTTTTCGATCACCATGAACAACGTCGCAAGACCCATCCAGAGCAGGCTCATCACGCCGCCCACAAACCCTAGCGCCATAAAACCCCAGCAGCAGCCCACACAGAACGCGCCAAGGCCCAGACCCATTCGCAATCCGCCGGAAAATCCGATGCGCCAGTGACCGAAGAAATACATCGCCGGACTGTGACAGACGCCGTGGCAAACAGCTTTCGCGCTGCTGAATTGATACAGGCCGACGGCAATCAAAAGTGCGGGGGCGAACCAGCCAGTCGTTGCGATCCCCAGCATGTCGATCAGTCCGGCGCGCAGCAAGGCCAGTTGCGCCGCTGCAATCACCAATGCGAACCCGACCCAGACCGCCATGAACCCAGCCACCACGCCCAGCCACCCAGCCCGCGTGCCATTGGCGCTGACCATCAGGTCGCCGTAATCGCGCAGCGTCGGCACCAGCGTCGGCAGCATCATCGCCGCCATCATCACCGCCCACATGGCTGCAACGGGCCAAAACGCAGCCATCGGCATTGCCATCTCCATGCCGGGGTCCATCCCGCGCATCGCCTGACCCATCGGGCCGGGCCGCCCGACCCAATCAACGTCCATCGTCCCGACCATCAAATACAAAGCCAGCCAGGACATCAGGATGACGCCGAAAAACCCCACCCACAGCAGGCTGCGCAGCGGCAAAGTGGCTGTCCTCGCGGTCATCTGCCCCCCGGAAAAACGACTCGGACCCTTGCCAAGTCATATGTCAGACGTTTAATTGTCTGACATATGCAGATCGATCCGTCAAATACCTCTGACCTGTCGGCGCAGATCGCCAAGTCGATTCGCGATGCCATCGTCGCCGGCACCCTGCCCGTCGGCGAACGCCTTCCATCTGAATCCGAACTGGCCGAGCAGTTCGCTGTATCCCGCCCGACCGTGCGCGAGGCATTGAAACGGCTGGCCGCGCAGGCCCTGATCCGGACCCAACGGGGGGCGACCGGCGGGGCCTTCGTCAACCGGCTGACCTACCCCGAGGCGCATGCCCAGCAGATCACGACCGCAACACTTCTTTTGTCGATGAACGATGTCAGCTTCGTCACCGCTTGCGAGGCGCGCTATGCGCTGGAGCGCGCCTGCGCCCCACTTGCGGCGCAGCGGCGCACCGATGCCCAACTGGTGACGATGCAGGCCGAAATCGTCCGCCAGCGTGACCCCGACCTGACCGACGAGGCCTTTTGCGCCAGCGACATCACGTTCCACCGCGCCCTTGTCGATGCGGCCCACAATCCGGTCTTGTCCTATCAACTGGCAGGTGCTGTCGAGGCGATGCAGCCGCTGATGAATATGATCACCTACCCGGCCCGATCCCGTGCCCGGATCGTCGCGTTGCACCGGGCGATTACCGCCGCCCTGACGGCACGCGACGCCGCCGGTTGCGACGCCGGTCTGGCAGCCCTTGCCATCTATACGGAAGAACTGGCTGACACCGTGTTCGCCGCCCGCGCCGCACAGGACAGGTGATCCGATCTGCGAGACGGGCCGTAAACCCCAGACAGTCAGGGGGTTGTCATGGACATCATCAATATCGTGCTGGCGCTGTTCAGCATCGGGTTGGGATTGCTGGGCTGGCTGGCGCCACGCTACACGCTGGCAACGCTCGATCTTGTCGCCGGGCCGACGTCGATGGGCCAATCGGAAATGCGCGCCTCGGCCGGGGCGTTGTTCGTCGGGCTTGGGCTGGGGGCGCTGGTGCTGGCCGATCCGGTGGCCTATGCGATGCTGGGGCTGGCGTGGGCCGGGGCGGCGACGGGCCGCGCGACCTCGCTGCTACTGGACGGGCAGACCCGCAAAAAGTGGGCCTTCTTTGTCGTCGAGGCTGCGGTGGCCGCCACTTCGCTTTGGATCAACCTCGGTTAGCGCAGGTTCCAGTCAAACACATAGCTCTCGCCATATGCGCCCCAACTGCGGGTGGTGATGCCGTTGCGGCTCGCTTCGGCATAATCGTCAAGGCCCTGTGTCGCGATCAGACGGACCACACCGGCCTCGGTGCCCAGAACCCCTTCGAACTGGGCGGCGGTACAGATATCACTGTCAGCGGTGAACGGACTGTTGCCCCAGACCGATCCCGACCGGGCCGGATTGGCCGCACAAAGGCAGGTCAGCGGCGATGCTGCGGCACTGAAAGCAGTGCATTCCGCCAAGTCTGCCTGGGCCTCAATGAATTGCACGGACAGCGGGTATGCCCCCCAATCGCTGGTCGTCACACCGTTCTGTAACGACCCGGTGTAGGCCGTATCGCCCACCACCGCCTCGGCCATGATCTCGCCGCCATCCGGCCCGATCACCCCGGCATGCCGTGCCGCCTGACAAAGGTCGCTGTCGCCGGTGTAGGGGCCGCTGCCCCAGACCGACCCGCTCGTCTGCCCGGACGAACAGGTGCAGATGTAGTTTGGCTTATCATCGGGATAGCGCCCGCACTGCGCCAGAGTTTGCGCGTCAGCCGCAACCCCGAAGGCAAGAAACGGCGCAATCGCAAGGCTTTGCAATATGGTCTTCATCAAATTCTCCATTATTCGGGCAGCGTAATGCGTTGCCGCGATGCCCGATATTACGTTCAGCGCCGATTTTCAGGCAAGCGATTTCAGCGGACTTGAGAAACCGCGCCGAACCGCCTATGTTAATCCTGTCCTTCGGGACTATGGACATAAACGCGCTCGTAATACGCGGATCGGACCCGGGGGCGGTACCCGGCGGCTCCACCACCAACCCCTCATTGGGGGCAGATGGGGCCGAAACAGGATCGACGAACGTCTAAAGGGGATGTCTTTGTCTCGGTGAGGTACCACCGTTATCGGTCCGAAACGTACAGTTGCCAATGACAACCGTGCTCCGGCTATGGCTCTGGCTGCGTAAGCAGTCCGAGTTGCCGAAACTTAAGCCCTTGCGTTTAGCGACGTAAGGCGGGGTCCGCAGGCACCTGGCAACAGAAGCCTGCACCTTTACCCCCTGCTACATGGCCGCTCGCCCCCCCTTGCCAGACAGTTCCGCGCTTCGCATGATGCTGCATGGTGCATGGGCAAGGTCTTTACAGTGGCGTGGCAATCGCTTGTTTGGCGCTGGCATCTCCGGTCGTCGCTTGCGACATCGCGCTGGTGCTGTCCATCGACGTGTCCAATTCCGTCGATGGTGCCGAATACCTTGTCCAGACCAACGGCATGGCCGACGCGCTGGCCGATACCGAAATCATCGGCGCCCTGCTTGAGGGTGCTGTCGCGATGACCGTGGTTCAGTGGTCGGGCATCGACCGACAGGCGGTGAGCATTCCGTGGGCGCGGATGACCGACATTGCGGCGATACAAGACTTTGCCCTTGCCGCCCGCACGATGCCCCGCGCATTCGTGCTGTCTGACACTGCCCCCGCCGAGGCGATCTATTTCGCCCTCGACCAGTTCGCCGCCGTTCCCGACTGCACCAAGCGGGTGATCGACGTGTCCGGCGACGGCACCCCGAACGCAGGGGCGGACGTGCGCGAGGCGCGCAATGCGGCGCAGACCCGCGGGGTAACGATCAATGGCATCGCGATCGAAAGTCTGGGGCAGGCGATCACCGGGTTTTTCCAGCGTGGCCTGATCACCCGCGACGGATTTGTCATCACCGCCCGCACCCATCGCGACTATCCCCGCGCGATAAGGGCCAAGATTCTGCGCGAGGTGAGCCGGGTTGTCGGATGATCGGTTTCTTGACCCCACCCGCGCCCCATGACATGACTGCCGCATGGGGCCGCGACCGCCCCGTGAGGCTACGGCCACCGGCTCGCATCCCCTGACGCTTCAGCAAGGATGCCCAGATGCCAAGCTTTACCACGATTACCCCCGCCCAACTGATGCGCTTGATTGGCACGCCCGATTGCCCGGTCCTGATTGATGTCTGCGTTGACGATGACCACGCCGCCGACCCGCGCCTGATCCCCACAGCGATCCGCCACCCCTACCCTGATATTCTGGCCCTCGTGCCTCGCCTGCAAGGCCGCAAAGTCGTGGTGATCTGCCACCGTGGTTTGAAACTCAGCCACGGTGCGGCTGCCATGTTGCGCAGCGCGGGAATCGACGCGGAAGCGCTTGAAGGTGGCAATGTGGCGTGGACCCAAGCAGGTCTGCCGCTTGTCCCCGTTGCCGCCCTGCCCGCCCCCGTCAGTGGCGCAACCCTGTGGGTCACCCGCCACCGCCCCAAGATCGACCGCATCGCCTGCCCCTGGCTGATCCGCCGCTTTATCGACCCCGCCGCGCGGTTCCTGTTTGTGCC
>JBBSBK010000068.1:0-20568 GCA_038251315.1 Rhodobacterales bacterium | reverse complement strand
CGTTCGGGCTGTTGGTCGCGGCAACGCTGGCGGCTGATGCGGCGCTGGTATTCTGGGCTGCGCCACGCATTTCGGCGCAGGCGGGTGGTTTGCCGATCTTCGATTTGCGCCTGCTCGGTTATGATTTTGCGGCAGCACAGGCGTTCCTGAGTGCGCTCAGCGAGTCTGGCCGCGCGTTTTATCTGGGGACGGCCCAGCAGATCGACACGGTATTTCCGGCTCTGGTCGCCGTGTCGTTGCTGGTGGCGTTGTGGCGGTTGTCGCGCGGTTGGCTGCGGTTACTGGCGGTGGCCCTGCCGCTGGGAGCGATGGCCTTTGATTACCTTGAAAACGCCCGCGTCGCTGCAATGCTGCGGGCCGATCCGGGCGAGGTGAGCGCGGCGATGGTTGCCGTGGCCAGCGACGCGACGGTCGCTAAATTCGCGCTGCTCGCGGCGTCACTGGCGCTGTTGCTGGGGCTTCTGGTCTGGCGGTCGGTGCGGTAGATTGCCTTAGTCCTCTGACCCCAACGGCTTTTCGCCGAGCCGCTGCGCCACCATCACCAGATACCCGTCCGGATCCTGCACCAGAAACTCGCGCTGTCCGCCCAACCGGTCGCCCCAGTCGCGCCATTTGTCGCGCATGGGCACGTAGAACGGCACGCCCGCCGCGTGCATCGCCGCCGCCATCGCCGTCGCGTCTGTCACATAGACCTGAATGATCGCGCCGCGCCCATAGGGGGGGTCAAGAACCCCGGTCTCCCAATCGCCATCGCGTTCGTAGATCATCACCTGCGCCCCGTCGGGTCGCGCAAGGCATGCGAACTTCTGCACTGGTCGGTCGAACGCTACGGCAAAACCCAACGGCCCGGTCCAGAACGCCATGCTGGCGGCGAAATCGCTGACCATCAGTTCGGCCATCAGCGCCGCCCAAGGGGCAGGGGGTGATCCGTTCGACATGGCGGTTCCTTATTTGACTTGGGGCAAGGGTTAAGGAACAAGGGTATCCGCAACAAGGGGCAAGCGGTGAAATTCACGGTAGCAATCGACGGGCCGGCGGCGGCGGGCAAGGGCACGATCAGTCGGGCCGTGGCGGCGCGTTTCGGCTTTGCCCACCTTGATACCGGGTTGCTCTATCGGGCGGTCGGCGCGCGGGTGCTTGGCGGGGCCGATGCCGTCCAAGCGGCGCAATCGCTTGACCCGACCGATCTGGAAAACCTCACTCTGCGCTCCGCCGCCGTTGCCGATGCCGCCAGCAGGGTTGCCGCCATTCCCGAGGTCCGCGCGGCGTTGGTCGATTTCCAGTGTAACTTTGCCCGCCGGCCCGGCGGCGCGGTGCTGGACGGGCGCGACATCGGCACTGCGATCTGCCCAGCGGCCGAGGTCAAGCTGTATATCACCGCCAGCCCCGCCTGCCGGGCCGAACGGCGCTATCACGAACTGGCGGCGACGGGTGCGGCCGTCACCCCCGACAGCGTTCTGGCCGATGTGGTTGCGCGAGACGCACGCGACTCTGGGCGGGCGACAGCCCCACTGCGACCCGCTGACGATGCGGTGCTGATCGACACCAGCGATCTGACGATTGCGCAGGCGATCGCGCAGGCGATTGCCGTGGTCACCGCGCGGATCTGACCCACGCTTTGGAACGGTGACCGCTGTGCGCCGCCTTCGGTCAGGACCAAATCGTCGATGGATCCGACGTGCGTGGCGCTGGTCGCAGCGGCCTATGAAAAGGTCGACAGCACCCCAATGGAAGGGTTCGATCCGGCATCGGTCGACGAGATTCTGGGCCTGAAACAGCGCGGCCTGCGGTCTGTCGCCGTGCTGACGCTGGGCTACCGCGATGCGTCGGGCGACTGGCTGGCGGGTCTGCCCAAGGTGCGCCGGGCGCGCGACGAATTCGTGACCGAGGTTGCATGATCCTGCCGGGGGTAAGGGGCGCGATTTAAGCCCCTGCGCCCCTTGCCCTGCTGGCCAAAGCGGCCTATAGACCTCACTGTCAAGCGGCACCAAGTCCGCGAACGTTGAACCTGAGCAGGGTCGGTGGTTGCCGACCCTCTTTATTTTGCGTTTGCCGATGTTGCGTTCACCAGTGCCGCGCCGACCAATGGAAACCTGAAAGACCTGCGGACACAACCGCATGGCCCGTAACATGACGAAACAAAGGAAACTGAACCCGCATGTGTGCTAAAAACGCGATGGAGGAATTCGAAGCCCTCCTTGAAGAAAGCTACGAAATCGACACGCCCGCCGAAGGCAGCGTTGTCAAAGGCAAGGTCATCGCCATCGAGGCGGGACAAGCCATTATCGATGTCGGCTACAAGATGGAAGGCCGCATCGACATCAAAGAATTTGCCAACCCCGGCGAGAACGCGGAAATCAAGGTCGGCGACGAAGTCGAAGTGTTCCTGCGTCAGGTCGAAAACGCCCGTGGTGAGGCTGTCATTTCCCGCGAAATGGCCCGCCGCGAAGAGGCATGGGACCGTCTGGAAAAAGCCTACGAAAAAGAAGAGCGCGTCGACGGGGCCATCTTTGGCCGGGTCAAGGGTGGCTTTACCGTCGATCTCGGCGGCGCTGTGGCGTTCCTGCCCGGCAGCCAGGTCGACGTGCGTCCAGTGCGCGATGCCGGCCCGCTGATGGGTCTGAAACAGCCGTTCCAGATTCTGAAAATGGACCGTCGCCGGGGCAACATCGTCGTCTCGCGCCGCGCAATCCTTGAAGAAAGCCGCGCCGAACAGCGCGCCGAAGTCATCGGCAATCTGACCGAAGGTCAGGAAGTCGACGGCGTGGTCAAGAACATCACCGAATATGGTGCGTTCGTCGATCTGGGCGGCGTTGACGGCTTGCTGCACGTCACCGATATGGCTTGGCGCCGGGTCAACCACCCGTCCGAAATCCTTGCCATCGGCGAAACGATCAAGGTGCAGGTCATCAAGATCAACAAGGAAACCCACCGCATCAGCCTTGGCATGAAGCAGTTGCAGGACGATCCGTGGGACATCGTTGAAAAGACCTATGCGCTGGGCACCGTACACGCGGGTCGCGTGACCAACATCACCGATTATGGCGCATTCGTCGAACTCGAGGCCGGCGTCGAAGGTCTGGTTCACGTCAGCGAAATGTCCTGGACTAAGAAAAACGTCCATCCGGGCAAGATCGTGTCGACCAGCCAAGAGGTCGAAGTGATGGTTCTGGAAATCGACAGCGCCAAGCGGCGGGTGTCGCTGGGGCTGAAACAGACCATGCGCAATCCGTGGGAAGTGTTTGCCGAAACCCATCCCGAGGGCACCGAGGTCGAGGGCGAGGTCAAGAACATCACCGAATTCGGTCTGTTCGTGGGCCTTGATGGCGATATCGACGGCATGGTCCACCTGTCCGACATCACTTGGGAAGGCCGTGGCGAAGACGCCATTGCGGACTTCCGCAAGGGTGACGTGGTGCAGGCAAAGGTCACCGAGGTCGATGTTGAGAAAGAGCGTATCTCGCTGTCGATCAAGGCGATGGGCGGCGACAAGTTCGCCGATGCCATCGGCGGGACCAAGCGCGGGTCGATCATCACCGTCGCGGTCACCAAGATCGAAGACGGCGGGATCGAGGTCGAATACGAGGGGATGAAATCGTTCATCCGTCGCAGCGACCTGTCGCGCGACCGTGCCGAACAGCGCCCCGAGCGTTTCGGGGTGGGCGACAAGGTTGACGTGCGCGTCACCAACATCGACCCGAAAACCCGCAAGCTGGGCCTGTCGATCAAGGCCCGCGAGATCGCCGAAGAAAAAGACGCCGTCGATCAGTACGGTTCGTCGGATTCGGGTGCGTCGCTGGGCGATATCCTTGGCGCCGCGCTGAAGGGCGACAAGTAAGTCCAACGGCTGCATGATTCTTGAGTGCCCCGACATCGCAAGGTGGCGGGGCCTTTTGATTCCACGGTCCCAAACTGGTTCTCGATCGGGCCATACCCTTGCGAATCAATGGTTCTTTCTGCGTCGCGACGAATCGGTCCGCGGCACAATCTTGCCCCTCGCGCGACAATTTCCGACAACTTGGTGCCGAAATCGGGGTAACTCGGGCCGATTTGCGCTGTCACCGCTATTCCGCGCCGCCAAATTTCTGCCTATAGTTGCCACGATAAGCAGGGCCTACCTGCCGCGCTGCCAATGAATGCCTTGGGGGGCCCTGCCTATGATCCGGTCGGAATTGATCCAGAAAATTGCAGACGAAAATCCGCACCTGTACCAGCGGGACGTCGAAAAAATCGTCAACACTATCTTTGAACAGATTACCGGCGCGATGGCCGGGGGCGACCGTGTCGAACTGCGCGGTTTCGGGGCGTTTTCGGTCAAGAAACGCGATTCGCGACAAGGCCGGAACCCGCGGACCGGCGCAAGCGTTGCGGTCGATGAAAAGCATGTGCCGTTCTTCAAGACCGGCAAGCTGTTGCGCGATCGCCTGAACGGAAAGTAAGGACGTGCCATGAACACCATCCGCTACGGCTTTTGGGCCATTGTTGGCCTTTGCCTGATTATCATCGGGCTGGCCAATCGCGGCATGGTGACGCTGCACGCGATGCCCTCGGCGCTGGCCCGCCTGTTGGGCATTTCCCCCGACATCGAACTGCCATTGTTCGTGGTGATATTCTTGGGCGTCGCCCTTGGAATGGTCATCGGGTTCCTGTGGGAATGGCTGCGCGAACACCGGATGCGGGCCGATGCCCGCGTCACCAGCCGCGAGAATGTCCAGCTCAAGCGCGAGATGGACCGGATGCGCGATGCCAACAACGACGGCAAGGATGACGTGCTGGCCCTGCTGGAAAAATCCTGATCGCGGCATGGCGCAGAATATCCGGGTCAAGATTTGCGGGCTGTCGCAGGCAGCACACGTGGACGCCGCCGTGCAGGCGGGGGCGGCCTATGTCGGCTTTGTTTTCTTTGCCAAATCACCGCGCAACGTCAGCCACGCGCAGGCCGCCGCCCTTGGCCTATCGGTGCCCCCCGGCGTGGCGAAGGTGGCACTGGTTGTCGATGCGAACGATGCCGCGCTCGATGCGCTGACCGCCGCCGTGCCGCTGGACATGCTGCAACTTCATGGGTCCGAAAGCCCGGACCGGGTGGTGGCGATCCGACAGCGTTACGGCCTGCCCGTGATGAAGGCGGTGGGCGTGGCCGATGCCACCGATCTGGCGGCGCTGGACACCTATGCCGCCGTCGCCGACCAACTGCTGGTCGATGCCAAACCACCCAGCGATGCGGTGCTGCCGGGGGGCAACGGGCTGGCGTTCGACTGGCGTCTGCTGGCCGGGCGGCGCTGGCCGGTGCCGTGGATGCTGGCGGGCGGGTTGACAGCTGTCAACTTTTTGCAAGCCCTTGAATTAACAGGCGCAAAACAGATCGATGTATCTTCGGGAGTCGAGACCGCACCAGGGGTCAAAGACGCAAAGTTGATCGCTGAATTCATTGCCGCGGCAGGGCCTTAAGCGCACGTACTTGACACGTCACTGGCTGCGGTTTCTTGTTTCGTTCTGGGGCGTGCTTGGAGAAATATCATGTGGCAGGGTCGGCTTTTACACATTCACACCGCACGGGCCGTCCGCGAAACGATGCAGGCGCATCAATCGGTGCGCCTGATCCCCGGCACCGGGATTGAGGGGGATCGTTACGCAACCGGCCTTGGCAAATATTCCGATTTGCCCGACGTCCGCGAGGTGACGCTGATCGAGACCGAAACCCTGACCGCGCTGAAACGCGACCACGGTATCGACTTGAGCGTGGATGAACATCGCCGCAACCTGACCACCGAGGATGTGCCGCTGAACCATCTGGTTGGTAAACGATTTCGCGTCGGATCCGCGATATTGGAAGGCGGACGGCTGAACACGCCCTGCCGCTATATCGACATGGTGACGGGCAAGACGATTTGCGATCTGCTTGAACACCGGTCTGGCCTGAACTGCCGGATCATTTCGGGCGACACTGTCGCTGTGGGGGACGTGATCGCGCTTGTCTGACGCCAGCCCCCTTTACCCGTCCCGACCGGGGCGCTAGGTCAGTCGGGTATCGCAGAAAGGCCAGCCCGATGAACGACCTTTTCAACAGTTTCATGAAAGGCCCCGACGAACAGGGCCGGTTCGGCATTTTCGGCGGGCGGTTCGTGTCCGAAACCCTGATGCCGCTGATCCTCGACCTTGAGGCCGAGTATGAAAAGGCCAAGACCGATGATGCCTTTTGGGCCGAGATGCAGGACCTCTGGACCCATTACGTCGGTCGCCCCAGCCCGCTGTACTACGCCGACCGCATGACCAAACATCTGGGCGGCGCCAAGATTTACATGAAGCGGGACGAGCTGAACCATACCGGCGCGCACAAGATCAACAACGTGCTCGGCCAGATCATTCTGGCGCGCCGTATGGGCAAGACCCGGATCATCGCTGAAACCGGGGCCGGGCAACATGGCGTCGCGACCGCCACCGTCTGCGCCAAGTTCGGGCTGGAATGTATCGTCTATATGGGCGCGCACGACGTCGAACGGCAGATGCCCAATGTGTTCCGCATGCGCCTGCTGGGGGCCAAAGTCATCCCCGTCACATCGGGGCGCGGCACGCTCAAAGACGCGATGAACGACGCGCTGCGCGACTGGGTCACCAACGTGCGCGACACGTTCTATTGCATCGGCACCGTCGCCGGGCCGCACCCCTATCCGGCGATGGTGCGCGATTTTCAAAGCATCATCGGCAAAGAGGTTCGCACCCAGATGGACGCCGCCGAAGGCCGTCTGCCTGACACCCTGATCGCCGCCATCGGGGGTGGATCGAACGCGATGGGGCTGTTCTATCCGTTCCTTGACGACCCGACCGTGAACATCATCGGGGTCGAGGCCGGGGGCAAGGGCGTCAACGCCAAGATGGAACATTGCGCATCACTGACCGGGGGTCGCCCCGGCGTGCTGCACGGCAACCGGACATATCTGCTGCAGGACGACGACGGGCAGATTCTGGAAGGGTTTTCGATTTCCGCCGGCCTTGATTATCCCGGCATCGGCCCCGAACACGCATGGCTGCACGACACCAAGCGGGCGCAGTATGTCAGCATCACCGATGTCGAGGCGCTGGAGGCGTTCCAACTGTCGTGTGAATTGGAAGGGATCATTCCCGCACTCGAACCCAGCCACGCATTGGCCCACGTGATGAAGATCGCGCCGACCCTGCCCGCCGACCACCTGCTGGTGATGAACATGTGCGGGCGCGGCGACAAGGACATCTTTACGGTGGCCAAGCACCTTGGGTTCGATATGAAAATCTGAGGACACTCAGGAACCATAAAATAAGGCGACTCGTGGTTTCGCGGGCCGCAATTTTTTTGCCTAAACCAAAGTTTATCTGCTTGGGTCACAGGTTTATGGCCTGCCGTGTAAACCTGTGGTGAATGGCTTGCATGAAAAGCCAGCGGCACATTCGGGAAAGGATGCAGCAAAATGTGTCCCCCCGAACCACTTGATCCATGTCACCGAAAGGACACCAAGATGAAGAAACTGCTTTTAACGACCGCGTGTTTGAGCCTGACCGCCAGCGCGGGATTTGCTGAACTGACCAATCAACAGATTGTCGATATGTTCCCCGGAGCCACCAAAATCGAGATTGAGCGCGGCGCAACAACCACCGAGGTTGAAGCTATTGTCGGTTCCCAGAAGTTCGAAGTCGTCTTCGACAATGTGACCGACCAGGAGTTGACGCGCGAAGTCAAAACCCTCACCGAACAGCAGCTGGCCGACGAGACTGATGACAGTGGCGACCTTGAAGATGACTCCAGTGACGACGATGGAGATGACGGCGACGACAATGAAGATGACAGCGACGACAATGAAGATGACAGCGACGACGATCACGGCGATGATCATGACGCCGATCATGACGGCGGCGATGACGATCACGGCGACGACGACTGATAAGTCTGACGCGATCAAACTATGGTTGCCCCCCTTGCCCATGTGGCGAGGGGGGAAGCTGTTCGAGCTGTTCGAACAAGAGGGAAAGACTTTGATCCGGGTATTATTGTTGTCCTGTCTGGCACTGACCGCACTGCCCGCACTGGCGGTCGCTGCCACAATTGAGGACCAGTTCATCGACCAGCTGACCGAACAGGGGTTCGGCCAAATCTCGGTGTCACGCACCCTGCTCGGGCGGGTCCGCATCGTCAGTAACAGTGACCACTATCGCCGGGAGATTGTGTTTAACCCTACAACCGGGGAAATTTTGCGGGACTACTGGGTAGAAACCGGACTGGGTTCCGCAACCTCACCATTACTTATCAACCCCGGGGACAACGGCAGTTCCGGCGGCAGTGGCGGCGACAACGACGGTGGTGATGACGACGACGGTGGTGATGACGATCATGATGATGATAACGATGGCGACTGAGAGGGCCATCGCGAGCGTTGACCGGAACTGCATATGCTGAACAAGACGGCGATATCAATCGTTGTGGCAATCCAGACTCTCTGCGCCGCCTTTTGGCTTTCAAACATCCTATCCGCCCGGATCGGGTTTGCCCCGATCGACTGGCAATACTTCGAATTCATCGAAATCGGCGCGGCGGTCGGCCTTATCCTGGGGGTCGGTTTGGGTGCGTTTGTGCTGCGCCAAAGCTTCCGCGCCACAGCACACGCCCAATCGCAACTGCGCCTCGCATCGGGCGCCTTCATGGAAGTGTTGTCGGAACGGTTCGACGACTGGGCCCTCACGCCCGCCGAAAGCGACGTGGCTCTTTTCGCGATAAAGGGCATGTCGACCGCTGATATCGCCGCCCTGCGCAACACCTCGGAAGGGACGGTCAAGGCGCAGACCAACGCGATCTACCGCAAAGCCGGGGTCAGTGGTCGGCCGCAATTGCTGAGCCTGTTCATCGATGACCTGATGCAGGGGCCGGTTGTTCAGTCGCCTGCGGTCAAATCCGAAATCCCGCCGGCTGCATAGCGTTCAAGGATATCGCGTGGCACGATCTCCAGCGCACGCGCATGGGTCGCCGCCAGATTGACGCGCGGTGCGCAGCCTTCGTCGTGGGCCTGCAGGAACCGCGAGGCGCACAGGCACCAGCCATCGCCGGGGTTCAGGCCGGGAAAGCCAAAGTCGGGGTTGGGCGTGCTTAAATCATTGCCGACGTATTTGGAAAAGGCCAGAAACTCGGCCGTCATCACGGCGCAGACGGTGTGGCTGCCTTGGTCCTGATTGCAGGTGTCGCACGCTCCATTGCGAAAGAAGCCGGTCATCGGATCGGTCGAACAGGGGGCCAATGCGGTCCCAAGGACGTTGATAGAGGGGTCTTTTTCCATCACGGCAGGCTTTCTGCGATCCGGCGAAACATCGCCTCGTTCGCGGTTTGAACTCCATCGACGGTAAAGTCCCGGTCGGCGGATGTCACGACGATTACGACGTTGCGCGGCTGGTCGATATAGATGAACTGGCCATAGATGCCTTGGGCCATGAACTGCCCCGGCGTCGAACCGTTCGGAATCCACCACTGGTAGCCATAGGCGATCGCATCGGGGGCCGTATTGGCGCTGGGTGTCGTCGATGCGACGATCCAGTCGGTCGGCACGATCTGCTTGCCTTGCCATGTGCCGCCATTGGCGATCATCTGGCCGAACCGGGCATAATCGCGGGTCCGCAGGTTCAGCCCGCCAAGGACGAATTCGACCCCGTCGCCGTCGGTGAGGTAAACCGGGTCGGCCTCGAACCCCAGCGGGCCGATAATCTTTTCGGCCATCAGATCGGAGATCGTGCGCCCGGTGGCACCGCGCACCACCATGCCGACGACATGGGTGTCGATGGACACGTATTGCCATTGCGTCCCCGGCGGGTTGTCGCGGTCTTTCAGCCCGGCGGCAAAGGCATCCATCGACCCGCCAAGTGCCAGAACCCGACCCATCCGGTTGATATCGCTGTTAAAGGCCAGATAATCCTCGTCGAATCGCACACCCGACTGCATTTGCAGCACGTCGCGCAGGGTCGCCCCGTCATAGGCCGACCCGATCAGCAGGGGGGCGTATTGCGTCACCGGGTCGTCCAGGCTTTCGATCGACCCTTCATCCAGCAGGATGCCGACAAGGGCTGACAGGAAACTTTTCGCGACCGACCACGAAATGCGCAGGTCTTCGGGGTTGGTGTCCAGCAAATAATCCTCGGCCACGACGACGCCGTTCTTCATCACCAACAGCGAAGCGACGTGACGGTCCATGATCCAGGTCGCCACCTCGGGCGGCAGAGTGGCGGGCACGCCTTGGGGCAGGTCGCTGACCTGGCCCGGGCCGCGCGCGATGGTCTTGTTGAAAAACAGCGACGGCATGTTGCTGAAATTGCTGACGATCCTGGCTTCGCTGAACAGGCTGTTGACGGCCAGCAGACGGGTGATGTCCTCGCGTTTCCAGATCGCCACCGCAATCAGCGCGATGACCAGCGCCAGCAGGATGCGCCGCAACCGTTTGATGAATGTCCGCATGCTCCGCCTCGTGCTTTTTTCTTTGCAGATTGGCGCGGGGCAAGCGGCCTTGCAAGGCTAATCGGCCCTAATCTGGCGGTGTCCAGTCGATCCATCGCCCGTGAAAATCGGCGCGTCCCATCTGAAAATCAAGGTCTCCCGGCCAAAGGCGCAGGGTCAGCGCAGCTCCGCCCGGCGTGGCATCCGCCTCCATCCCGAACCACGCAAGCGGCGTGTCGGGGGTGGCCGTGGCGCCGGCGGCGGCGATCATTGCATGACCCCGATCTTGCGCCGCTTTGGGGAAATACTGCCAAGCAATCGTCGAATAGATCAGGTGCAGCTGGCCCGGATGGTGCGGCAGGCGGCGGCTAATCCAGTCAATCGCATCGCCCCGGTCCACCGGTGCTACCGCGGCGCCGATGGCCGCCCGGGTCAGGGTCAGCCGTGCGGGTTGATCGGCCCAGAGGTAGGCCAGCAGGCGCAGGTCGTCGGTAACCAGCGGGTTCAGATCGACACCGCGCCGTTCGATGATGCGGGGTGCGTCGTCGGGTGGCGGCGGGCCTTTCCAGTCGGGGGACAGGGTCAGGACAGCATCTGGCGGCCCCCACCGGGTCGCCCCAAGCTTCAGTGCAAAGCGGTCGAACATCAGGTTCAGCCCGCCGCTCGCCCCCAGTTCGGACAGCCGCATCGGCAGATCGAAACGGGCGGCCAACCAATGGCTGACGGCGATCAGGGTCGCGGCGCGGCGCACTTCGTTGGTCTGCGGCGGGCTGTCGATGAAGGCGTCGATGAATGCGGCCTCGGTCATCAGGGCGTCGGCGATGGCCGCCCAAAGGGTCGCATCGTCGGGGGTCTGCGGTGGATAGACCGCTGCCAACCCGGCGTGATCCCGCAGGCGCAGCGCATGCAGCGCCCCGGCAAGGCGCAGCGGCACGGAAGCAGCGCGGGAGCTGGGATCGCCGGGCCAGTTGAACAGGCGGTTGGTCAGCGGCGTTCCCGGTTCCAGACGGTCAGCCAGCAGCGTGCAAAGCCGCGTCATGAAGGGCGAGCCGAGGGTCGTGCAACTGCCCGCCTGATCGCGCAGGGCGGCACGCAAGCCGCCAGTGTCAGGGGCGGTCACTTGAACCGATCCATCAGCTTTTGCAAAGGGTTGCGCAGGTCGTCGGGCGCAGGTGCGGCCGCCGGTTTTGCCGTTTCAGCGTTTCGCGGCGGCACCGTGCGCAACGCGACGGCGTTCATAAACTTATCGCCCGCGCCCGCCGCCAAATCATCAGCCCCGTCGCTGATCCCGCGCAGCAGGTCGTCCAGCCAATCCTGATCGGCCTTGGCGAAATCGTGCAGCACATAGTCCGCCACGCGATCCTTGTGCCCCGGATGACCGATGCCCAGCCGCACCCGGGCATAGGCATCGCCGATATGACCGTGGATCGACCGCAAGCCATTGTGCCCGGCATGGCCGCCGCCCTGTTTCATCCGCGCCTTGCCTGGGACCAGGTCGAGCTCGTCATGGATGACGATCAGATCGGTGGGCGTCAGTTTGTAGAACTGCAGGGCGGCGGCGACCGATTGCCCCGACAGGTTCATGAAGGTTTCGGGTTTCAGCAGCAGCGCCTTGTCGCCGCCCAGACGGCCCTCGGCCAACTGCCCCTGAAATTTGGCGCGCCACGGAGCAAACCCGTGATCGGCAGCGATCCGGTCGACGGCCATATAGCCGATATTGTGGCGGTTACCGCTGTATTTTGCGCCAGGATTGCCCAGACCGACGATCAGTTTCATGGGACCAACCTAATGGCCCACCGCGCCGGACGCCAGACATGCAAACGGGGCCCGCAGGCCCCGCGCATTCTTCGAACCGGGAACCCGGATTATTTGTCGTCGTCGTCCTTGCCGACCACGGCAACCGCGTCCGCTTCGGGCACATCGTCGTCGTCCGCGATCATCACGGTCGGGGCCGAGATGTTGGCGATGACGAAATCACGGTCGATGACCGGTTTGACGCCTTCGGGCAGGCTGACGTTCGAGATGTGGATGACATCGCCAAAATCGGTGCCGTCCAGATCGACGATGATGTGTTCCGGGATGCTGTCGGCGCGGACGTTGAATTCAACCTCGGACCGCACGACGACCAGAACGCCGCCACGCTTGATGCCAGGCGATTTTTCGTGGTTGATGAATTCGACCGGCAGGAACATGTCGACCCGCGTCGAATCACTGAGCCGCATGAAATCGATGTGGATCGGCAGATCCTTGACCACATCGCGCTGCACGGTCCGGCAGATCACGTGGGCGTCGGGCTCGCCCTCGACCTTGATGTTGAACAGGGTCGCCAGAAAACGCCCCTGACGCAGCCGGGTCAGCAGATAGTTGAAGGGGATGTTGATCGGCAACGGATCGACGCCGCCGCCATAGATGATGCCAGGTACGTCGCCATTACGGCGAGCTTGGCGGGCGGCCCCCTTGCCTGTCCCCGCGCGTACTGTGGCGTGAAGATCGGTGATCTTGCCAGCCATTGGTATTTCCTTTGTGTAAGTAGGCCGCCCTCCAAGGGTGTGCGACCACGAGCCGTGCCTATAGGGGGGTTTGGGGCGGTTGAAAAGGGGCAAAACGGGGCGCGACGCGTGGTTTTGGCGCCGGAGCCTCCGGCGGGAGTTTTCTGGACCATAGAAAGCTGCGAGACTCCTGCCGCTTCTGTTGGCCGAATATATCCCGGGGTGTTTAAGGGGCAGCGTCCCTCATCTCTTTTGAAACAATCTCCCTTGCCTTGGCCGATCCCGGCTGGCACGGCTTGCCCATGTCGATCCTGTCCGCCCTGTTTCTTTCACGCCGACCCGCCGCCGGGTTCGTCATCGTCGGCCTGTATTGGGGGGCCTTCGCTGCCTTTGTCCCGGTTATCAAGGCGCAGCTCGGGGCCAGCGACGGGCTGTTCGGCTTGCTGATGCTGGGGCAGGCGTTGGGGCTGCTGTCGGCAATGTGGCTCGCCCCCCGCCTTGACCGCGCTGCAGGCGCGCGCGGCATGCAGATCGCCGCGCTGATGCTGGCGACCGTCTGGCTGGTGCCGGGAGACCTGAGCGTGCCGCTGTTGTTCGCGGCCATCATGGTGCTGGTCGGCCTGTCGTCGGGGCTGCTGGACGTTACGATGAACGCGCGGGTTTCCGAACTCGAAGCGATCCATTCCCGGTCGCTGATGAACGTCAATCACGCGATGTTTTCCGTCGGCTACGCCCTGTCCGCCATCGCCACCGGGGCCGCGCGCGAGGCGGGGTTGGCCCCGGTCCATGTCTTCGGCGGGCTGTTCATCCTGACCGTCCTGCTGGTCCCGTTCCTGCGCATCAATGTCGTGCATGTCGCACCCGAAGATGGCCCCGCGCCCCGCTATCCCCTGTGGCCGATCCTGATCTGCGGCGGCATCGTGCTGTTGGCCTTCATGTCCGAAGCAACGGTCGAGGCATGGTCGGCGCTGCATGTCGAGCGCACGCTGGGCGGGGGTGCCGCCGAAGGCGCGCTTGGCCCCGCCATGCTGGGCCTGACGATGGCCTTTGGCCGCTTTAGCGGGCAGGTCGTGGCGGAAAGATTGCGGGAGGTGACGGTGGTTTATTGGGCGTCATCCATCGCGGCTGTCGGCGCGGTGATCGCGGCCGTCGCCCCAACGCCGCTGGTCGCCTATGTCGGGTTCGGCACGCTGGGCTTGGGCGTGTCGGTCATCGGCCCGATGGGGCTGGCGCTGGTCGGCAAACTGGTCCCGCCGCATCTGCGCACCGAGGCGATCAGCCGCGCCGCCGTCATGGGCTTTTCGGGCTTCTTTTTCGCGCCGATGCTGATGGGATTTCTTAGTCAATTGTTCGGCCTGCGCGTTGCGTTTGCTTGCGTGTCCCTGCTGTTGTTGTCTGCGATCCCGCTGGCGATCCTTGCGGCCCGTCAGCCGGTCTGGCGCAGCCAAAGGCAGGCGTAGGGCGATAGCGGGATCTTGTTCTCAACCAGCGCCGGGGCCTTGTCGGTCAGCAGATCACGCCAGCCGGTGCTGGGGTCGAGGTTCAGCGCCCAAGGCGACACCGCCTGCGGGCTGTCGGTGAAATTGATGACCACCGTCAGCGTCCGGTCATCGCCCAAGCGTTGAAACACGAACAGCGCCCTATCACCCAGATCGATGATCCTTGTGGGCACGTCCGACGCCAGTTGCGGCGTTGCCTTGCGCACCCGCAGGATATGGCAGACGCCTGTGTGTATTTTCGCCGCCGGGGTGTCGCCCTGCGGGATCGTGTCGACCGCCGTCCAATCCATCGCCGGGCGCTGCATCCAGCGACCATCTTCGCGCAGGGCCGGGAAATCTTCGAAGCTGTAATCGTTAGTCTGGCCGATCTCGTCGCCCATATAAAGCAGCGGGATGCCCCCGAACGATGCGATCAGGGCGTTGCCCAGCAGGATGCGTTTGATCGCCAGATCGGTGGCATCGGCGTCGTCCTCGTCCAGCGCCTTTTCCAACCCGGCAAGCGACGCGAAACTGCCGTTGGTGCGCCGGTCGCCGGTGTCGGGGTTGCTTTGGAAATCGGCCCCCCGCGCCCATGACCCCGGAAATGTGCCGTTGTAGAAATCGGCCAGAAAGTTGCGATGGCCGGGACCGGACATCGGTGGGACGTGGGCCGCATCGTCTTCGGTGATCGCCCAGCCGATATCGTCGTGGCAGCGGATATAGAGGGCGAAGCAGGCGCGGCGAACCGATTCCGGGAAGTGGGTCTTCAGCACATAGGTCAGCAGGCGGGTGTCGCGCGCCGCCAGCGACGACCAGTACTGCACCATCAGGTTGTTGTGATAGGCAAGGTGGCTTTCCTTGCCCGCATGCGTCCCGGTGCCAAGGTAGGGAACCAGATCGGTCGGCCCCACGATCGCCTCGGCCTTGCAGATCACTGCCGGGGCGGCGACGCGGATCGCCTGCACCATCGCTTGCAGGATATCGTGGACCTCGGGCAGGTTCTGGCAGCCGGTGCCAAGCCGTTTCCACATGAACGCGACGGCGTCCAGCCGGAACACCTCGACCCCTTTGTTGGCCAGAAACAGGACGGTGTCGAGGATCGCCAGAAAAACCTCGGGGTTTTCCCAGTTCAGGTCCCACTGGTATTCGTTGAATGTGGTCCAGACCCATTTTTGCAGGTCCGGATAATAGGTGAAATTGCCGGGGGCCTGCGCCGGAAAAATCTCGACCAGGGTCCGCTCGTATTGCCGAGGCAGGTTGTCGTCGTCGAACATCCGGTAGAACGCCTGATAGGCCGGATCGCCCGCGCGTGCCTTCAACGCCCAGTCGTGTTCCTTGGCCGTATGGTTCAGGACCATGTCGATGCAGGGGCTGATCCCGGCGGCGCGCAGTTGCAGGTTGACCATCTGGAAATCGGCCATCGTCCCCAGATCGGGGTTGATCTCGCGGTAATCCATCACCGCATAGCCGCCATCGTTGGCACCGGGGCGGGGTTTCAGGCAGGGCATCATGTGGGCGTAGGTGACGCCAAGGCCTTGCAGATAGGGGATATTCGCCGGGATATTGGCCAGCCGCCCGGCGAATTTGTCGATGTAAAAGACATAGGCGACCATGTTTTCGGACAGGAACCAGTCGGGGTTCAGATCGCGTTCCATATCCAACTCGCGCAGGTCGGCGGGGCGGTCGGCCCAATGGCGGGCGAGGAGGTCGCGCAGGCGGTCCATGAGTTGGGTGGTGTCGGTCGCCTTGCCGTAAAGCCGGGTCAGTGGCCCGATGATGTCGCGCTGGCCGCGCTGCCAGCGCAGCGCGAACAGGCGGTCGTCGGTCATGGGCGCAGGAATCGGTAGGCTCACTGCCAGTCGCCCTCGAACCCCTTTGGCACGAGCAGGTTGTCGCGGTTCATGTCGCGCACGTCACGTCGCCCGCACAGCGCCATCGTGATGTCCATTTCGGTCTGGATCACCCGCAACGCATGCGCCACGCCCGCCTCGCCCATGGCCCCCAAACCATAGACATAGGCGCGGCCGATCATCGTACCTTTTGCGCCCATCGCCAAGGCTTTCAACACGTCCTGCCCGGACCGGATGCCGCTGTCGAGCCAGACTTCGGTCTGATCCCCAACCGCCGCGACGATGGCGGGCAGGGCGCGGATCGAACTGATCGCGCCGTCAAGCTGCCGGCCGCCGTGGTTGGACACGATGATCGCATCGGCCCCGACCTCAACTGCCATTTTCGCATCTTCGGGGTCAAGAATGCCTTTGAAAATGATCTTGCCGCCCCATTTCTTTTTCAGTTTTGCAACCGCATCCCAATTCAGCTTGGGGTCGAATTGTTCGGCGGTCCAGCTATGCAGCGACGACATGTTCTCGACCGACTTGGCATGGCCGACGATGTTGCGGAACGTGCGCCGCTTGGTGCGCAACATGCCCATGCCCCAGTGCCATTTGGTCGACAGGTTCAGGATGTTGGCTGGTGTCGGGCGGGGCGGCGCGGTCAGGCCGTTTTTCAGATCCTTGTGCCGCTGGCCCAAGATTTGCAGGTCAAGCGTCAGCACCAGCGCCGAACAGCCGGCGCGTTTGGCGCGTTCGATGATGTCGTCGACGAATTCCTCGTCGCGCATGACATATAGCTGGAACCAGAACGGCGCGGTGGTGGCTTCGGCCACATCTTCGATCGAACAGATCGACATGGTAGACAAGGTAAAGGGGACGCCGAATTTTTCGGCAGCCCGCGCCGCCTTGATCTCGCCGTCCGCCGATTGCATCCCCAGCATGCCGACCGGGGCAAGGGCCACCGGCATGGCGACTGGCTGGCCGATCATCGTGCTGGCGGTGGTGCGGTTGGTCATGTCGACAGCGACCCGCTGGCGCAGCCGGATCAGGTCGAAATCGGACGAGTTTTCGCGGAACGTCTGTTCGGTCCAACTGCCGCTTTCGCAGTAGTCATAGAACATTTTCGGGGCGCGTCGTTTGTAGATGCGGTGCAGATCGTCGATGGTGGTGATGACGGGCATGGGCGCGACCTTGGATGCGGGGCTTCGGCTGCACGTTAGGCCGCCACAGGCAGCAGGCGCAACCATTCCCCCCGTTATTATGTTACTTCTCATGGTGCAATTCGCACCGCAGGGGAGGAAAAGATGGGAAATCTGACAAAGGGCGTGATCGCAGGATTTGCGGCGACGGTGGTGCTGTCTGCGTTGTTGCTCATCAAGGGTGCAATGGGCCTGATGCCCGATCTAAACACCATCGCGATGTTGGCCAAAATGACCGGCGGCGGCATGGCGGTTGGTTGGCTGGCGCATTTCGTGATCGGAACGGTGCTGTGGGGCGGGTTATTCGTCGCGATGGTTGGTTTACTGCCGGGGGGCAGCTATGTCGGCAAGGGTCTGGTGTTCGGTATCGGGGCCTGGCTGGCGATGATGATCCTCGTGATGCCAATGGCCGGAGCCGGGCTGTTCGGCCTGTCGCTGGGGATCATGGCGCCGATCATGACGCTGGTGCTGCATCTGATCTATGGCGCGGTCCTGGGCTGGGTTTATGGCGCGCAGTTACCCTTGGTCAGTCGAGTTTGACCCGAAAAGCGGCCGTCAGGCGCGGTGTGCGCCGTCCGCCAGCACCCTGACGAAGGCCAGAACATCCGCCGCGCTGTCACCGTTGCCGATCCGTTCGACAATGGCGGACCCTACGACCGCACCATCCGCAACCGCTGCAATCGCCTGCGCCGCCTCAGGCGTGCGGATGCCAAAGCCGACGATCACCGGCAAGTCGGTGCTGGCCTTGATCCGGGCAACCTCTGGTCCGACATCGCCGGTTTGTGCGGCTGCGGCGCCGGTGATTCCGGTAATCGACACGTAGTAGACGAAACCCGACGTGTTCTGCAGCACCTTGGGCAGGCGTTTCGCATCCGTCGTGGGCGTAGCGAGGCGGATGAAATTCAGCCCGGCCTTTTGCGCAGGGATGCACAATTCGTCGTCTTCTTCGGGCGGCAGGTCGACCACGATCAGCCCGTCGATCCCGGCCGCCTTTGCATCGGTCAGGAACCGATCGACGCCGCGCGCATAGATCGGGTTGTAATAGCCCATCAGGACGATCGGGGTGGTGGTGTCGGTTTTGCGAAACTCGGTCGCCAGTTGCAGCGTCTTTGCCAGCGTCATGCCCGCCCCAAGGGCGCGTTGGCCGGCCAGTTGGATCGTCGGGCCATCGGCCATCGGGTCGGTGAACGGCAGCCCCAGTTCGATGATGTCGACCCCGGCGGCAGGCAGGCCGCGCACGATGTCAAGGCTACGGTCATAGTCGGGGTCGCCCGCCATGACATAGGCAACGAAGGCCTTTTTGTCGGCTTTTTTCAGCGCGGCGAAGGTGGTGTCGATGCGTGTCATATGCGTCCCCTGATGCTGACGCCCGTTTGCGCCAAAGGGGGGCGGCGGGTCAAGACCCACCGTGACGGGGGCGCTGCCCCCCGGCCTGCGGCCTCCCCCCGGGATATTTTTGGCCAAAAGAAGCTGGGGGTTCTGGCAGGGGCCACAGGCCGGGCCTAGGGTGCGGGCATGGATGATGGCGTGACGATTCTGGACAGTCGGGTGGCGTGGCGGCGGCTGGCGCTATCGCTGGCTGTCGCCACGGTCGGCAATGTCGGCATGTGGTCGATCATCGTGATCCTCCCGCAGGTTCAGGTCGATTTTGGCATCGGCCGGGCGGCGGCGTCGCTGCCTTACACGCTGACGATGATCGGTTTTGCCTTGGGCAATCTGCTGATCGGGCGGGCGGTGGACCGGTTCGGGGTGTCGTGGGCGCTGATCGGGGCGGGGTTTGCTATCGGGCTGGGGCATTATGCCGCCACCGTTTCGGGGTCGCTGACCATGCTGGCCGCCGTGCAGTTTGTCATCGGCATGGGGGCCGCGGCCAGTTTCGGGCCGCTGATGGCCGATGTGTCGCAGTGGTTTTATAAGCGTCGGGGGATCGCTGTCGCGATTGCGGCCAGCGGCAATTACCTGTCGGGCGCGATCTGGCCGCTGCTGCTGGCAGGCGTGTTGCGCGATCATGGCTGGCGGGCGTCGTATCTGGTGCTGGCGATTGCAGTGCCGGTGCTGGTGACACCGCTGGCGCTGATGCTGCGCGCAAGGGTGCCGGACGAGGCGCGGATCAGGTCGGATGCGCGGGTGCGGGCCAATGTGGCAAAGGCAGCTATGTCGCCGCGCAAATTGCAGGCCTTTCTGGCGCTCGCCGGACTTGGCTGTTGCGTCGCCATGTCGATGCCGCAGGTGCATCTGGTCGCCTATTGCGCCGACCTTGGCTATGGCCCTGCTGTCGGGGCGCAGATGCTGTCGCTGATGCTGATGGGCGGGGTCGTGTCGCGGCTGATATCGGGGTTGGTCGCGGATCGGCTTGGCGGCGTGCTGACCCTGCTGATCGGGTCGTCGCTGCAATGTCTGGCGCTGTTTTTATACCTGCCGTTCGACGGGCTGGTGTCATTATTCATGGTGTCCCTCGTGTTCGGCCTGTCGCAAGGCGGGATCGTCCCCAGCTATGCCCTGATCGTGCGCGAATACCTGCCCGCGCGGGAGGCCGGAGCCCGCGTCGGCTTTGTCATCATGGCGACCATTCTGGGGATGGCGCTGGGCGGCTGGCTGTCGGGGTGGATTTACGACCAGACCGGGTCGTATCAGATGGCATTCCTGAACGGCATTGCCTGGAACCTGATGAACATCGCGATCGTCGGGACGCTGTTTCTGCGCGGGCGGCCGGGGCGATTGCGGGCGGCGGCGGCCTAGGCCGGGGTATCGACGTCGATCATCCAGCGGATCCCGAAACGATCAGTCAGGGCACCAAAGCCGGGGCTCCAGAATTGCTTTTCGAACGGCATCCGCACCTCGCCGTCCTTGGCCAGCGCGTCGAATGCCGCCTTGCCCGTGTCGAAAGATTCATAGCCAAGATGCACGTTGCAGCCTGCCATCGCCGGGGTGCCGCCGCCCACGTCGTCGCTGCCGAAAATCTGACCTTTCGCCAGCTTGACGACGCCGTGCATCACCATGTTTTCGTTGCCGGCGGGCATGGTTTCGTCGAGGGCGCATCGCTGACGCGCATGATCGTTGGCGGCGGGCTGTCGAAAATTCGGGCATAGGCGGTCAGGGCTTCTTCGCAGTTGCCATGAAAGAACAGGT
>JBBSBK010000067.1:0-20627 GCA_038251315.1 Rhodobacterales bacterium | reverse complement strand
GTATTGGTGCGAAACTCGAGGCTTTCGGAGAACCCCAGGACCACCTCGGCGCGGCTTTGCCCGCCCGCCAGCGCGTTCAGCCAGGCGTTCAGCCCGCCCGCATCGGGGGCGCGGTCGAGGACGTTGTTATAGAGCAGGGTGACAAACTGGGTGTTGGTGGTGGTGCCGTAGCGGGCCTGAAACTCGGCCGAGCCGACAAAGCCGGTGGCGGCCTGCAACAGGGTCTGGGTGCCCGCGATCAGGTTGTTGGTAAAGGTCAGATGCCCGCCCAGATCCGGCGCCCGGTCCAGCGTCGCCTGGTACAGCCGGAACACCTGTGCCGCGACCGGGTCAAAGGCGGCAGCGACCGCCTCGCCGTTCAGCCTGTCGGCGCCCGCGTCGCCATAAAGCACATCGCGCCCGGCGCCCCCCGTCAGCACATCGTTGCCATTGCCGCCCGACAGCCAGTCGTCGCCAGCATAACCCGACATCGCATCATCGCCCGCTGTGCCGGTCAGGCGGTCGATGCCGGGGGTGCCGGTCATTGTGCCCACCGCGTCTGGGATCACCACGACTGGGATCACCACGTCTGGGGCAACGGCGTCTGCGGCCACCGCGTCCAGCTTGACGTTGACCGTGCCAACCGTGACCGTCTGGACGATCGTGCCATCCAGCCCCGTCCCCGAAAAAACGACCGTGTAGGTGTCTGCTGCCAGCACCATCTGATAGCCGCCCGACCCCCATGTGGTGGTGACAAAGCGGGCCCCCGCACCATTGGTGGCGGTGACTGTGATATCGCCCAGCCCCTCGGCCGCGTCATAGAAGCGGTCACCGTCACGGTCGTCGATCACAACGCCGACAAGCTGCGCTGCATAGCCGGCGCGGTTGCCGAAATCCTGCGTCACCACAAAGGGGCCGACGGCGGTGGCGGGGTTGTTTTCGGCGCGGACGCCGATCCCCACTTCGGTCAGGGCCGCGTTCATGATGGTGTTGCGATGCCCGGCCGGAGTCTGGATGCCGTCGGGGCCATAGCCCCAGTCGATGAAGAACCCGGCGTGGCTGTGCAGCGCGGATGCGCTGTAGGCAAAGATGTTCTCGCTCAGGATGGTTGCGCCGGAGTAGCCCGCAGCGCGCAGGCGGTCGCTCAGGCCCGCCTCGCCCGGAAGATAATGCGATTGCATGTCATTGGCGATCATCAGGCCGGTATGGGTGTCGGCCCCCGCCGCCAGTGCCGCATTCCAGGCCAGCGGCGCCACCGGCGTCAGGGCCGCGAACTGGGCGCG
Source organism: Rhodobacterales bacterium (assembly GCA_038251315.1). Classification (GTDB taxonomy): domain Bacteria; phylum Pseudomonadota; class Alphaproteobacteria; order Rhodobacterales; family Rhodobacteraceae; genus JBBKXP01. Next base: position 19,365 of record JBBSBK010000067.1, on the reverse strand, counting down.
CAGGACGTCCGTATTCACGTCAAAGCCGGTATAGATCACGTTGCCGATCTGAATGCGGGCGTTCAGGGCAATCGTGACATCCTGCGTCACGCCGGTCCGGGTCGCGCCATCAAGGATCAGCGCGTCGAATTCGCCGCCTGGGTTCATCCGCGCCCGGTTGAGCAGTTCCAGCATTTCCTGTTCGAAATTGGTGGGGGTTTGCGGCATGGGGCATCTGTCCTTGTCAGCACCGCAGGGGCGGAATCACCGGACAACCTGCCGCCCCAAGGTGGCTGAAATGAGAAGAAACCGGGGCTTTGGACCCGTCAAACCGGCGCCATCCCCAACCGCCGGTTCGTCGCGCTGCCCTGCAACAACGTGCCGGACCGGGCCTCCGATGCGGGCCGGCCGGGCCTTTAACGATGGTCACGGCCGCCGCGGCACGTTAGGATTTTCCATGCCGCGCCATGTGCCAATCTATCCCGGCTGGACGGGAACCCATAAATGAGCATTCCTCGCCAGACCCTTGGCAATTACATCCTGCGGATCACCAAACGCGATCCGGTGTTCGGGTTCCTGCGCAAGGCGGACAATCGCAACTGGATCGATACGGGCGATACGGGCCTGCGCTTTTACCTTGGGCTGGCCGCGCCGGGCCGCGTGATCGATTTCAATCGCCTGACGGCCACGGACCGCAACGGGACGCCGCTTGATCTGGATCTGCAACGCTGCGACAGGCCACCGGACGGATTGCCGGGCTGGCCGCAACTGGCCGCACAGCACAAGGCCTTTTTCGATGTCCAACTGACCCTTCCGCCTGCCGGCACGACCGCAGGGCCGCTGGGGCATTGGCCTGTGACCCTGTATCTGGACACCGACAATCCCGCCAGCGGCAGCGCCACGCCGATCGTCGATCTGGACCCCGGCATTGCGGTCCCGCTGTTTCTGTACGAGGCGGTGCATCTGTGGGGGCCTGCCGTCACGCCCGAGCCGTTTCGCAGCTTTGTCGAAACCGGCACGCTGTTCGGGCACACGGCCCTGCACGCCGCATCATGGTTCGAAAAGGTGTTCACGATCGAACTGTCCAAAGAGCTGCACGCCCTGTTTGCGCCGGTTGCCGCCGGGCAACCCAATCTGACGTCGCTTCAGGGGTCGTCGGGCGATGTTCTGGGGCCGTTGCTGGCACAGGTGCCGGGGCCTGCGGTGTTCTACCTGGATGCCCATTGGAGCGGTGACACCACGACCGACTGGGCGGCGTCGCAGTTCAAGGGCTATCCGCGCGCAACCGCATATGGGGCGGACGCGGTTCCGGGGGCCAGCCCGACATTGACCCCGACACTGGCCCCGACATTGACCCCGACCCCGGCCGCACAAAAGCCCGTCGCCCGCGAGATCGAGGCGATCCTGACCCGGTACCCGCACCCGGCGCTGGTGATCCTGGATGACTGGAATTCCTTCGGGGTGGCGGCCGGGGCCTTTGCCGGGATGGATTGGTCGCATATCCCGCAGCAGACGCTGTGTGCGCGGTTCGATGCAGCACCGCGGACCCTGTTCCACCGCCCGCTGGGGGCAGAGCGCTACATCATCGGCCTGTCGGCGCTGGACGACAGCCGCGCCTGACGGCCTGAACTGGAGTAAAGCCGAGATGACCGACAAGGATGACATGTCCGACGCCATCGCCCGACTGGCCGATATTGCCGCCGCCCTGCAACCAGGCCTTGAACGCGGCCTGAAACTGGAGGCCGCCACAGCCGCCCAGATCAAAGCACTTGCCCGTGACGCCCATATCCTGCGCCGCCAGATGAAAGAGATGATCGAACACGCGGCCATCGCGACCCTGCCGCAGGACCCGCGGGTTCTGGGGCGCTATCCGGGGCATCTGTTTTCGCAAGGTTACGAGGATGCAATCCTCTGCGAGATCGTCGCGCGGATCGGCAACGGCACGCGCCGGTTCCTTGAAATCGGGTGTGGTCACGGCGGCACAAGCTGTACCCGGATCCTGCATCTGCTGGGCTGGACCGGGGTCTGGATCGACGGCGACGCGGCCAGTCTTGACCTTGCCCGAAAGATGATGGCCCCGGCGGTCGCACAGGGCCAGATCGAGATCGTCACGGCGCTGCTGTCGGCCGAGAACGTCAACGACACGGTTCAGGCCACATCCATCGGCACCGGCGGCGTCGATGTGCTGTCGCTTGATATCGACTTCAACACCAGCCACGTCTGGGCTGCCCTGACGACACCCGCCCGGGCCGCCTGCATCGAATACAACGCCAACTTTGCGCCGGTCATCGACTACGAAGTCCCCTATGATGCAACCGGCACCTTTGATGGCACCGTCCTGTTCGGCGCGTCGCTCAAGGCGTTGGAGCGGATCGGCAGGGCCAAGGGCATGGCCCTTGTCGGCTGCGATATCCACGGGCTGAACGGATATTTCGTGGCCGAGGGTGATCTGGGTGACTGTTTCCTGCAGCCCTATACCGCCGAACGGCACTATCAGCCGCTGCGCATGTCCTCGCTGGGAGTGCGCGCCCACGCCCATCCCGTGCCGCCCCGTGCGCAGGGTGCGGTTGCCAGTTGACAGACCGGGCAATTTTGCGGCAATCCGCGTTATGGCTGACTTTGAAGATCCGCTTGTTGTAAATGGTTCCCTGATTCGCGCAGCGTACAAGCTGATGCTGCATCGCGAGCCGGACAGCCCCGGGGCTGTCGACCGTGCCGTCGCTTATTTCAAAACCATCGAACAGATCGAACAGACCCTGCGCAATTCTGCGGAATGGCGGGCCAAGCAGATCCAGAATTTCTTGCAGGCCAGCTCGCAAAAGATCGTCCGGTTCTATACCAAAAAGGGCTTTGCCATGTTTCTGGATCTGACCGACACCTCGGTCAGCGGGCAGATCTGGTTTGGCGACGATTTTGAACCCCATGTCGAGGCGCTGCTGCACCAGCATCTTGAATGGGCCGATGCCTTTGTCGATGTCGGTGCCAATGTCGGCTGGTTCACGATGATCGTGGCGCACAAGATGCGGGCCCTGCGGACCACCGGGATCGTCCATGCGATCGAACCCAATCCACGTCTGGCCGGCGTCCTGTGCGCCACCATCGTCGATGCGGCCCTGAGCGAACGTGTGATGGTGCATGCTTTGGCCGCATCCGATGAGATGGCCCTGGTCGATCTGTGGGCACCGGCCGGACATGCCGCATCGGCCAAGATCCTGCACCCGCGCTGGCGGAACCGCGCCCAGGGCGGGTTTGACGAAGGCGGCGGGCCAGACGACGGGGCCGGGTCAGACGACGGGACTGCCGAGGCGGATGATGCCGGCACCGGCGGCTGGTCGGCCCACCGGCAGATCGGGATGCATGCGCGCCTGATCCGGGTTCCGGCGGCCCCGCTGGACGCGCTTCTGGAACATCGCAGCCGCCGGATCGGGCTGATCAAGATGGATGTCGAGGAGCATGAACCGCGGGTTCTGGACAAGGCGCGCAAGATTCTGGCGCAGGACCGGCCCAAGCTGGTGATCGAGGTCAACCCGCCATCGCTGGAGCTGAGTTCCGGCATCGGTCTCAAGGCGTTCATGGCGCAGCTTTGGGCGTTGAATTATGCGATCTGCGATCCCGATGATGCCACCCAGAGGCTGGACGCCGATGGCGTCGCCGCCCGTCTGGGCAAAAAGGGTTACCACGACTTTCTGGCACTGCCCGAAGACTGACGCCGCCGGCGGGCAACGCATGGCCGACAGCAATGCCAACTCTTTTTCTCTTGCCACGGGCATGGCATAGATCGGATCGAGGTTGGGTCAAGGAAAGTACAGGCACTATGGTTAGTCTTTTGTCCGAAACGCGTCGGTCTGTGTTCGTCCATATCCCCAAATGCGCCGGAACGACGGTCACCCGCGCCCTGCTGCGGCTGGGTACGCGGGATGACGCGGTGCAGAACGACTGGCAAAGCAGCCATCTGGTGCCCGGAATTCCCGAGGCCATCGCCGCGAACATCCTGCCCGCGACGCGCGAAAAGGTCTATGACGGCCATGCCCGGGCACGCGATTTCCTGCGCGTGATGGGGCCGGAAAAATGGGCCGGTTTCCGCAGCTTTGCGTTCACCCGCAACCCCTGGGAGCGGTTGCTGAGCACCTATCATTTCATCCGCCGCGACGGCAAAAGCACAATCTCGATGATGATGCGCGCGATGACCTTTGTCGATTTCATCGAATGGCATTGCCGGACCGCGTCGGCGCCGCAATTCGACTGGCTGCACGACGCCCAGGGGAAACTGCTGGTCAACGAGGTGATCGATACCGAGCAGCTGAACGACTTTCTGGAACGGTTTGTCGAAGAGACCTACGGCGTGCGCGAGACCTTTGCGCCCGAAAACCCGTCCGATGCGCGGCTGGTCAGCCTGGAAGAGGTGTTTTCCCACGTCCCGCAGGACACGATTGACCTGTTCACCCGGGTCTATGCCCGCGATTTCGCCTTTCTTGGCCTTGATCCGGTGCCACCGGGTGGCAAATGGCAGGGCCCGACGTTCGAGATGGGCGATTATGCCATCGGCAAGAACGGATTGCCGTTCGACGACGACGAGGTGTCGCTGCTGGGTGCGGACAAGGTGAACGCGATACTGGCGCGCGCCCTGCGCAGCGCGCAAATCCGTGCCCGGCTGGAAACCGACAAGATGAAGCACGACAATGTGGCGCTGCAAAAGCAGGTCGTCGAACTGCGTGCCAAGATCGCCGAGATCAAGGCCGCAGGAGGCTGACAAGATTTTAATGTGTTCCAAAGCCGTGCTGCCGTGGAACTGAAAACCGGAACGCCTGCATCGAAAGACCTTGACCATGTCCGATACCCCTGACGCGTCCACCACCGAGATTGCCGGCCCCATGTCGGCAAAGGTTTTCGAGCGGTTCCGCGACGTGCCCTGCACGCCTGATCCGGCGTTCATCGCTGATTTCATGGGCCAGCGCAGCCACGTCGATTTCAACGGTCACTGGACCGGCAAGGGCGGTGTGCAAAAACCAAGGCAGACCAATAACTGGGAATGGATCCCGGTGCTGTGGGCGGCGACGGCGGCCAAGGACAGTGGCCGCGACCGGTTCACGATGCTGGAATGCGGTGCCGGCTGGGGCCCGTGGATCATGGCCGGATACGGTGCGGCGCGGCAACTGGGGATTTCGCAGATCGCGATTGTCGGGGTCGAGGCGGAACGGCAGAAATATGAATTCATGCACCGCCATTTCGCCGACAACGGTGTCAGTGCGGATCAGGGGCGCGCGGTGCATGGCATCGTTGCCGCCGAAAGCGGTATCGCGCTGTTCCCGGTGGCCACCGACCCGTCGCTGCAATGGGGCCTCAAGACCCTGGGCGCAGTCGGCACGGACCGCGCAAAACTGCTTGAAGATATCCGTGCCAAGCCGGTCCCCGACCGGCCGGGGATGTATACAGTCGGTAAATATCCCAGCGAATACAGTCTGGTCGATGCCTACAGCCTGCCCGACCTGATGGGCGACCACGACCTGATCGACATGATCCATTTCGACATTCAGGGGTTCGAGGGCGAGGTTATCGCGGCCGCGATCAAGGCGATGAACGCGCGGGTCCGCGCGATTTATGTCGGCACCCATTCGGGTGAGATCGAGGCCCTGCTGCGCGCGATGATGCCCGGACACGACTGGCTGTGCGCACGCGACAGGCCGCAGTCACCCAACCCCAACGGCGTCCTGCTGGACGGCACGCAGGTCTGGCTGAACCGGCGTTTCCTTTAACCCGGGCTACTTTTTTGACGCACGGGGCTCTTTTTGAAGCAGGGGCTTGCGCGGGCGGAGCAGCGGCGTGACAGCTTCGGGTGCGGCAGGGTCGGCAGGCACCGGCGCGATGGTCAGGCCCATGGCGCACAAGCGGTCACATTCCGCAGCGTTCAGGGGCTCTTTCATAATGCTGTGGACCTTGTCCAGTTTGATCTGGCGGCCCATCCCCTTGATCCCGCCATAGCGCGTCATGATGGCCTGCAGATCATCGAAACGCCGGGTTCTGACCAGTTGGACGGCAAGATTGTCGATGTAGTTCGTCGCAGGTCCGTAGGTCATCACGATGTGGAACATGTGATCGACGATGGCCGTGAGGCTATCGCTGCGTTTGCGCGAGATCAGCCTGGCCTGCGCAATGGCGCGCCCCAGCGCCACGTCCTGTTCGGGCATGGCGACGATGGCGTCGTCGGAACTGCGCAGCGGTGCGGCAAAGATATCGGCAATACTGTCGTCCAGCGTCCCGATCTTTTCCAGCTTGCCGGCGATATCTTGGGGCAGACTGTCGGATTCCTTTGAAACCAGCAGGGGCGGCGGCGTGTCCGGCAATGCGGCCATCCCCAGAAGCGCGCAGGTCGCGGCATAATCGGCCCGGATCGTCTCGCGCGTCGCATCCGACAGCCTTGTGGTATCGAACACCCGGTTGATGCTGCTTTGACCATTCATAAAAGTCTGGGCCAGCAGCGGCGAGATACCGGGGCGCAGCTTGCTGAACCGGCGGTTGACAAGCAGCAACTGCCCGGCGGGCAGGGTGAACACCCCCTCGCGCAGGCTGACCGTCACCGCCCGGTCACCGTTGTAGAACACCCGCGGCGAGGTAAAGCCGGGGGCGGGGTTATGGCCATAGTCGAACGCCCAGTCGGCCGGCAGCCCGGCAAACCGGCGCAGCGCGGTCTCAAGGGCGGTGTTGTCGCCGGCAAAGCCGAAACCATGCACGCGGTCGGCACCAAAGGCTGCCTGCAGGGCGCGGATCCGTTCAGCCAGCGGATACAGATACCGGGCCAGCACCGAGGGGCTGTAGATGCTGTAATCCGACAGCCCGTAGGTCAGAAAGTTCTGCGCCACATCGTGCAGGTAATGCGAATAGGCCCGTTCCAGCGGTTCGCGCAGGCAGACCACGATATGGACATCCTGCCCCTCAAGGGCGCGGACCATGTTGTCCAGCGTGACCCCAGCGTCGTCGATGTACACCGGCGTGGCATCGACCATGACCCGGCCGTCGTCGGGGGCGAAATACGCCAGATAGCCCGGCAGGTTGCTGGCCCCGCGGAAATAGCCGATTTCCTTGATGCCGATGGGCATGTTGAAGTGATCGGGCATCGCATGGCACTGGGCATACAGAAACGTCGTGCCGGATTTCGGCAATCCGACCACGATCAGAAACCGGCGGCGCGGGGTGGCTGTGGTGGCGGTCATCTCAGGGCGCATCCGGCAGGAACAGCCCGACGCGCCGCACAAAGGCCCCCAGGTCGCGCCCGTCCGACGACATGCCCAGGGCCTGCGGGTTGGCGCTGGCGGACAGTCTGAGCTGGATCACGATATCCGCCCCGATCCGCAGCGCCGCGCAGGGGATCACCATGACAAGCGGCGCATCGCTGCCGACGCTGACTTCGGCCTCGGTGCTGACCCAACGGCCCCCGGTGCCGGGCACGGTGTGATTGACGATGGCCCTCATCTGGCGCCGCCCCAGCACCCCCGATCCGACAAAGCTCATCTCCAAAAGCAGGTTCGGGCGGTCTGTCGCGATCCCGGGAAACATGTCGGCCAGAGAGCTGGCCAGAACCAGAGGATTTGCCAGAGGATTTACCAGGGGATTTACCAGGGGGCTTGCTGAGTCATCCGCCGCCCGCAGGGTCAGACAGATCAGGCTGTCGTTGCCGTCCGACCAGGCCCCGTCGGCCTCGACCGGGTGAAAATTGCGCAGGGCGGCAGAATCCTTGCGCAGGTCCGAGATCGCTGTCCAGCGGCCCGCCGGGACCGGCTCGCAATGCGCGGCCAGACTTTTGAAATCGGTCAGTGACCCGTCCCTGGTGATATAGCGCGCCATCTTTCCCTGCGGCAGTGACGGCGCCCCGGCGGTGCTGACGGCGGCATCCAGCGCATTGTAGGCCAGCATCAGATGCCGCATGTTCTGGTTGGTCGCAGTCCACAGCTTGCCACGCTCGGCATGGTTGGCCAGCCACCAGCGTTCGTTGTTGCGGCGCAGGATTTCATAGGCATTCCGCCGGTCGATCAACCCGAACAGCGGGTCGCGCATGTTCTGGATGAACAGGTCGAAATCCGCAGGAATCCGCGACATCGCAAAGCTGTCCAGTCCGGCGATCTGCACCCTGCGCCCGCCCCGGTCCAGCAGGTGCTGCAGCAGCGGCACCTTGCCATAGGCGGCCAGGAAGGTCTGCAGCACCATGATCTCGATCGCGAAAGGGTCGCGTTTGTCGATGCAGCGCACGGCATTCACAAGAAAGCTGTCACCGTCCAGATAGACGAAATCCTCGACCGTATAGTCGCGCACGCCGGCATTGATCGCGGCCGGTTGCAGGAAATCGAACACCAGCGCCTCGGCCATGCTGAGGTCGGCATCGCTGAAGGTCTGCGCCAGCCTGTCAAACCGCGCGATCAGACTGGGGGCGGCCTGGACCCATTCCAGATCGAGGCGCGACAGATCGACGGGGGCCTTGCGGGCCCGGCTTTGGGCGGCGGGCAGGACAAGCAGTTCCAGCACATTGGTGATGGCGGGCGGGCAGGGTGCGCGCGGGGTCGGGTCGGCGGCGATGGCCGTCTGCCGGTCCTGTTTGGCCTGGGCAAAGGCGGCGATCCGCGCCGCCGTGATCTGCGCCTCCCAGTCGACCACCGCGCCGTTTTCCAAAAGCACGGTGTCGTGGCTGTTAAAGGTGGTTCCCGCCTGCGCCAGCGCCAGCAGGATGGCCGCGTGCAGCGCCTCGGGCACCTGCGCTTTGGCAGCGACGGCGGTGATCTCGTCGATTTCAGCGACGTCGGGCATCCGTTTGCAGATCGCCATAAAGATGGCGTACAGGCTTTCCAGCAGGGTCGGAAAGATCAGATCGCCCAGTTCGTAATGCTTGCGCCAGAACTGTTTGGGTGCCGGGGCGCGATAAAGCGCGTGGCAGGCACCGGCGACGTGGGCCTCAGAAACGCCGAGGGCTGCTGCGAAATCCTTGCGGGCCGCCGCACCCAGTTCGAGATAACGCTCATAGGACGTCTCGTTCGCCCCCAGCAGCAGTTGCCGCGACATGTCGCCCAGCACGTCGATCACGTCATGGCGCAATATCGTCGCGGTATGGCGCATCTGGGCGCGTTTGCGAAAGGCCTGCACCCGCGCCACCGCCGTATCGTAATGCTGCGGTTCGCGGAAATAGGCGGCGATCCGGGGCAGGTCGGTCTTGGTGGCAAAGATCGCGCCGTCGGCCATGTCAAGAAAGGGCTGATGCGGCGGCAGGAACAGCGGCCGGTCAAGGTTGGTGACAAAGCGGGCGGTGGCCGAATTGTTCCAGTGGTCGTAGTCGTTCTGCGGCAGGTAAAAGTAATCGGATTCCAGCAGGCGGGTCATCAGTTCGTCGTCGGTGACCCAGCCGCGCCCGAATTCGTGGTCGATCCCGCTGTCGTCCAGCGATGTTTCCAGCTTGTCAGCCTCAAGGGGGCTGACGGTGGCGACGCTGCCGACGATCTTGGCGCGCAACTCCTTGGCCAGATGGAACAGCGAATCGAAATCCTTGCCGCCATACTGGTAGAACCCGAAAAAGCCGATCACCTCGGGGCGGGTGTCGCGGTCGGGGCTGTAGTCGTGATCGGGGACATCGACCGGCGATATCCCCAGCTCCAGTGCCGACATGAAGAAATGCCGCGCCGCCGATGAGACGAAACTGACCTCGGTGATCCCCGATTGCAGGATCTGGTTCTGCCGACTGTACAGCAGGTGATGATCGGTATCGAGCAGCGAGTGGTGGATGATGATGGGCACGCAGCCCTTGTCGCGGCCCAGCACCTCGAGATTGTGCAAAAGCTGGGTGGTGGATTCCCCCTGGCTCAGCCGCGGGTTCAGCCCGTCGAACAGCCCCGGACCGTGGTTGACGATGACCAGCGCGCCGTCAAGAACCGCATCGTCCAGATCGCGCACCGCACCCGAGGTGCGCAGGACGCGCACGGTTTCACCCATCGCCGCGAACTGGCTGGCCAGATACCGCCCGTATTCGCCGATCCCGCATTCCTTGCCGTGGCTGGGCGAGATGACGATGACGTTGCTGATGTCATCCTTGAGCCGGGCCAGAAAATGCCGCCCCTGCTGATGGCCGTAAAGCGCGAAGTGCAGTGCCGGATCGAGGATCACCCCCGATTGGCGCGCCGCGCCGACATCGGGGAAAATGGCCGCATAATCCGGCGGCGATCCCATGTCGCGGATCGCCGAAGGGCCTGCGCCCGGAAAAATGTGCCGTTTGGACTTGGGGTTGCTGCCGGGGACAGCGTCGGGGGCAGCGTCAGGATTGCGGTGGCGGCCCATAGGACATCCTTTTTCGGAACGGTTCGACAGGGCTTAGCGCGAATCAACGCCAGCGTCAGCGGCTAAATGTCGGCGGGCCGGGCGGCGCTGCGGTGCAGTCGCGCGCTCATGTGCAGGCCGGTCCTGCCGCAGGCAGAGGGCCAGGGGGAGGGCGGGCCGCAATGGAGCGTATAATGAAGATTATGTAAACATATCGCCCGGATGGGCTGTCGAAGGCGGGGTGCGCGACGCCGCCGACAGCCGTTTGCCGCCGGGATAAACCGTTTGCAGCCCCCCTTGCGCATGGATATCACCCTCGCGTGCGCGGCACCGTGAAAGGCCGTTCGAAACGCAATGCAAGGAGCTTTGGATAGGCATGAAAAAGGCATTCATCACCGGGATTACCGGACAGGACGGATCCTATCTGGCGCGGCTCTTGCTCGACAAAGGCTATGAGGTGCATGGCGGCGTGCGGCGGATTTCGCAGCCCGAGATGGTGCGCCTTGAACATGTCGGTGCCGCCAGCGATGTGCATCTGCACGAATTCGATCTGGCCGAGATGAACAACATCTTCCGGGTGATCCGCGACAATCCGGTCGATGAGTTCTACAACCTTGCGGCACAAAGTTTCGTCGGCTCGTCCTGGGATCTGCCGATCTATGCGGGCGATGTGAACGCGATGGGCGTGGTGCGCATCCTTGACACCCTGCGCACGATGAAACCCGACACGCGGTTCTATCAGGCCTCGACCTCGGAAATGTTCGGGCTGGTGCAGGAGGTGCCGCAAAAGGAAACGACGCGGCTTTACCCCCGCTCGCCTTACGGTGTGGCCAAGGTCTATGGCCATTACATCACCGCCAACTACCGCGAAAGTTTCGGGATGCATGCGTCAAGCGGCATCCTGTTCAACCACGAAAGCCCGCTGCGCGGCAAGGAATTCGTCACCCGCAAGATCACCCTCGGGCTGGCCCGGTTGGCGCGCGGCGGCAACGAGCCGGTGACCTTGGGCAATATGGACGCCCGGCGCGACTGGGGCTTTGCCGGCGATTACGTCGAAGGCATGTGGCGGATGCTGCAACAGGACAAGGCCGATGATTACGTGCTGGCCACCGGCGTCACCACGACGATCCGTGATTTCGTGACCTTTGCCGCCGGCGCGCTGGACATGGATCTGGACTGGACCGGCAGCGGCGTCTCCGAACGCGCGGTCGACCGCAAAAGCGGCAAGACGGTCATCACCGTCAGCGAAAAGTTCTTTCGCCCTGCCGAGGTCGATCTGCTGATCGGCGACCCGTCCAAGGCCCGCGACGTGCTGGGCTGGACCGCCACCGTCAAAATCCGCGATCTGGCGGTGATGATGGCAAAGGCCGATTATGATGCGCTTGGCTGATATGCTCGGGCGCCGCGTCAGCCGCCGCCTGGGCCAGATCAAACGTCTGGTGCGGGGCGGCGGCGCGACGCCGTGGGGGCCGTACCGGGGCAATGTCGACGGGCTGGTCAACGGCGAATTGTTTGGCTGGGTCGTGCGGCAGCCGGGCAATCTGGGCGGCACATCGGTCGGGCTTTATGTGGCGAAGGGGCTTTTGGCGACAACCACGGCAATCCACCCGCGTGGCGACGTGGCTGCGGCCGGGATCGGGTCGGGCAATTGCGGTTTCGTGTTTCGCCTGCCGCCGCACCTGTTGCGCACCATCGACCGGGCCGGGGGCAAGGCCCATATCCGGGTGCTGGAAACCGAGACCGAGATCGGCACATGGCAGGTGTCGGACGGGTCGGGCCAGACGACAGATGACGGCGCGGATGACGGCGAAAGCCCGATCAATTTCGACCACCCCCTGCCCGCGCAGATGGCCGCCTGCCGGATGTCGCTGTATGGGGATCTGACGCATCTGCTGGCGCTGCTGAAAGCTGCTGAAACGCTGCCTGCAAACCCCGCGCCGCCGCCGCTTGACCGCCACCGGCTGATGCTGTCGCACGCCACCCCTGCCCGCGACACCCAGACCGACATGGCCGACCCGTCAGCCCTGCCCGCCTATCTGGACTATACCCGGTTCCGCACCCGCAACGACCGCCGCTTTGACCCCGACGCGGTGACGAATGACCGCGACGATTTTCTGATGTGGTACATCGAAACCTACAGCATCGTGCGCAACGGCCGCCGGGTGCCGCTGAGCGCCGATCTGATCGCCTATCTGAACACGCCCATGCCGATGGGTGGCCAGCAGAACACGCTGACCCGCGCGATGTGGTGGCGCCTGCTGAGCAATTCGCCCTACCGTGCCAACCCCGACCCGAACAACCGTGACTGGTATGGCGGGTTCGTTTTCTGGTGGGCCTTTCACGACGTCCACACGCTGCACATGGAAGACTGTCTGGTGCCGCGCCACCTGCAGGATGTCATGCGCGCGGTATCCGTGGCCCGGCTGGGTCAGGATTATCCGCGCTCAGCCTTTATGGAGCGGTTTCTGGCCGAACAGCCCGAATTCGGGTTCCTGCGCCCCGATACGGCCGAAAACCGGCGGCTGGCGACGCTGTGCTTTCTGACGATGGCCGCGCGGCGGCCCTATATCCTGCCCTATCTGCCTGCGGCATCGGTCACCGCCCTGCTGGACGACCGCGACGGCCCGTCGCAATTCGAGGTCTTCTGCAACACCCTGACCGGGGCTGCCCCCGGCACCGGCCCGACCCCTGACCGCTATATCGCCGCTCTGCGCCTGCAGGGCTACGATTTCCACGGCCAGCGGTACCTCACGATCACCGACGCGGGCGACCGGATCGAGGCGGCCGCCCTGCCCCGCCCCACAGGTGATCCGGTCGATGTGCAGATGATCGGGCCGTTCAAAAAGGCCTCGGGGCTGGGACAGGCGACGCGGCTGTCGGCCAGCGTGCTGGCAGCGACGCCGTTCAGCGTCAACCACGTCGATTTCGGCCTTGATAACCCGGCGCCCGAAGGGTTTTCCAAGGTCGGTGCCCTGACCGATTACCGGCCCGCAAAGATCAACCTGATCCACCTGAATGCGGAATCCATTCCGCTGGTGTTCGCCTATGGCCCGGATGTGTTTTCGGGGGCCTACAACATCGGCTATTTCTTTTGGGAACTGGATACGCCCGCCGCCTGCCATTACCTTGGCATGGAACTGCTCGATGAAATCTGGGTGTCGTCGCAATACGGCGTCGATATCTATCAGCCGCAGACCGACAAGCCGGTCATCAACGTCGGCATGTGTTTCGAGGAACTGGAGGCAATCGACCGCGACCGCGCGCGCGCCGAACTTGACCGGCGGTTCCGGTTCCGGGGTGGCGAATTCGTCTGTCTGGTGGCCTTTGACAGCTATTCCTTTGTCCAGCGCAAGAACCCGGTGGGCGTGGTCAAGGCGTTTACGCAGGCCTTTGCCGGTGTCCCGCAGGCCCGGCTTATCATCAAGACCCAGAACCGCCACAACGTGTCCGACCCGGTGCAGGACAAGGTCTGGAAACAGGTGCAGTCGATCATGGACGCCGACCCGCGCATCCACCTGCTGAACGAAACGCTGAGTTATGACGCGCTGCTGCGGCTCAAGGCGGCGTCGGACTGCTATATCTCGCTGCACAAATCCGAAGGCTGGGGGTTTGGCATGATCGAGGCGATGAACCTGCAGGTGCCGGTGGTCTGCACCGGCTATTCGGGGAACATGGAATTCTGCAACGCGGATACCGCCTGGCTGGTGGGTTACGACATCGTGGCGCTGCAACCCGATGATTACATCTTTGTGCGCAAGGGCCAGCGCTGGGGCGAACCCGACATCGCCGATGCGGCGCGCCAGTTGCGCCGCGTCTACGACGACCCGGAAGGGCGCGCGGTGCGGGTCGCGGCGGCCTATGCCAACGTGCAAAACAACTTTTCGGCCCAAGCGATTGCGCAGCGCTATACGGCGCGGTTGAATGCCATCGTAAAGGATAAAATGTGATGGCTATGGCCGCAGACAAGAAGGAAGCGCTGATCGAAAAGGCGCGACAGCGGCGCTGGTTTCACCGGATCAAACTGACCGACACATTCGAGACACCCGGCATCGACGCCACGCCTGCCAAGCTGGCCAACCTTGACGCGCTTGGCCTGCCGCAGGATCTGGGCGGCATGAGGGTGCTTGATATCGGTGCATGGGACGGGTTCTTTGCGTTCGAGATGGAGCGGCGGGGGGCCGAGGTTACAGCCCTTGACCATGTCGAAAAAGAGGCCACCGGCTTTGGTCTTGCCGCGCGCATCCTGAACAGCCGGGCCGAATGGAAAACCCGCAACATCTATCATCTGGACCCCGCCGACCTTGGCCTGTTCGATCTGGTGTTGTGCCTTGGCGTGATCTACCACCTGCGCCATATCGTGCTGGGTCTGGACCGGGTGCGCGGCGTGATGAAGCCCGGGGCCGCCCTGTTTGTCGAAACCGCCGGCATCGACAATCATGTGTTGGGTGGGAACGGCAAATTCACCAAACTGGGTCCGGCAGGCATGGCCGGCGCGGGCCCGCTGCTTCAGCTTTATGCCGAACGGGAACTGGGCGGCGATGGCACCAATTTCTTTGCCCCCAATGCCGCCGGGTTGGAAGCGTTGCTGCGCGCCACCGAATTCGAACTGTTGAACATCAAGGTGGCCCCCGAAGGATTCCCCAGCCGGATCATTGCCCATGCGCGTGCCGTCGATCGGCCCGAGGTGGCCTATTTTCGCGATCGTGACGAGGCCACCCTGCCACGGCGTCACGGTTTCGACGGGCAAAAGGCGACAGGATGAGCCCCCGCCCGCTGCACGACGCCCTGTGGAACTGGTCGAGCGAGTTTGACGCAGAGGCGCTGCTGGCCCGGTTCCATATCCGCGACCAGACACCCGAACCGGGGATCGTGCGCAATTTCCTTGGGACGCGGATCACCCCTGCGATCTATCCGCAGATCCTGGCACCGATGGCGGGCAGCGTCGATGGCATCCCCGCCCCCGGCAACTGGCATGCCGATATCGCCGAATGGGCAGCGGCATTGTACAGCGTGGCGCAGGCGCACGACCGTTACCGGATCGTCGAGCTGGGCTGCGGCTGGGGCTGCTGGATCGTCAACATGGGCGTGGCGGCGCGCGGCCTTGGCCTTGCCGTCGATCTGGCGGGGGTCGAGGGCGACCGCAACCATCTGGCCAATGCCCGCGCCACGCTGGCGCTGAACGGCTTCGACCCAAAGGACTATCGGCTGTGGCACGGGGTCGCGGGGCCGAAACCCGGGCAGGCGCTGTTTCCCGACCCGGCTGCCGGGACCGCGCATTGGGGGGGCGAGCCGGTGTTCTATCCCGACGCCGCGACACTGGCCGACGCCCGGACGCGCACCGACGTACAGATCCTTGATTGCGTGACGCTGGACGAGTTGGGCGGCGGGCAACCCATCGACCTGCTGCATATCGACATTCAGGGCGGCGAGGCCGATTATGTCGCCGGTAACGCCGCCGCGATGGACCGGCTGGTGAAGCGGGTCCTGATCGGCACCCACAGCCGGGTGATCGAGGGGCGGTTGATGGCGCATTTTTCCGACCTTGGCTGGCGGATGGAAATGGAGCGCGCAGCCGTGATGCCGCTGGTGAACGGTCGCCCTGCGATCAGGATCGACGGCGTGCAGATGTGGGCCAATCCGAACTGGCCGTAACCGCATTGAAACACAAATGGATAATGCACAGATGACCGTGCCGTGGGAAGACATCGAGGAGGCCTATACGTTCTTTCTGGGACGTAGACCCGATATCAACAACCCGCCAAAATTTGACACGATCGAGCAGATGAAGAATGCTCTGATAAAGTCCGTGGAGTTTCGAAAATCAGGGCGGGCGAAAAAATATGACCATGGCTGGCCGCTGGGGCAGACGTTCATCAGTCGCAAAGCCAGTGTTATCTATTGCCCTATCGGCAAGAACGCCTGCACATTCTTCAAGCGCCAGATGGTTCGCCTTGAGAAGGTGCGGCACGAACAATATGTGCTGAAAGATGTGCATTCCCTGACCGACAAAGTGAATACCGGCATTCAGTTAAGCGATTATCCACCCGAAAAGGTAACGCGATTCCTGGCAAGCCCCAAATTCATGCGATTTGCCGTGATCCGGGACCCGGCCGAACGATTGCTGAGCGCCTATATCGAAAAATTTGTCATCAACCGGCTGGCACCCGGCAATATGTTCCATGCAACCCAATTGGTCCGCCCGCAGCAGCAGGCACAAGGCCACGACATACCGGACTTTGACCTTGGCATCACCTTCCGGGCGTTCATTGCCCAGATCACCGCAATGCCCCCTGCAGACCTCGACCCCCACTGGCGGCCACAGCACCTGTACCTTGCGGGCATTGATTCAGTGCGTCTGTACAGCTTTGGCGATCTGGAACGACTGATCGGCGATCTGGAAGAACGCTGCGGTGATGTTCTGCCGCGGCAACCGCAGAACGTGACCGGCAGCGGTCAGGGTGAACTGCGGACAGGGGCCGCAGACCTGTTGCCCGCACAGATCATGGCATTGCCACGTCTGGCGGTGGCCTCGTTCATGGACAGCGAGACGCGCGCCCTTATCGACGCTTACTTTCACGAAGATTACGCCCTGTTTGAAAGGATCAATCTGCAATGATTACCCCCATCCTTCTTTGCGGTGGCTCGGGCACGCGCCTGTGGCCCCTGTCGCGCAAAAGCTTTCCCAAGCAGTTTGCCGATATCTTTGGCGATCAAAGCCTGTTTCAGGCCTCGGCCCGGCGGTTTGCGGGGCCGGGCTTTGCTGATCCGCTGATCGTCACCGGCGACGGGTTCCGCTTTATCGTCACCGAACAACTGGCCGATTGCGGCGTCAATCCGGGCGGCGTGATGATCGAACCCGAGGGGCGCAACACCGCCCCCGCCGCGATTGCCGCCGCGTTGCACATCGCCGCGACAGATCCCACAGCGTTGCTGCTCTTGGTCCCCTCCGATCATGCGGTGGCCGACCCGGACCTGTTTCGCGCGGCCGTTCAGGCGGCGGTGCCTGCGGCAGAGGCCAGGCAGATCGTCACCTTCGGCATCGCGCCCACCCGCCCCGAAACCGGCTATGGCTGGCTCGAGGCCGGCGCGCAGACCCATCCCGGCGTCCACACCCTGACCCGGTTCATCGAAAAGCCCGACGCCGCCACCGCCGCCGCCCTCTTGGGCGATGCCAAACACCTGTGGAATGCGGGCGTGTTTCTGGCATCCGCCCAGACCCTGATCGACGCTTTTCGCGCCCATGCCCCCGACGTGCTGGCAGCGGTGCAACCGGCCCTTGACCGCGCAAAGGCCGATCTGGGGTTCCTGCGCATCGACCCCGCCGCATGGGCCCGCGTGCCCGACATCTCGATCGACTATGCGATCATGGAAAAGGCCGCCAACGTCAGCGTCGTGCGGTTCGACGGCAACTGGTCGGATCTGGGCAGTTGGGAATCGGTCTGGCAGGAAAGTGCGCGCGACGCGGATGGCAACGCGGTATCCGCCAATGCCACGGCGCTGGATTGCACCGGCAGCCTGCTGCGCTCGGAAACCCCTGAAATCGAGGTGGTCGGTATCGGCCTGAAAAACATCGTCGCCGTGGCCATGCGCGACGCGGTGATGGTCGCTGACCTCAGCGAGGCGCAGAACGTCAAGGCCGCGGTGCAGATGCTGAAGACCCGCGGCGCCAAGCAGGCGGTGCAGTTCCCCGTCGATCACCGCCCCTGGGGCTGGTTCGAAACGCTGATCCTGTCGGACCGCTTTCAGGTCAAGCGGATCCACGTCCACCCTGGTGCAGCCCTGTCGCTGCAAAGCCATGTGCATCGGTCGGAACACTGGATCGTCGTCGCCGGCACCGCCCGCGTGACCGTCGATGCCGAGGTCCGGCTGATGACCGAAAACCAGTCGATCTATATCCCGCTGGGTGCGATCCACCGCATGGAAAACCCCGGCAAGGTGCCGATGGTCCTGATCGAGGTGCAGACCGGCACCTACCTCGGCGAAGACGACATCATCCGCTACGAGGATATCTACGCGCGCGGCTGACCCGCCGCCGGAAAGGAGCCGTGATGCGGGTTCTGGTCTTGGCCAATTGTTCGCACCCGGCCTATACTGGCTGGCTGCGGCAGGTGTTTCCCGGTTGGGACGTACGCTCGGTCTTTTTGCCGCAAGCGCAGTCTTGGGTACGCGACGGCCATGCGCCATTTCTTGACTTCCTCGACCAGCTTGACCTGTTCGTGGGCATGACCGATCAGGCCCCGGTGGCCGCAAGGGTCGCCCCGGCGGTCCGCCGCGTGCCCCTGCCCTACCTCGTGTTTCAGGGCTATCACCCCGATACGGTCTGGCTGCACGGCATCCCGTCACCGATGGGGGCCGGGGTAATCCAGTCGCGAATCGCCGCCGCAGCTTGGCTGTCGGGGCTGTCAGTTGCTGACGCCACGGCGCTGTTTACGGCAGATCACTACCGTGACCTTGGCTATTTCGACATGCTGGCCAGCGAAACCGCCCGGGTCATTGCGCAGTTCGCCGCAGCCGGGCTGGATATCGGTGCGCGTCTGGCCGATTGGATGGCGCAGGGTAGTTTTCTGCACACCCCCAACCACCCCCGCCCGCCAGTCTTTGCCGATGTCATCGCAGCCGGGATGCGGGCGGGCGGATATCTGGACGGTGTCGACCCCGCCCGCCTTGCCGCGGCCCGGGCAGCGCAGCACGATCATCTGGCCGATGGGGTGATCTGGCCAGTCTATCCCGAAATCGCGGCGCATCACGGCATGCCGCCCGGCCCCGCGACATGGCGCAGACCGCTTGGCAAGATGAACGGCCAGCACTTTGACCTTGACGGGATGCTGCGGCAGTCCTGGGCAGAATTCGCCCTGCACCCCTACCGCAGGGCCGCGATGATCCCCGCCCTTGGCGGGCCGGGCAAGGTGGCCGTGCTGGCCGGCAAAGGCTAATCAGGCGGGGTCGCCCGCCCGATCAGGGGTCTGAGTAGCAACGGAACAGAAAACCTACATAAGGTTTTCATGCATCATCGCCATCGGCGTTTGATGGGTCACGCAATGGTCTGAGTTCTCCTCGGGCGACGGAATCGGGCAGAGTGAAAGCATATCGGCCGAGCAT
>JBBSBK010000066.1:0-20707 GCA_038251315.1 Rhodobacterales bacterium | reverse complement strand
GAGGCGATGTTGATCGTGTCGGACGGCAAGGAACTGCTGGTCATCACGGGTGCGGGCGATGTGCTGGAGCCTGAACATGACGTGACTGCGATCGGGTCGGGTGGCAATTATGCGTTGGCTGCGGGGCGGGCGCTGATGGATTTTGACCTGTCAGCCGAAGACATCGCCCGCAAGGCAATGGCCATCGCGGCGGATATCTGCGTTTACACCAACGGCAACCTGACGGTCGAAGCGATCAAGGCATGATCGAACGCGACGATCTTCGCGCTGCTGTTGCTGCCGGGATCGTCACCGAACGGCAGGCGGCGCATCTGGCGGCTCTGGCGGACAGTCGACGGGGGGCGCGTGAAAACCTTGCCGCCGGGGACGAACCGTTTGAGCTGTTCAAAGGGTTCAGCGAGATTTTCATCGTCGTCGGGTTGGTCATTCTGGCGATGGGATGGTCGGGCGTTGCGGCGCTGTCCTTGGGCGATTCCATCGTCGATCTGAAACGGTCAGCGCTGATGTTCGGGCTGATTGGCGCGGGCGTTTTGTGGTTGCTGAGCGAATACTTCATCCGCCGCCGCCGCATGGTCGCCCCGGCTATCGCCCTGTCGGTGCTGTTCGCATTGAACGCGGCGTTCACGTTCGCGGCCTATTTCGCGCAGCCGTTCATGCTGGCGCAGGACGATTTTAGCAGCCTGCCTTGGCCGTTCATGCTGGGTACGTTGGCGCTGGTCGGATTCTGGTGGCGGTTTCGCGTGCCGTTTGCGATGGCGATGATCGCAGTCGGGCTGTTCGTCGTCGCCATGCTGATTGCAGCTAACCAAAGCGGGACGCCAGACAGCATGACCGACCTGTTCCTGCTGTCGGCGGGCGGACCGTTTGCGTGGATCACGCTGGTGCTGGGTCTGCTGGTGTTCGCCGTGGCGATGGCGTTCGACATGTCCGATCCGCACCGGGTCACGCGCCGGTCGGCCAACGGGTTCTGGCTGCATCTGGTGGCCGCGCCTGCGTTGGTCAATACCGTCGCCCTGTCGCTGCTTGAACGCGATAACGGCGGTACCGATGCGTGGCTTATCGCCTTTCTGGCGATGATCGCTGTCGTCGCCATGATCATCGACCGGCGGTCGTTCCTGATTGCCGGGGTCGGGTATATCGTGACCCTGTCGACCACCATCTTCGGCTATGATGGTGCGGCGATGACCGTGTTGATCCTTGGTATCACCTTGCTGTTGCTGGGCGCGTTCTGGGAAAAGATCCGCGCCCGTTTGTTGCGGTTGCTGGGCGGCGTTTTGCCACTGCACCGCCTGCCCCCTTCCGTCTGAAAGGCCCGCCATGACCGACCTGACCCCGCGCGAGATCGTGTCCGAACTGGACCGCTACATCATCGGCCAAAGCGACGCCAAACGCGCCGTTGCCGTGGCGCTGCGCAGCCGGTGGCGGCGGGCAAAACTGGGGGCCGATCTGCGCGACGAGGTCTTTCCCAAGAACATCCTGATGATCGGGCCGACCGGCGTGGGCAAGACCGAGATTTCGCGCCGTCTGGCCAAACTTGCCCGCGCCCCGTTCATAAAGGTCGAGGCGACCAAGTTTACCGAGGTCGGATATGTCGGCCGCGACGTCGAACAGATCATCCGCGATCTGGTCGATATCGCGATCCACGACACCCGCGAGCAGATGCGCGAGGACGTCAAGGCGCGGGCGCAACAGGCTGCCGAGGAGCGGGTGATTTCCGCCATCGCCGGGGCAGATGCCCGCGAAGGCACCCGCGAGATGTTTCGCAAGAAGCTGAAAACCGGCGAGTTGGACAATACGATGATCGAGCTTGAACTCGCCGATACATCGAATCCGCTGGGCGGTTTTGAAATCCCCGGTCAGCCGGGGGGTATGCCGGGGATGATGAATTTGGGCGACCTCTTCGGCAAGATGGCCGGGGGGCGCAAGGTCAAGAAACGGATGACCGTCGCCGACAGCTATGCCGCCTTGATTTCGGACGAGGCCGACAAGCTGCTGGACGATGAAACCGTGACCAAGGCAGCGCTCGAGGCGGTCGAACAGAACGGCATCGTGTTTTTGGACGAAATCGATAAGGTCTGCGCGCGGTCGGACGCGCGTGGCGCGGATGTGTCGCGTGAAGGGGTGCAGCGTGATCTGCTGCCCTTGATCGAAGGCACGAACGTTTCGACCAAGCATGGCCCGGTCAAGACCGATCATATTCTGTTCATCGCGTCGGGGGCATTCCACATCGCCAAACCGTCCGACCTGCTGCCCGAATTGCAGGGACGGTTGCCGATCCGGGTTGAACTGCGCGCCCTGACCGAGGCCGATTTTGTGCGCATCCTGACCGAGACGGACAACGCGTTGACCCTGCAATACACCGCCTTGATGGGGACCGAGGACGTGAAGGTGGTGTTTACCGAGGACGGAATCGCCGCGCTGGCGAAAATTGCCGCCGAGGTGAATACCGCCATCGAAAATATAGGCGCCCGGCGGCTGTATACGGTGATGGAGCGGGTGTTCGAAGATTTATCGTTCACCGCCCCGGATCGCGGTGGCGAGGATGTGACGGTGGACGCGGCATTCGTCGAAACGCATCTGGGTGAATTGGCCCGGTCGACGGACCTGAGCCGGTATGTGCTATAGGGGTCTTTCCATTCCCACACCGACCTGACAGCAATCGCGCATGGGGTTCCTGCGCTTTTTGATCGACAACCGGATGTTCCTGCTGGCCGGGGTGTTGTTGTCGTTCACCTCGTCCTATGGGCAGACCTATTTCATCTCGATCTTTGCGGCCGATATCATGCGCGATTTCGGGCTGACCAATGGGCAGTGGGGTGCGGTTTATACCCTTGGCACGACCCTTTCGGCAATTGTGATGGTGCAGGCGGGGGTGTTGACCGACCGGTTCCGGGTCCGGGGGCTGAGCGTGATCGTTGCGGTTGGGCTGGCATTGGCGTGCCTTGCGATGGCGGTGGTGCCGGGAGCGGTATTGTTGGTCGGCGTGATCTTTGCACTGCGGTTCTTTGGGCAAGGGATGATGAGCACGCTGGCGATTGTCGCAATGGCGCGGTGGTTCGTTGCGGCGCGGGGGCGGGCGTTGTCCGTGGCGTCGATGGGGTTCAACATCGGGCAGGCGGTGTTGCCGATCCTGTTCGTCGCTCTGCTGGCGCGGTATGACTGGCGGCTGCTTTGGGTGATCGCGACGGGGCTGGTTTTACTGTCGATCCCGGCGTTTACCATGTTGTTGCGACAGGAAAGATCGCCCCGGTCGATGGCATCGGATTTCGTGGCACTGGGGATGGACGACAGGCACTGGACGCGCGGGCAGGCGGTGCGCCATCCGCTGTTCTGGCTGATGATGCCCGCGCTGATCGGGCCGCCCGCGTGGGGCACCGCGTTGTTCTTTCAACAGGTGCATCTGGCGACGGTCAAGGGCTGGACCCTGGGGCAATTCGTGGCGCTGTATCCGCTTTTCACAATTGTGTCGGTCGCCGCGACATTTGCTGCCGGGGCCGCGATCGACAGGTTCGGGTCGTGGCGGATTGTGCCGATCTATATGGTGCCCTACGTCATTTCGTTCATCATCATCGGCAGCTTTCCGTCCATCGGCATGGCGGCGGTCGGGTTGGTCGTCTTTGCCTTGGGAACGGGGATGCAGGCGACGTTGCCGGGGGCGTTCTGGGCCGAGTTTTACGGGACATTGCATCTGGGTGCGATCAAATCGGTCGCTGTGGCGGTCATGGTGTTCGGGTCGGCCATCGGCCCCGGTCTGTCGGGCGTGCTGATTGATGCGGGCGTCGATTTTCCGGTGCAGATGATCGGCTATGCGGGATATTTCGTGGTCGCGGGGGTTAGCGCGACCATCGGCGTGCTGCGCTATCGCCGCCGCAGATAGACATACAGCGCGCCATGCCCGCCGTGCCGCAGATGCGCCGGAGCGATTTGCAGGACGGCGGGGTCAAGCGGGGACATCGTCAGCCATTGCGGCACCTGATGGCGCAGGATGCCGTCGTTACCGCGCCCCTTGCCGGTGATAACCAGCACCAGCCGTTTGCCCGCTGCATGAGCCGAAAGTATGAAACCGATCAGGGTCGGATGCGCCTGCGCCAACGTCATGCCGTGCAAATCGATGCGTCCTTCGGGGACCAGTTTGCCGCGCTTAAGCTTGCCGAACGATTTGGCGTCCATGTTTAACGCAGCAGTTTGGCTTGGCGGCAGCACGGGTCTGGGGTTTTGCCCGATTCGGAAAACCGGGATCGGCTCGGGCATCGTCGTGCGGGGCGGCTGCGGTTTGGCGGGTTGGGTGACTAACGGGTGCGGAACGGGCACGATCGGTTTGGTGCGCCGGGCAACAAGATCCCACAGGGCGCGTTCTTCGGGTGACAAATGGCGGGGGCGTCTCATTTCGGGAAAAGGGCGATCATGCGGCCTGTCGACTTGGTTTGGCCTGCGATGTCGCCTGCGACCGGCCCGGTGCCATAGAAGATGTCGGCCCGCTGTGCGCCCTTGATCGCCGATCCGGTGTCTTGGGCGACCATCAGGCGGTTCAACGGCGCCTCGCCCGATTTTTCGATCCACACAGGCAGGCCAAGGGGGGTGAAGCCGGGATCGACAGCGATAGAGCGCAGCGGCGTGATGGATTTTCCCGATGTGCCGATGGGGCCGTCAGTGGCGGCGACGTCGATGATTTCGCGAAAGAAAACGTAGCTGGGGTTGGTCCACAGCAGGGCCTGCTTGCTTTCGGGGTGGGCGGCGATCCAGTCGCGGAGGGCTTGGGCTGACGCGCGGTCGGGGTGCATTTCGCCCCGCCGGATCAGTTCGGCACCGATCGAGGTATAAGGGTGGCCGTTCTTGGCGGCAAAGCCGACGCGAATCATTTGTCCGTCTGGCAAAGTGATGCGCCCTGACCCTTGCACCTGCAAAAAGAAACGATCAACCGGGCTTGCAAGCCAGACGATTTCGCGGCCAGCGAGGGCATCGGTTTCTTCGATCTGCCGTCGCGTCAGCCAGGGTTCGCCCGCGACCAGATCGGGGGGCGGCGCGTAGATCGGATGCTGGAATTCACCGCCGCGTTGCAGGGCGCCCGGGAGTTCGGGTTCGTAGTAGCCGGTGAATAGCATCGGCGTGCCGTCGGTTATCAGGGTCGGCAGAAATCGGGATTCAAAGAACGCGCGGGCGTCGTCGCCGCGATCGGACCAGTCGCCCGGAACGGAGACACAGGTTTGCCGAAACACGCCCAGCGCTGCGCGGTGGTCATCATCGGCCCAACCTGCCAGATCGGCAAAGGTCAGGGCCGTACGAATCATTCGCCTGTGGCGACAAGCAGCCAGTTGGGGTTCTCGCTGCCCATGGTGCGCGAGAACGTCCAGATGTCTTTCTGTCGTTGAATGGCGGTCGGGCTGCCTTCGGTCACATCGCCGCCCTTGTCCCGCACGACACGGGTCAGTTCACCAGTGAACCGGACCGAAACGTCGGCCTCGTTCGTGGCGCTGTCGATTTCGGCGGACTGCACAGCCAGATCGGAGACACCAACAAAGGATGCCTCGATCTTGACGCCCTGTTTTTCACGCGCTTCGATGACGCTGTCAAAGGCCGCGTAGACTTCGGGCGCAATAAAGGCTTTGACCGGGGCAAGATCGCCGCGTTCAAACGCCATCAGGATCATTTCATAGGCACCGCGCGCGCCCTGCAGAAATTCGCCGACGTTGAAAGCGGGGTCAATCCGCTTCATCGCCGCCAAGGCCTGCGCGGTTTCGGAACCGTCGGCGGCGTGGTCGGCGATGTCGGGATCGGGGCTGCCTTCGATCACGGATAAGTCCTTGCGGCCCAGCTTGCGGGTTGATGCGCCAGCAACCGGCGGCTTTTCAAATCCCTCACGGGTGCCAAGAACACCGCGCAGCCGCAGGATCAAGAAAACCGCAATCCCGGCAAGCACGAGTAGCTGTATAATCGGAGAGTTCATTGGCACCTCTTTGCGACCGGCATGGAAACCGGCTTGCCCAGCACTTATGTAGGGCAGGGGTGGGGTCAAGTCCACCGCCCGCCGCACAAGCTGAAAAGAGGTCGTCATGTGGATTTTTATAGCTTTTCTTGCAGTTCCGCTGATCGAGATCGCCTTGTTCATTCAGATTGGCGGGTTGATCGGGCTATGGGCGACGCTTGGGATTGTTGTGGCGACCGCCTTTTTGGGCACCTGGCTGGTGCGCAGTCAGGGTGCGCGTGAGGTCGCCAATTTGCGCCAGTCCTTCGCCGAATTGCGCGATCCGTCCGAACCGCTGGCGAATGGGGCGATGATCCTGCTGGCGGGGGCCCTGTTGCTGACACCGGGATTTTTCACCGATGCGATTGGTTTTGCCCTGCTGATCCCGCCGGTCAGGGCGGCCACTTTCAGGTTCGTGAAATCGAAAATCCGGGTGCAGGGGTTCGCCTATGGCGAATCGCAACCGCAACGCCCGGACGACCGGGTGATCGACGGCGAATTCGAAGAAGTGCCACTGCCGGTGCGCCCGACGCATGGCGGATCGGGCTGGACACGGCACTGATGTGCCGCCCATTGAGGCTGTTCGCGAGGCCTGCTAGGTAACGTCCAGATTTCTTTTGGGAGCAGATCAGATGGCCGACGACACCACACCGCAGCCAACCCCGGCGCAGCAACCGCAGATTGCCGCCAAGGTCCTGGCCCAGTTCATCCGCGATATGTCGTTCGAGAATATCCTGGCCCAGAAGGGCACCAAGGGCGATGTGCAGCCGGAAATTCACGTGCAGGTCAATCTGGATGCGAGGAAGCGCGGCGCCGAGAACCAGTTCGAGGTGATTACCAAGCTGAAGATCACGTCGAAAACCAAGGATGGCGGTGACCCCCTGTTCGTGTTCGAACTGGAATATTCCGGGGTATTCCAGATTGACGGTGTGCCGGAAGACCAGATGCACCCCTATCTGCTGATCGAATGTCCCCGAATCACTTTCCCCTTCGTGCGCCGGATCGTCAGCGATGTGACCCGCGACGGTGGCTTCCCGCCGTTGAACCTGGAAACCATTGATTTTCTTGCACTTTATCGCGCTGAGCTGGCGCGGCGGGTCGAAGCGGACAAGACCAAGATCAACTGAACCGGAGCCAGACCGCTCCAGCGCCGAGCTTGCTGACAAATACGTCGTGAGCGGATGTTTCAGCCTCGGTCAGGCGGGGTGGAAGGGGTGCCGGTCGCGGGCCGGGACGCCATGCTACAATGGTTTGACCGGGCAATCTGCGTTGTTGTGTGCCCAACCCGAAATCGGGTTGTCGCCCGCCGATCAGCTCAAGGTAGACCTCGGCCAGAATTTCACTGTCCAGCAGTGCGCCGTGCAGGGTGCGGGCCGAGTTGTCGATGCCGAACCGGCGGCACAGGGAGTCGAGCGAAGCGGGAGAGCCGGGGAATTTGCGACGTGCCATGCCGACGGTATCAATGGCGCGATCCAGCGGCAGCGCGGGACGGTTGACCCATGCCAGTTCAGCGTTCAAGAATTTCATGTCGAAGGCGGCGTTGTGGATAACCAGGTGTGACTCGGGTCCGATAAAGTCTAGAAAGTCCTGGGCGATATCGGCGAAAATGGGCTTGTCGCGCAGGAAATCGTCGCCAAGCCCATGCACCTCGAAGGCACCGGCGGGCATCGCGCGTTGGGGATTGATATACTGGTGATAGGTGCGCCCGGTGGGCATGTGGCCGATCAGTTCGACCGCCCCGATCTCGACGATCCGGTCGCCTTGATCGGGTTCGAAGCCCGTGGTTTCGGTGTCGAGAACGATTTCACGCATGGATCAGTTCCTTACGGATGCTGGCGATCACGGCATCGACTGCGGCGCGGGCGCCGTCAAGGGTCGCGGTGTCGATGATATGAGTGGCGCGGGCCCGCTTTTCGTCATCGTGGAGTTGGCGTGACAGGATCGCGTCGAGTTGTGCAGGGGTCATGTCGGGGCGGGCGAGAACGCGGGCGGCCTGTACCTCGGGTGGGACGCTGACGACGACGGTGGCGTCAAGCCAACGGTCGGCCCGGGTTTCGAACAGCAGGGGAATATCAAAAACCGCGATGTCCGATGTGGTGCGGGCGAGAAACGCTTGACGGTTCTGGGCGACGAGCGGGTGAACGATGCCTTCGATGATCGCCAGAACGCCCAGATCGGCCTTGATCATGTCTTTGAGAACGGGTCGCGAGACTGCGCCGTTGACGATGGCGTCGGGCAGGACGGCGCGGATCGGTTCGACGGCGCGTCCACCCTTGCCATAGAGAGCATGCACTGTGGCGTCGGCATCCCAAACCGGGAGACCGGCGTCACGGAACATCTGCGCCGTCGTCGATTTGCCCATGCCGATGGACCCGGTCAGCCCCAGACAGTAGGTCATCGCAGAACGGCCGCCCGGGTTGCATCGTCAACCTCGGGGCGGACTCCGAACCAGCGCTCGAATCCAGGGACGGCCTGATGCAACAGCATGCCGATGCCATCGACGGTGACGCATCCCGCCGCACGGGCAGCCCGTAACAGGCGGGTTTCCAACGGATTATAGACCAAATCGGTGACGGTGGACCCCTTGTGCAAGCCATCTAGCGGTACCCGGAATTCGGAGGCACCAGTCATGCCGAGAGATGTCGTGTTGACCACGGTCGCCGCGTCTTCGATCATGTTGCCAGCCTGCACCCAGTCGATAACCGTGATCCGCTGGCCAAATTCGAACTTCAGCGCCTCGGCCTTGGCGCGGGTGCGATTGGCCAACAGAATTTGTTGCACCCCGACATCGATCAGGGCAGCAATGACAGCGCGCGCCGCGCCTCCGGCGCCGAGGACGGCGGCGGGTCCGGCGGCGGGCTGCCAGTTGGGCGCCCCTTGCCGCAGATTGGCGATAAAGCCGTAACCGTCTGTATTATCGGCATGAATCTTGCCGTCCTTGCGGAAGATCAGGGTATTGGCCGCCCCGATCAGGGTCGCGCGATCAGTGATCTGGTCCGCCAGCGCCATCACCGCCACCTTGTGCGGAATGGTGATGTTGACGCCGACGAAACCCATCTGCGGCAGGGCGCGGATCACTTCGGCAAGATGGTCGTTGTCGACGTGCAGGGGAACGTAATCGCCTGGTAGGGCGAGGGTGCGGAGCCAATGTTTATGCAGACGCGGCGACCGCGAATGGGCGATCGGGTTGCCGATGACCCCGGCCAAGGGAATGCGATGGGTGTTCATCGCGGCAATGTTCCCCGAAGTGCAAGATAAGACAAGAGTTCAAGCAGGGGCAGACCGAGGACAGTGAAGTAATCGCCATCGATTCGGGAAAACAGACGCACGCCTTCGGCTTCGAGTTTGTAGGATCCGACGGCGTCGGCGATATCGGGCCAGTTGCGGGCGAGGTAGGCGTCGAGGTAGGCGTCGGACAGCGGGTGCATCGTCAGGCGGACTTGACCCACATGCCGCCATTGCGGAGCGCCATCAGCGTAAATGACCGCAGCCGACAGCAGTTGGTGGGTTTGGCCGGACAGGCTGGCAAGCTGGGCGCGAGCGTCGACGGCGCTACCGGGCTTGGAGAGGCAGCGACCTTGAAACGCCAGCACCTGATCGCAGCCGATGACGACGGCGTCGGGGTATTTCGCGGCGATACGCGCGGCCTTCATTTCGGCCAAAGTGTCGGCGATGTCACGAGGTGGCGCATTTTCGGCGAGCAGGGCGTCGCGAATTGCGGGTTCGTCAATGCGGGCAATGACGACGTCAAAGGGCACAGCGGCGTTACGCAGAAGGTCAGCGCGGATGGCCGAGCCGGAGGCCAAAATGATACGGGGCGGCATGTGGATAAGCCTGCGGGAAACCAGAGGGGCGGATTTGGCCGCGACTGTGCAAGAGTTGGAACAAAAGGGGAAGCGCGGAAATCGTAGTGGAGGAGTGCGAGGATCGGGAGAAATCATCCACGGTGGACAAGGATAAAGCGGGCTGTGGGCAAGTTGCCGGGATCGGCAGAGTCAAGTGCGGCGAAGGAAGAGTCTGGTAGTGTTTCTGCCTCTAAGATACTGTTTTAAAATTATTATTTGCGGTTCTTCGCGAATGGAAGCGCGACTTTCTTCTTTGAGGGCTTGGGATAAGTCTGCGGAGGAATCGACGAGGGCGGGTTATCCCCTGCGTTACATCATCATCTTTTCTTTTATCTTTAAGTATTTATTGAAGGGACAGGGAATGGAAGGTTCGGCATGTTTTATCTTGGGATCAAGGCGCTGCATGTGCTTGCAGTGATCAGTTGGATGGCGGGGTTGCTGTATCTGCCACGGCTTTTTGTCTATCATGTCGAACGGGCCGCTGGGGGGTCAGAATCTGACCAGACGTTTCAGGTGATGGAGCGCAAGCTGCTGCGGTTGATTATGACGCCAGCAATGGTTGTGGCCTGGGTTTGTGGGCTCATCCTGATCGGGATGGGCGGGTTCGATTGGGGCGCGGGATGGGCTTGGGTCAAGCTGGCGGCTGTGATTGCGATGACGGTCATGCATTTCTGGCTGGCCGGTGAGGTCAAGGGGCTCGCGGCAGGGGCTATGCGGCGCAGCGGGCGGACTTACAGGCTTGCCAACGAGGTGCCTACAGTGCTGATGCTGATCATCGTTGTGATGGTGATCGTGCGGCCGTTCTAGGGGATGATTGACGGGCCGCGATCGATTGCCTATATCCGTCGTGCCTGACCGTCCGGACAGGATACTTCCGATCATAGATCGCCAGAACGACAGCCCCCTGCGGCTGGAACAGGATTTGCCATGTCAGAAGACCGTTTGAACCTTGCCGATCTCAAGGCGAAAAGCCCCAAAGACCTTTTGGCGATGGCCGAAGAGCTGGAGATCGAAAACGCGTCGACCATGCGCAAGGGCGACATGATGTTTTCGATCCTGCGCGAGCGGGCAGATGAGGAGTGGATCATCGGCGGCGATGGCGTGCTGGAGGTGTTGCAGGACGGTTTCGGGTTTCTACGCTCGCCCGAGGCGAATTATCTGCCCGGGCCGGATGATATCTACGTCAGCCCGGACATGATCCGGCAGCATTCGATGCGGACCGGTGATACCGTCGAGGGGGTGATCAAGGAACCCAACGACAACGAGCGGTATTTCGCGCTGACGAGTGTCGAGTCGATTAATTTCGAGGATCCGGAGCGGACCAAGCACAAGGTGGCATTTGACAACCTGACGCCGCTGTACCCTGACGAGCCATTCAAGATGGAAATCGAAAGCGATCCGACGATCAAGGATAAATCGGCGCGGATCATCGATCTGGTGGCGCCGATCGGCAAGGGCCAGCGGGGCCTGATCGTGGCGCCGCCGCGGACCGGTAAGACGGTGCTGTTGCAGAATATCGCGCAGTCGATCGCGATGAACCATCCGGAATGCTATTTGATCGTGCTGTTGATCGATGAGCGGCCCGAGGAAGTGACCGACATGCAGCGATCGGTAAAGGGCGAGGTCGTGTCGTCGACATTTGATGAGCCGGCCACCCGGCATGTCGCGGTTGCGGAAATGGTCATCGAAAAAGCTAAGCGTCTGGTCGAACACAAACGTGACGTGGTCATCTTGCTTGATTCGATCACGCGTCTGGGCCGCGCCTACAACACCACCGTGCCGTCGTCGGGCAAGGTGTTGACAGGTGGCGTCGATGCCAATGCGCTGCAACGCCCAAAGCGGTTTTTCGGCGCCGCGCGCAACATCGAGGAAGGCGGGTCGCTGACAATTATTGCTACGGCGCTGATCGATACTGGCAGCAGGATGGACGAAGTGATTTTCGAGGAGTTCAAGGGAACAGGCAATTCGGAAATCGTGCTCGATCGTAAGGTTGCAGACAAGCGGGTGTTTCCGGCGATGGACATCCTGAAATCGGGAACCCGCAAGGAAGAGTTGCTGGTCGAAAAGTCTGATTTGGCCAAGACCTATGTCTTGCGCAGGATTCTGAACCCTATGGGAACGACTGATGCGATCGAGTTCTTGCTGTCCAAGCTGAAACAGACCAAGACGAATGCGGATTTCTTCGATTCGATGAACACCTGAATTTCATATTCGCCGATAGGTTAGAATAATGGACACGATTTTTGCCCAAGCGACGGCGGCGGGCAAGGCCGGATTGGCCATCGTGCGAGTGTCTGGGCCCCGGGCTGTGTCGGCCGCTGAGGCTCTGGCGGGGCCCTTGCCGCGTGCCGGGCGGACCCTGCGGAAATTGTTTGATGCAGACGGCGGGCTTTTGGACGAAGCGCTGATTCTGATATTTCCGTCCGGGCAAAGTTTTACCGGTGAGGCTACGGTAGAGTTGCATCTGCATGGTAGCGTGGCGGTCGTCGGTGCCGTATTTCGCTTTTTGGCAGCACAACAGGGGCTTCGACCGGCCGCAGCCGGTGAGTTCACCCGGCGGGCTCTGGAAAATGGTCGTCTTGATCTGGCGCAGGTTGAAGGCCTGTCGGACCTTATCGACGCAGAGACAGAGGCGCAGCGGCAACAGGCGGTGAGGGTGTTCGCAGGGGATTTGGGCCGATTGGCGGGGCGGTGGCGCGAGATTTTGATCAGGGCAACCGCGCTGATCGCCGTAACGATCGACTTTGTTGACGAGGAAGTCCCGGTTGACGTGTTGCCCGAAGTCGCTGATCTGATTTCCGAGGTCTTGGCAGAGATGCGGGTAGACGTCGCTGGCGTGTCGGTTACAGAGCGAATTAGGGATGGTTTCGAAGTGGCAATTGTTGGTCCGCCGAACGTGGGAAAGTCGACGCTTTTGAACAGGTTGGCCAGACGTGAGGCAGCAATCACCTCGGAATTTGCCGGGACGACCCGCGATGTGATCGAGGTGCGAATGGATCTGGAGGGTTTACCTGTCACGCTTCTGGATACGGCAGGATTGCGCGAAGCTGCCGATCCTGTCGAAGGCTTGGGAATCGCGCTCGGAGTCAGGCGGGCGCAGGCTGCGGACCTGCGTGTCCACCTTGTCTTGCCCGGCGGGGCGCCGTCTGTGGCGGCAGGACCTGATGATCTGGTGGTTGCCGCAAAGGTCGATCTGTGGGCGGACGAAGTCGGCGTATCCGGATTGACGGGTGCGGGTGTCGATCGTTTGGTCGACGATATCGTGCAGCGGTTGAAGATGCGGGCAGTCGGTGGGGGGATTGCCATTCGGGAGCGGCACAGAATGGCACTTGTCGGCGGTATCCACGGGTTGGAAGCGGCGCAGATGGCGTTGTCTTCCGGTCCATACGCGGCCGATGTGATTGCCGAGGAACTGCGCGTTGCGGTCGGGGCAATTGACTCTCTGATCGGAAGGATAGATGTGGAAACGGTCTTGGATGAAATCTTTGCGCGGTTCTGCATCGGTAAATAGGGAGTGTTTCACGTGAAACATTCAACGTTCGACGTTTTGG
Organism: Rhodobacterales bacterium; assembly: GCA_038251315.1. Lineage (GTDB taxonomy): Bacteria > Pseudomonadota > Alphaproteobacteria > Rhodobacterales > Rhodobacteraceae > JBBKXP01. The sequence goes on along the minus strand of JBBSBK010000066.1, from coordinate 7,349 downwards.
TGGTCGGTGGCGGACATGCTGGTGCCGAGGCGGCTTTGGCGGCCGGCAGGATGGGTGCGCGTGTTGCACTTGTCACACTCGACCGGCAAGGGATCGGGGTCATGTCTTGCAATCCTGCCATTGGCGGTTTGGGTAAGGGACATCTGGTACGCGAAATTGACGCGCTGGATGGCGCGATGGGCTGTGTGGCCGATGTGGCGGGCATCCAGTTCCGCCTACTGAACCGAAAGAAAGGTCCGGCGGTGCAAGGACCGCGGGCCCAAGCCGACCGAGCAATTTATCGGACAGAAATGCAACGCCGGATTGCATCGGCATCAGCGGTATCGGTGATCGAGGATGAAGCAGTCGATCTGGTGATGGCGGGCGACCGGGTTTGCGGGCTTGTACTTGCAAGCGGTGCAAACCTTCTGGCGCGAGCGGTCATTCTGACAACCGGCACCTTTTTGCGTGGCGTGATTCACATTGGTGATGAATCACATCCCGGGGGTCGGATGGGCGAACGTCCTGCAGTGCGCATGGCCGAGAGGCTGGATGGCTTTGGCCTCCCGCTTGGTCGGTTGAAAACCGGCACGCCGCCGCGACTCGACGGGCGCACGATCGATTGGGATGTTCTGGAGCAACAACCTGGTGATGATGAGCCGGTCATGTTTTCGTTCATGTCCAAAGGCGTGACAGCCCGGCAGGTTGCTTGCGGAATCACTTATACCAATGGAACGACGCACCAGATCATTCGCGAGAACCTCGGACGCTCTGCCATGTATGGCGGCCAGATTTCAGGTGTGGGACCACGGTATTGCCCGTCGATAGAAGATAAAGTCGTCAGGTTTGCTGATAAATCGTCGCATCAGATATTTCTTGAACCTGAGGGGTTGAACGACCACACGATCTATCCAAACGGGATTTCAACGTCGCTCCCGGCGGACGTACAGGTCGCATATGTGCGGTCGATCAGGGGGTTGGAGAGCGCGCAGATTTTGCAGCCAGGATATGCAATCGAATACGACTACGTCGATCCCCGGGCGCTGCACCCTTCGCTCGCCGTCAAGTCGGTGCCTGGTCTGTATCTGGCCGGCCAAATCAACGGGACGACAGGGTACGAAGAGGCCGCAGCACAGGGCCTCGTCGCAGGTTTGAACGCTGTGCGGTCAGTTCGCGACCTCTCACCGCTGCTTTTCAGCCGCACGACCTCTTACATCGGCGTCATGATCGACGATCTGGTATCTCGCGGCGTGACCGAACCCTACAGGATATTTACATCGCGTGCAGAATTTCGGCTGGCGCTGCGTGCTGACAACGCAGATCAGAGGTTGACAGGGATCGGTCGCGCAGCTGGATGTGTCGGTGAGTCGCGGTGGGCCCGATTTTCCGACAAGATGGACGCGATCGGGTCGCTCCGTTCACAATTGGCGCAAACATTTTTCAGCGCCCGTGAACTTGCTACATCCGGCAGCGCGATCAATGCAGACGGTCCAAACCGCAATGGTCTTGACGCCCTGGGGCTGACCGATGTTGACTTCGAGCAGATTGCAGTGCTTCGTCCCGCGCTTGGCCAGAACCTCGCCAGCATCGGCGCGCAGGTTAAACGTGACGCGCTTTATGCATACTACATCGAACGTCAAGCTAGGGAAGTCGATTCTCTTACGCGAGACGAGGCGCAGGTCATTCCGGCCCTATTCGGCTACGATGACATCAGCGGACTCTCGACAGAGCTTCGGCACAGGCTGATCGCAAGCCGACCAGCAACGATTGGGCATGCTGCCCGGATGGAAGGCATGACGCCGGCCGCGATTCTTCTCCTCATAGCGCACTTGCGCAAAGCTGGCCTGAAAACTGCTTGAATCGATGACAAGACAATTTCTATTTTCGCCAAACGATGTTTCACGTGAAACAATCGCGCGGTTGATGGCATTTGAAACCCTTCTCCGCCACTGGACGAAGCACATTAATCTTGTTTCGGCGTCGGACAGCCTTGTCCTGTGGGACCGCCATGTCAAGGATTCGGCACAACTCTTCCAATTGATACCGCCCGATTGGCGACTGTGGCTTGATCTGGGTAGTGGCGGCGGATTTCCTGGCATCGTCATTGCCATTATGGCAAAAGACGTCCACCCATCCGGCCAGATTGCCCTTGTCGAAAGCGACGCGCGAAAAGCGACGTTTCTGCGCACAGTGATCCGCGAACTCGATTTGGCGGCCGTGGTCCATGCAAAACGAATAGCCGATGTAGCACCGCAAAAGGCCGATATCATCTCAGCCCGCGCCTTGGCGAGTCTGCCCGCACTGATCGAATTGGCGATTCCGCACCTGACCCCGCTTGGCACCGCCCTGTTTCCAAAGGGCAGACAAGTCGCTGGTGAAATTGCAGCCGCGCGCCGTCATTGGCGCTTTGAATTGACTTCCGTACCAAGTAGAACTGACCCTGATGCCACCCTCCTCTGCCTCAAGGGACTTGCCCGTGCCTGACCTCAGCCGTCCGCATGAACCGCGGATTATTGCGATTGCGAATCAAAAAGGTGGGGTGGGCAAGACGACGACAGCGATCAACTTGTCAGCCGCCTTGGCCGAGTCCGGCAGGCGCGTGCTTCTGGTGGATCTCGATCCGCAGGGGAATGCGTCAACCGGATTGGGGATCGACGCGCGAACCCGGCGATATACTACCTACGATCTCATTCTTGGTGACGTCATGCCTTATGATATCATTCAAGAAACGTCGGTTTCGGGCCTGCTGGTCGTTCCGGCAACGACTGACCTCAGTTCGGCCGACATCGATTTGATCTCCAATGAAAGACGCAGCTATATGCTTCACGATGCCCTTCGCCAACCGGCGATGGATGCTTTTGCTTTCGACTATATCCTCATCGATTGTCCGCCTTCTCTCAACATCCTGACCGTCAATGCGATGGTTGCCGCCGACAGCGTCCTCGTGCCGCTACAAAGTGAGTTCTTTGCCCTCGAGGGTTTGTCGCAACTGATGCTGACCCTGCGTGAGGTCCGTCAATCAGCAAATCCCAGGCTGCGGATCGAAGGCGTCGTCCTGACGATGGTCGACCAGCGCAACAACCTGTCCCAGCAGGTTGAAGCCGACGCCCGTTGCAATTTGGGTGAACTGGTGTTTCGCACCGTTATTCCGCGTAACGTGCGTTTGAGTGAGGCGCCATCATTCGCCATGACCGCGCTTGATTATGACAGCGGGTCAAAGGGCAGTCAGGCCTATCGCGAACTCGCTATCGAGTTAATGGAAAAAGAGGTTCGGACATGAACGGAACAGAGTATGGCCAATAAACCCACGACGCCCCGTGGATTGGGTCGCGGCCTGTCGGCCCTGATGGCCGATGTCACGGCACCCGATGGCGACGAAGTTGCTGTTGTTGAGCGGCGGCCCGACACAACCTTGCCCATCGAACGGATCCGGCCCAATCCGGGACAGCCCCGACGCACGTTTGACGATACGGCTATGGCCGAACTTGCGGCCTCGATCCGCCAAAAAGGTATCATCCAGCCTCTTATCGTCCGGCCCGATCCGCAACGCCCCGATGACTTTCAGATTATTGCTGGTGAACGCCGTTGGCGCGCGGCGCAGATCGCGGGCCTGCATCAGATTCCGGTCATCGTGCGCCAATATGACGATAGCGAAGTGCTTGAAATCGCGCTCATCGAAAATATTCAGCGCGCCGATCTCAACCCGATCGACGAGGCGGCCAGCTATCGACAACTGATGCAGTCATTTGGCCATACTCAGGACCATCTCGCGTCCGCCCTTGGCAAAAGCAGGAGCCACATCGCAAATCTTTTGCGTCTCCTGTCGCTTCCCGATGATGTGCAGGCCTTTCTGGTCGATGGCCGACTCACAGCGGGTCATGCCCGCGCTCTCGTCGGTCGGGAGGATGCCGGAGTGCTTGCGCGGCAAGTCATCCAAAAAGGTCTGTCGGTGCGCGATACGGAAAGGCTGGTCAAGCGGCCACCCAAAGACGCGGCAAATTCCAAAGGCTCCAGCGGCAAACCTGATAAAGACGCCGACACCGTACAGCTTGAGCGCGAACTCGCAGCCGCAATCGGCATGAAAGTCTCCATCGAGCATCGCGCCGGGCAGGAGTCAGGCCGCCTGATTTTGAATTATCGCGATCTGTCGCAACTGGACGATCTGATGCGGACACTCACCGGCGACTAGTCGTCCAACAACCGCATCAGAACAGTATTCAGTATCGGCCGCGCAGACGGGTTGATGATCAGACGGTCGTCGCAACGGGCAACGACTCCCTCGGACACCAGATGATCGATCCGTCGCTTCAGTTTCAGATCCGCGGCGAGACCGAACCGGCGAAGGTCAATGCCGTCGGCCAGTCGCAGACCCATCAGGAAATACTCGGTTCGCTGCATGTCTGGCGTCAGAACCTCCGGCGCAATTTCCCCATCACCGGTCTTTTCAACCTTGGTCAACCAGGCGCTTGGTGCCAATAGCGTTTCGGTCGAGCGTCGCACGCCATCACGGGTCAGACGTCCGTGTGCCCCCGGCCCAATTCCGGCATAATCTCCGGCCTGCCAATAGATCAGATTATGTCGACTCTCCTGACCTTTTCGAGCGTGATTAGACACTTCATAAGCTGGAAATCCAGCTTGATCGCAGACCTCTTGCGTTACATCGTACATGTCTGCTGACAGATCGTCGGCGGGCAATCCAAGCAACTTTCCCGCGGCATGACGCGCCCCAAAAGCGGTCTGCGGCTCGATTGTCAGTTGATAGAGCGATAAATGATCGACAGCCATATCCAACGCCCGCAACAGCTCAGTCCGCCATGCAGTTAAAGTCTGGTCTTGACGTGCATAGATCAGGTCGAAACTGACGCGCTGAAACAAGGAACGCGCCACGTCGAATGCGCTGAGCGCCTCCGCGGCAGAATGCAACCTTCCCAAGGCGCGCAAATCTGTGTCATTGAACGATTGGATTCCCATTGAGATCCGGTTCACACCTGCATCCCGATAGCCGATGAACCGGGCCGCCTCAACCGATGTTGGATTGGCCTCGAGGGTGATTTCGATGTCGTTGGCAAACGACCACGTGGCACTGGCTGCCTCGAGGATCGCAGCAACCGTTCGGGTCGCCATCAGGCTTGGCGTCCCGCCCCCGAAAAACACGGACCGCAGCACCCGTCCTCGCGTCATCGCCCCGACTCGCGCAATCTCAGCCACATAGGCTCGCGCCCAACGAACCTGGTCGACATGTTGCGCAACATGAGAGTTGAAGTCGCAGTAGGGGCATTTCGCCTGACAAAATGGCCAATGCACGTAAAGCCCGAAGCCGCCCTGCTGCCAATCTTCAGGCAAAACAACCACTTATCAGCTTGGCAAAGGCATGAGCGCGGTGGCTGATCCGGTTCTTTTCCCAGCGATCCATTTCGCCAAACGTCTTGTTGTGACCATCGGGCTGGAAAATCGGGTCATATCCATGGCCTTGATCACCGCGCATCGGCCAAACAATCTGCACCGCCGTCGAGCCCGCGAAAACTTCGTCATGCCCGTCGGGCCATGCCAGAACCAGCGTGCAGCAAAACCGTGCGGTTCGCGGCGCCCCAGCACTCAACGCCTCAAGCCTGTCCCATGTCATCTGCATCGCCCGGTCAAAATCGCGCCCGCCCGGCCCCTCCGCCCAATCCGCCGTATGAACGCCAGGTGCCCCGCCCAGAGCGTCGATCTCGACCCCGCTGTCGTCGGCAAGGGCCGGTAGTCCGGTTGCGCGCGCCGCCGCATGCGCCTTGATCCGGGCGTTCCCGACAAATGTCGCCTCAGTCTCTTCAGGTTCCGGCAAACCGTGATCGACATTCGACGTCACTCTTAACTGAAAAGGCTCTAGTAACGCCGAAATCTCTTCGATCTTGCCCCGGTTATGGGTCGCTAATACAAGATCGGTACTGGCAAAGCGGCGTGTCATGCGACGGCGATTCGCTGCGCCTCGACCAGCGTGGCGGCACCCTTCTGCGCAAGATCCAGCAGCGTGTTCATCTGCTCACGGCTGAACGTCGCCCCCTCGGCCGTCATCTGAATCTCGATCAGCCGATCAGCGGTCATCACGAAATTCCCGTCTACGCCGGCTTCACTGTCTTCGGGGTAGTCCAGATCAAGAATCGGCTGCCCCGCATAGATTCCGCAACTGACTGCCGACACCGGATCGACCAGCGGATCGCTCGTGATCAGTCCCGCCTTCATCAACTTCTTGACCGCCAACTTCAGCGCGACCCAACCGCCGGTGATCGACGCGCAGCGTGTCCCGCCGTCTGCCTGCAACACATCGCAGTCAACGACGATCTGCCGCTCTCCCAACGCCACCCGGTCTACGCCAGCACGCAGGCTTCGCCCGACCAACCGCTGAATTTCCTGCGTTCGCCCCGATTGCCCGTCCTTGGCCTCGCGCCGCATCCGCGTATTCGTCGCCCGCGGCAACATCCCGTATTCCGCGGTTACCCAGCCCAGACCCGAATTCTTCAAGAACGGCGGCACCCTTTCGTCGATCGTCGCCGTACACAGCACATGGGTGTCGCCGCATTTGATGAGACACGATCCTTCGGCGTGCCGCGTCACGCCGATTTCAATTACCACGCTGCGCATTTCGTCAGTCTGTCGCCCGGATGGCCGCATCTTGTCATTCCTTTCAGGTTCGCGCGGGGCATACGCCCGCCAACCGCTAAATCCAACCCCGATTGACGCCCCCGCCTGCATGGTTTTAATTGGCCCGCCTGTTGAAAGTCGCCGATGCCCGAAAAAACCCATCAGTTCGACGAGATGAGCGAGCGTTCGCGTGAGGTGTTCCGCCGCGTGGTCGAAGGCTATCTCGATTCCGGCACCCCCGTCGGGTCGCGGTCCCTGACCCGCACCATGTCCGAACAGGTCAGCGCGGCGACGATTCGAAATGTCATGCAGGATCTTGAATATATGGGTCTCTTGGGCAGTCCTCATGTCAGCGCCGGGCGCATCCCGACGCAGAAAGGGCTGCGCATGTTCGTCGATGGCCTGCTCGAGGTGGGCGACCCCAGCGGCGACGATCGCGACATGATCGACCAGACGCTTGGCGGCGACGACACCGACGTCGCCACGCTGCTTGACCGTGTCGGTTCGGCGCTATCCGGCGTGACCAAAGGCGCCAGTCTGGTCTTATCCCCAAAACACGAGGCGGCGATCAAGCATATCGAATTTGTATCGCTGTCCGCCGACCGCGCCCTTGTCGTGTTGGTCTTTGTCGACGGACATGTCGAAAACCGCCTGTTCACGCCGCCTCCCGGCCAAACCCCGTCGTCCATGCGCGAGGCTGCCAATTTCGTGAATGCGCTCGCCGAGGGGCGCACCCTGTCCGATCTTGG